>JANXML010000341.1 GCA_025354645.1 Arcicella sp. | reverse complement strand
TGGTAGTCTGTGAAGACACAGACTACAACGTGCCGAACAAAATAACTAAACATCATTTTCCCTTCCGCTCAATCTCCTTCAAATTCTCTAATTTCTTATTCCTCAAGAAACCATTAATGTCCTCAAAATGCTCTAAAACCCGTTTATTGCCAAATTCAAAGATTTTTTCAGCAAGTCCGTTTAAAAAATCTCTATCGTGAGAAATCAAAATAATTGTTCCTTCAAAAGCCTTCAACGCATCTTTTAAAATGTCTTTCGTCTTGATGTCTAAGTGATTGGTTGGCTCATCAAGAATCAATAAATTAACGGGTTCGAGGAGAAGTTTTACCATTGCCAAACGAGTTCTTTCTCCACCCGACAATACGTTTACCTTTTTATGAACATCATCTCCACCGAACATAAACGCACCCAAAAGGTCTTTGATTTTCGTCCTGATTTCGCCAACGGCAATATTATCAATCGTTTGGAAAACCGTTAAATCTCCATCTAAAAGTGCCGCTTGATTTTGGGCAAAATAGCCAATCATGGAGTTATGACCCAATTTCATTTCGCCTTCAAAATCAATTTCGCCCATTATTGCTTTCACGAGCGTTGATTTTCCTTCTCCGTTTTTACCCACAAAAGCCACCTTCTCACCTCTTTCAATGGTCAATCTGGCATCTTTAAAGACTACATGGTCATTATATTTTTTAGTCAAATCTTCAATAATTACAGGATAATTCCCTGAACGTGGAGCGGGTGGAAATTTCAAATTTAGAGCTGACGTATCAACTTCATCAACCTCCACAATATCCAATTTTTCCAACATTTTCACCCTTGATTGTACCTGCAAAGTTTTTGAATAAGTCCCTTTGAAACGGTCAATAAATTCTGTGGTGTCGGCAATAAATCGCTGTTGTTCAACAAATTGCTTTCGCTGTTGTTCCTGACGTTCTTTTCTGAGTTGGAGATAATGCGAATAGTTTACTTTATAATCATAAATTTTCCCCATCGTGATTTCAATGGTTCGGTTTGTAATATTATCAACAAAAGTTCTATCGTGCGAAATTACAATCACGGCTTTGGCAGAATTCATCAAAAAATCTTCCAACCATTGAATCGACTCAATATCCAAATGGTTTGTTGGCTCATCCAATAAAATCAAATCGGGGTTTTGCAGAAGGATTTTTGCCAGTTCAATCCGCATACGCCAACCACCACTAAATTCATTGGTTTTGCGAGTAAAATCTGTCCGAAGAAAACCTAAACCCAATAAAGTTTTCTCAACCTCTGCATCAAAATTTATTTCTTCGATGGAATAATATTTCTCACTCACTTCTGAAACTCGCTCGATAATATTCATATAAGCATCTGATTCATAGTCAGTTCTGGTTCCTAATTGATGGTTTAATTCATCAATTTCAGCCTTCATGCTCAATATTTGAGAAAACGCCTTTGTTGTTTCTTCAAAAACGGTGCAATCATCTTCCATTAAAAGATGTTGAGGAAGATAGGCAATTATGGCATCACTTGGAGCCGATATTTTCCCTCTCGTGGCTTTGTCTTTGCCAGCAATAATCTTTAAAAGCGTAGATTCCCCTGCTCCGTTTTTACCCATCAGGGCTATTCTATCTTTTTCGTTGATGTTAAAAGTTACATCACTAAATAAAGCTCGTCCACCGAACTCAACCGTTACATTATCTACTGAAATCATGATTTTCTTAAATGAGGTGCAAAGGTAGGATTTTATTTTTTTTGGAGCTTGAGTTCGTACCTTTGTAGTACAAATTAAAAATTAAATAATGTTAAGAAGACCCCGCAGAAACCGCCAGTCGGTAGCCGTCCGTGCAATGGTAGAAGAAACGACCCTTTCGGTCAATGATTTTATTTATCCGATGTTTGTCATGGAAGGCAATAACCTCACTTCGGAAGTGAAATCTATGCCTAATATTTTCAGATATTCGTTGGATAAATTATTAGAAGAAATCAAAGTAATCGAAGATTTAGGCATTCGTTCAATTGCCCTTTTTCCATTACTTTCAGAAGATAAAAAAGATAAATATGCTACCGAAAGCCACCGTCAAGGCAGTTTATATTTAGAAGCTATTAATCAAATCAAAAATAAATTTCCAGCCATTGCTTTGATGACGGATGTGGCGATGGACCCTTACTCATCCGATGGACACGACGGTTTCGTGGATGAAAAAGGCAATATCTTGAACGATGAAACCCTCCAAATTTTAGGAAATATGGCTCTCGCACAAGCACGGGCAGGAGCGGATATTATCGGACCTTCGGATATGATGGATGGGCGTATTGGTTATTTACGTGAGATGTTGGACGATAAGGGTTTTATCAATACAAGTATCATGGCTTACACCGCTAAATATGCCTCGGCTTTCTATGGTCCATTTCGTGATGCGTTGGATTCTGCCCCTAAATTTGGCGATAAAAAAACGTACCAAATGAATCCTGCCAACACTCGTGAAGCATTAATTGAAGCGGAATTGGATTATGCAGAAGGAGCTGATTTCCTGATGGTTAAGCCTGCTTTGGCATATTTGGACATTATCAAAACTTTGAATGATAATTTTAATATTCCGATCGCTGCTTACAATGTTTCGGGCGAATATGCGATGGTAAAAGCCGCCGCTCAAAATGGTTGGTTGGATGGCACAAGAACGATGGTAGAGAGTTTAACATCAATCAAAAGAGCTGGGGCGAAGGTGATTTTAACTTATTTTGCGAAAGAATATGCAAGTTTATAACTACCACAGTTCATATTATTAATTCGAGAGCGGACAAATATTTAAAACCGTTCTTTCATAAACATTCTAAATTGATCGTTTTATTAAAATTTCCTACCCAACCCTTTGTATTTCAAGAACAAAGCCGTAATTTTGCAGTCCGTTTCATGGAGCAGGTTCTTTTTGATAGTCTTAAAATTGTCAAAACCCTGTAAATCAGATTGTTTCGTTACAGAATAATCTCTTCACGTTACTCCGAGGAATTTCAGATAAGGAGCTTCCACCCTTATTGGCAGAGAAATCTCAAATCAATTCAAAGATTTTAAACATTTACCGTAATGGCAAAAGAAATAGCAGGCTACGTTAAGTTGCAATGCAAAGGTGGTGCCGCAAACCCTTCGCCTCCGATTGGACCAGCGTTAGGTTCTAAAGGTTTGAATATCATGGAGTTCTGTAAGCAGTTTAATGCAAGAACACAAGATAAACCTGGCGTTATCCTTCCAGTTTTGATTACTTATTTCAAAGATAAATCTTTTGAATTTGTAGTAAAAACTCCTCCTGCACCAATCTTGTTATTGGAAGCAGCAAAAGTGAAATTAGGTTCAGCACAACCAAACTTGAAAAAAGTAGGGTCTGTGACTTGGGATCAAGTTCGCACGATTGCTGAAACCAAAATGCCAGATTTAAACTGTTTTACCATAGAATCAGCAATGAGCATGGTGGCAGGAACAGCTCGTTCAATGGGCTTAACAGTATCAGGAGAAAAACCATTCTGATTTTCAGTTATCAGTTATCAATAAACAGTTATCAGTTATTCTTGCGTGGATCATCCTCAACAAATAACTATTAATTATTATTTATTAACTATTAACTAACAACAGATAACGACATTCAAAAAATGGCTAAGTTAACAAAAAAGCAAAAAGAAGCTCAATCAAAATATGATGCAACCCAAGCGTATTCACTTACGAAGGCAGCGGAGATTTTGAAAGAGATTTCATACACGAAATTCGATTCTTCAGTAGATATCGACGTTCGTTTGGGGGTTGATCCTCGTAAAGCCGACCAAATGGTTCGTGGCGTAGTTGCTTTGCCTCATGGAACAGGAAAAGATGTACGAGTTCTCGTACTTTGCACGCCTGATAAAGTGGAGGAAGCAAAAGCGGCAGGAGCTGACCACGTTGGTTTGGATGACTACATCCAACAAATCGAAAAAGGTTGGACTGATATTGATGTAATTATCACTATGCCAACTGTAATGGCAAAATTAGGTCGTTTGGGACGTGTTTTAGGACCAAGAGGTTTAATGCCAAATCCAAAGTCAGGTACAGTTACCTTGAACGTTGGACAGGCTGTTACGGAGGTGAAGGCTGGTAAAATTGACTTCAAAGTTGATAAAACAGGTATCATTCATACTTCAATCGGTAAGGTTTCATTCACCCCTGAGAAAATCGCTGAAAATGCTCAGGAATTAATCAACACGTTGTTGAAATTGAAGCCATCATCAGCCAAAGGAACTTATGTAAAGTCAGTTAATCTGTCTTCTACAATGTCTCCTGGCGTTAAAATTGACCAAGGAACCGTTAAAGGATTGTAATCATGACCAAAGAAGAGAAAGGTGTAATCATCAAAGAGTTGGGCGAAAAGTTCGCAGTAACTCCAAACTTCTACATCACTGATACAGGTGGTTTAACAGTTGCAGAAGTTAATAATTTTAGAAGAATGTGTTTCCAAAGAGGTTTTGAATATCGTGTTGTAAAAAATACGCTTATTGCAAAAGCATTGGAAACTACGGGTGTTGATTATTCAGCATTTAATGATACAGTATTCAAGGGATTGTCAGGAATTATTTTTTCTCCCGATAACGCAAAAACGCCTGCGAAACTTATCAAGGATTTCAAGAAAGAAGCTGGAAAAACAAAAATTACGTTCAAAGGTGCTTCAATTGAAGGAAGTTTGTTCATTGGTGAAGATCAATTAACAGCTCTGGAAACAGTGAAGTCGAAGCAAGAAATGATTGGAGAAATCATTGGATTGTTACAATCACCAGCGAAAAACGTTATTTCTGCACTTCAAAGTGGTGGACAAAAATTGTCTGGTATTTTGAAAACACTTTCAGAGAAAGAAGCGTAATCAGTGAACAATTAACAGTAAACAGTTATCAATTGTATTCTGTTAAAGGTATCCAAATTAAAAATTAATTAATCAAATTCGTAAAACAAATAAAATCTTAATACAATGGCAGATTTAAAAGCATTCGCTGAACAATTAGTAAATTTAACAGTAAAA
Organism: Arcicella sp.; assembly: GCA_025354645.1. Taxonomy (GTDB): domain Bacteria; phylum Bacteroidota; class Bacteroidia; order Cytophagales; family Spirosomataceae; genus Arcicella. The sequence continues at coordinate 4,244 of JANXML010000341.1, read as the reverse complement.
GAAGTTAATGAGTTAGCTGGAATTTTGAAAGACGAGTACGGCATTGAGCCTGCTGCGGCTGCGGCTGTGATGGTAGCTGGTGGTGGTGCTGGTGCAGGTGATACTGCTGAAGCTCCTGCTGAGCAAACTGCATTTGACGTAATCTTGAAAGCTGCTGGTCCAAGCAAATTGGCAGTAGTTAAATTGGTGAAAGACTTGACAGGTCTTGGCTTGAAAGAAGCTAAGGATTTAGTTGATGCTGCTCCAAAAGCGGTTAAAGAAGGTATCTCTAAGGACGAAGCTGAAGGTTTGAAAAAATCATTAGAAGAAGCTGGTGCTGAAGTTGAAGTTAAGTAATTAACGGATTCTCTTCATAGAAAAGAGCCATGACGAAAGTTATGGCTCTTTTTTTGGTTTATTTGGAAATTATCTTTGGAGAAATCGTTGGTTTTTGAGTACATTTTTCCAAAATTAAATCTGTATTATCTCATTATCAAAACGCTTATTATTTGGAAGAAATATACTCTGAAATTGAGTTGAAAGATTTGTTTGAGAGGTAAAATGTATTTGAATTCAAATTTGTAAATCAAAATAGAACACCTAAATTTGTATTGATATGGCAAAAGATATTTACCACGATTCTGTAAGAATTGCTCTTGAAAAAGATGGCTGGATTATAACCGATGACCCGTTTATATTTCGTTTAGATAGGGTTTCTTTCCGAATGGATTTAGGTGCAGAGAGAGTTATTTCAGCCGAAAAAGATTCAGAAAAAATAGTCGTTGAAATTAAAACTTTTGTGCAAACATCTTTTATTCATGCTTTTCACGAAGCAACTGGTCAATATGATAATTATCTTTTAGCTTTGGAAGAGATTGCTCCCGAAAGATTATTATACTTGGCTATTCCTGAAAATATTTGGAATGGTTATTTTCAAGAAAGATTTATTCAGAAAGTAGTTAATCGGAAGAACATTAAGCTCATTATTTACAATCCAATAGAGGACATTATCGTACAATGGAAAAATTAGAGCGTTACCAAAAAATTTTAACAGAGTTTGTGGAAGACTTTGCTAAAAATCCCTTTTCTATTCAAAAAGAATTAGAAAACCAAGCCTTGATTGATACCAAACATAATCATTTTCAGGTGGTTACGATTGGTTGGGACAGAAATTCATTTGTATATAATCCGATATTACATTTTGATATAAAAGATGATAAGATTTGGATTCAACAAAATTGGACTGATATTTTATTGGATATCGAACTTATCAAAATGGGAGTTGATAGGCATGATATTGTGTTAGGCTTTTTGCCTGTGTATGCACGAGAACATTCAAGCTATGCAATCGCATAGGTACACATAAAAACTCCCTCTAAAATTTGTTTTAGAGGGAGTTTTATTATTCCACAGGGAAAACATATTCATCTACATAAACATCCGTATAAATCTCTTTTGGATCTGGATAAGGAGATTCTTCTGAGAATTTTACTGACTCTTCAACCCTTGCTTTTATTTGAGCATCAATTGCCAATAAATCCTCTTCGGTGGCGATGCCATTATCCAAAATTGATTTTTTAACTTGCTCGATTGGGTCACGCATTTTGTAATTTTCAACTTCGTCTTTCGTACGATATTTTTGTGGGTCAGACATTGAATGTCCTCTATATCTATACGTTTTGAATTCTAAAAACGTTGGTCCTTCACCCGCTCTTGCACGGGTTGCGGCACGAGAAACTGCCTCATGCACTGCCTCAACCGACATCGCATCAACCGATTCAGAGGGCATATCATACGATTCTCCGATGGTGTAAAGGTCAGTCACGTTTGAAGTACGAGCTACGGATGTTCCCATGGCATAACCATTGTTTTCTACGACAAAAATACAGGGTAATTTCCACGTCATTGCCATATTGAAGGCTTCGTGCAATGCTCCTTGACGAACGGCACCATCGCCAAAATAACAAATAGCTAAGTTACCCGTTTTGTTATATTTTTCAGCAAATGCCAAGCCTGCACCCATCGGAATTTGAGCTCCCACGATGCCGTGTCCGCCCACAAAACCTACTGACTTATCGAAAATGTGCATTGAACCACCTTTGCCTTTTGAAATACCCGTAGCTTTTCCAAATAATTCAGCCATGACCGTGTTTGGATCAGAACCCAAAGCCAAAGGAATTCCGTGGTCACGGTAGGCGGTGATGTATTTGTCTCCGTCTCTGAGGGCAGATTTTGCTCCTGACGAACAGGCTTCTTGACCAATATATAAATGGCAAAAGCCTTTAATTTTTTGTTGTCCGTATAATTGACCAGCCCGCTCTTCAAATTTGCGTTGAAGCACCATCGACTCGTACCAATACATATAGGTTTCTTTCGAGTATTTTACTTTGTTTTCAGCTTTCTTTGCCATTTTCTACAATTGTGAATGAGTGATTAAGTGAATGAACGAGTATCTATAAAACACTTCATTCCAATAAATCGTTTCTACTGAATGTAAATTTTGCCTTTGTATTCCGATGAATGAGGCGTTAATTTGTAGTACGAAATTACGACAAAAGTCTCAAACCCGAAGATGTTTTTACAAAAAATCAGTTTAGCTAATTTTAAAAGTTATGAATACAAAAGTTTTGAGTTTTCGGAACGGGTAAATTGTATTGTAGGGGAAAACGGCACGGGCAAAACCAATTTGTTGGATGCCATATATTTCTTGGCATTAACGAAAAGTTCAATCTCCAATCAAGATGCGTTGAGTATTAGTCATGAGGCGGAGTATATGATGGTAGAAGGGTGTTTTTCGATGGTCGATGTTCGTTTTTCGATGTTCGGTAACAAAGTATTTGAAGTTGAAAGGGAGACCGAACATCAAACCGAAGCGTCGGTCGCATCGAACACCGAACATCTAATCACAATTTCTCTCCAACGTGGACAAAAAAAGGCGGTTCTTCGTGATAAGAAGGCTTATGAACGAATTTCAGAACATATTGGTAAGTTTCCTGTGGTAATGCTTTCGCCTAATGACACGGATGTAATACGTGATGGGAGCGAGGAAAGACGTAAGTTTTTTGATGGCGTAATGGCTCAGTTGGACTCGGAATATTTAGAAAACCTCTTGCAATACAATCGGCTTTTGTTACAACGAAACTCGTTATTGAAGCAATTTGCGGATAGAAATTATACGGATAATTTGCTTTTGGATGTTTATTCAGATCCTTTGGTGGAAGTTGGTTTAAAATTGTATAAAGCTCGTAATCAGTTTATTACAGAATTTTTGCCGATTTTCAAGAAGCATTATAGCACGCTTTCGGATGCTCGTGAGGAAGTTGAAATGATTTATGAATCAGAAGCGGGGGCAGAGAATTTTGCTCAGGTTTTCAGAAGAAATCGTCAGCGAGATTTGGCGGCTCAACGCACAACAATTGGCAGTCACAAAGATGATTTTATTTTTGAAATCAATGGTTTTACACTCCGCAAATTTGGTTCGCAAGGGCAACAAAAATCGTTTGTGATTGCCTTGAAATTAGCTCAGTTTGAGATGCTTACCAAAGTGAAAAGCTTCCCTCCTCTCCTATTATTAGATGATATTTTTGATAAACTTGACGACCGCCGTATTCAGCAATTGATCAATATGATGGTTGATGGCACTTTTTCGCAGGTTTTTATTACGGATGCACGTCCTGAAAGAACGCATCAATTGCTTGATAATTTGGGGGTTGAGGTGAAGTATTTTGAGATAAAGAAGTAATTATCGTATAAATGATTTTACGTTAAACATTATCAATATGAGAAAATATACTTTGCTAATTGCCATCATTTTTTACCAATCATTTACCGCAAAGACGGTTGCACAAACTGATAGTTCTTTGTTGGTAAAACGGTGCATTGATTTCACGGTAACGGGCAAAGGTAATAACCCTGAATGGCAAAAAACTGCTTGGACTTGTTTAACTAAAATTGATAGTGGCGGGAAGGAAGACAAAACTCAATTTAAGATAATGTACTCACAAACAGGCGTTTATGTACTTTTTGAGGGGGATGATTCTAAAATTACTTCTAATTTCCAACACGATGGCGATGACCTTTATGATGCTGATGTGTTTGAGGTATTTTTGCATCCTGTGCCTACTTCACCTTTGTATTTTGAATATGAAATTAATCCTTTGGGCAAAGAACTTGTCCTGTTGATAACCAATAAAAACGGTAAATTTAGTGCTTGGTTGCCTTGGTATCGAGTTGAAAAACACGCTCAGAAAAAGGTATTTATCAAT
>JANXML010000351.1 GCA_025354645.1 Arcicella sp. | reverse complement strand
TGCAAATCAGCATACCAACCATCTTTTTCCAATAACGCTTCGTGAGTTCCTGATTCTTTTATTTCTCCTTTGTCTAAAACCAAAATTTTACTGGCATTTTGAATCGTTGAAAGTCGATGGGCAATTACGATTGCTGTACGCCCTTTCATCAATTTACTAATAGCATTCTGAATCATTTCTTCAGTTTCAGTGTCCACCGAAGAGGTTGCTTCATCCAAGACAATCACCTTCGGATTATGCACCAATGCTCTCACAAACGAGATTAATTGGCGTTGCCCAACCGATAAAGTTGCTCCTCTTTCCATGACATTATAATCATATCCATTGGGTAATCTTTCAATAAATTCATGAGCACCCACTAATTTTGCGGCTTCAATTACCTGTTCTTTTGTAATTCGTTTATCGCCCAATGTTATGTTATATTCGATTGTATCGGAAAATAAAAATACATCTTGCAAAACCACGCCAATTTGCTGGCGGAGACTATCTAATTCATATTCTTGAAGATTAATGTCATCAATCAAAATCTTACCTTTATTGATGTCATAAAAACGACTCAATAAATTAACGGTTGAAGATTTTCCCGCTCCCGTTGCACCAACTAAGGCAATGGTTTCACCTTCTTTCACTTCAAAAGAAATGTCTTTCAATACATATTCTTCATCGTTGTATGCAAACCAAACGTTTTCAAACTTAACATGACCTTTCAAATTTGCTTTAACATTTCCATCATTAACCACATAATCTTCAGAATCTAATAACTTTAAAATCCTTTCGGTTGAAACAATGCCCATTTGTAAGGTATTAAAACGATCAGCGAGAAAACGGATTGGGCGAAAAAATAAGTTCATGAACATGATGAAAGCCGTTAGTGTTCCCAATGTCATGTCGGTATGCAAAATTTGTTTTGAACCAAACCAAACAATTAAACCAGTCCCAGCTGCCAAAATAACGTCCGCCACAGGATAATAAACCGAATACGCCCAAATGGAACGGATGTTTGCATCACGATGTACTTCGTTGATTTTCAAGAATTTAGCGTATTCTATTTTCTCAGCATTAAAGATTTGAACAATGTTCATGCCCGTGATATGTTCCTGTACGAAGGAGTTCAAATTAGCCACCGCTGTGCGAACTTCATTGAAAGATTTTTTGATGTACTCCTTGAAAATATACGTAGAAACAACCATAAAAGGAACCGTTGAAAGCGTTATCAAAGTTAATCGCCAATCGGTATAAAACATGACAGCAAATATGATAATGAGTTGTAAAATATCTCCTGCAATTGCCGCCAGACCATCGGAGAACACATCGTTCAACGTTTCAATATCCGAAACGGTGCGAGTAACTAAACGACCAATGGGCGTATCATCAAAGAATTTTAACCGTAGTTTTAAGATTTTTGCGTAAAGTTTGACCCGAATATCACGGATAACAGTTTGCCCGAGCCAACCAGCCGTAAAAGCACTGATGAATTGCAAAAAACCTTGTAATAGTAACACCCCAATCATAATTAAAAGCATCATGGCGAGCTTTGGATAATTGCCTTGGGCGATGTAATTATCGATGGTGTATCGTATTAAAAGTGGGTTCAGAGGCACAACGCAGGCAGAAACCATGATGATGGAGACTAAACCCCAAAATCGCAAACGATAAGGTTTAAGAAAATCGTAAATTCTTTTAAGTATTTGTACGTCAAATATTTGACCGCTTTTTTCTTCTTTTTTCAAGGAGTGCATTGATTTTATTTTCACTATTCAAAATTAACACCTTATTTTTAGAAATGGTTTTGTAAAGATGATTTTGACAATTATTGACCATAAAAATGCGATACTTAATACTGTTTTTTACTACATTTTCATTCATAAGTACACTATTTATTGAATTTTTTGCAGGGAGTTTAATTTTCTGTATGAACTTCTTGAAAGTAAAAAAACCTTTCGAGAAGTGTAAAATATTGACTTCGATTCCCGAAAGTTATTTACCCACAATGGATATTGTTTCGGGAATCTCTACAGTCAAAGATTTTAGGATAAAAATTATTCAGAGAACTTATTAAACAATCTAATAAGTGCCTAAACTCGGGTTGGCACTGCCATTAAGGCAATTAAATTAGGAATTATCTCTTTTTAATAACTCAAAATTTTCCCTGCATTCACATTTAAACTTCCAATTAAATTTAAGATTTTTACGGAGGCATTTATGTTTAAGGTTACCAAATGACCAGTATTTATTTTTACGGTATCGGTTATGTTTGGGAGACGGGTAGAAGCAATACTTCCACAATTCCATACCGTTAAATCACTCCAAAGTCCCGTTTTATTACTCGAAAAAACAACATTTGATGTCGGACAAGCCGTTATAATGGAGAAATTTACATTTGAAACATCATAGAATTCTGCCGATGAACTACTCCTACTCACAATCTTAATTCTGCCTTGTGTGGTCAACGTTGCAGGTACAATAATAGCCTCAAAACCATCGTTTGGCGTGTTGCTAATTAAGTTAGTATAGGTAGAACCACCATTAGTAGAGATTAAAATGTCAATATTGGGGCTTAAAAGATTTGTATTATTTACCGACCAAGTGACGGTCTGTGAACTCCCTGCTCCCCAAGAAAAGGGAGTATTGGGTGAGATCACTAAAAACGGACCTTTCAAACTATCAACGGTCACAATTATTTCATCCGAAACCGTTCCACCTCCGCCAGTTTTATAATCACGGGCTGTTAATGAAAAGGTAATAATTCTGTTGGCAACCGATAAATCTTCTCCCTCATTATCAGTTGGATTATTAGCATTATTCAAAACAAAAGTCTCAGCGGGGAAACTTCTGTTTGCGGTGGTTGTTGATTGTTTTGAACGAAATAAAGGTGCTTTTCTACTACTCACCGCAGCATATCCGCCCACTCCATTCGTCTGCCCCAATGCTCCTGCATCACGTGCAACTCCTCTATCTTTTTGTTCCCAAGTATATGAAAGCGGATCATTGTTTGCATCGGATGCGGTTCCTTTCAACAAAAAAGGAGTATTGGATGGAACGGTAAAATCAGCTCCAGCATTTACTACTGGCAAAGCGTTGGACAAGGCTGTGTTTGTTCCACAAGTTGGGGTGAATGACAATTGAAATAGCATACTTTCCAAACTGGCAATATGAAAGAAATTATCCTTATTGCCTGTAAGATTTTGTGTTGAGGAACAAAGTCCATTATACGCCATGATGGTTGTTCCACTGCCAGGCTCAAATTGGTCGCCTAATTGTGATGTGCAGTTTCCACCTTGCCCATTAAAGTTATGATTTGCACCTAATTGATGACCAAATTCATGGGTTAATATCCCGCCAACTAATGAATTTATGCTGGTATTTGTGTTATTGGCGGTGTATTGAGTCCACCCACGAGCTTTGTTGAAATAATTGCATACCACACCAAGACCAGCAACTCCTCCGCTTGAAATACTGGTACTCGTTGTTGGAATGGCATGAATTGTATGAGCGATGTCATAACTACTGTATGGCAAAATATTATTAGTATCAAATCCATCAAATGCCATTTGGGAGTCGTTGGGCGAATAATTTGCGGTTGGTGTGAAAGGGTCGGTGTTAGCGTCCGTAAAAATTATGGCAGTATTATTCGCAATTAATTCAAATTTTATGGCAAGGTCTGAAATGTAAACAGCATTCACGACGGTCAGTAAACCATTGATTCTGGCTAAGGCATTTGCCACTCCTCCATTGGCAGAAGTGAATTCGCCCGTTGTGGCAATGGCAATTCTTAATGTTTTTAAATAGGCTCCATTGTTAATAGTATTTTGACTTTTATTTGGAGTATTTTTAACTTCATTTAAAGAAATTAAATCTGAAACACCACATTCCCAACCCGTTTGAGATTCTTCGTATGGAACAACAACATACAGGTTTTTTGATAAATCTTTTGGTTCAATAATGGTGATTTCACCGTGATTGATATAAGTTGCAGAATACCCCAAAGGGCTGATATTGAACCTAACAGAAAGCATTTTATCTTCTACACAAACACCCGTAAAGGTCTGAATTTCAGGATAATCAGCCGCTAATGCAGGAGCAAAATTACTTGTTTCTTCAATTTCAAAT
>JANXML010000347.1 GCA_025354645.1 Arcicella sp. | reverse complement strand
CATTATCGACAAGAAGAACCTTATCGAAAACCAGTGCAGCGCCTTCCTCGCCCGCCAAACGGTGGGTGTAGAGGAAACGGTCTTTCTCAACTTTAAATTGCTGACCAGCGATTTCTACGATTGCGTACATTTGTAAATGTTTAAATATGAAATTTTAAATTGGGTTGCAAAGGTACGAGTTTTGTTTTGAAATTTGAAATGAAACCGTTACTTTTATTTGAAAATTGAGCAATTTATTTATTCATAACGCATTGTTTAATAATGAGTTAGCGAAATATTATTGAAATTTTTCCGTTTACTTTGGTATCGTCCTTAATCCTCTCATTCAAAAAATGAACGCTTATGTTCTTAAAACAAAAAATCTTAATCTTACTTTTAGGGTTTTACTTGTCTGTTTTTCAGGCATTTAGCCAGACTGATAAGGTACGTGTGATTCGATTTGAGGATTTGCAAAAACAAATAAATACAATTTCTGACACAACTTTGGTCGTACATTTTTGGGCAACGTGGTGCAAACCTTGTATTGAAGAATTGCCAAACTATGAAAAGTTAAGTCAGGAATTTGCTAAAAAGAAAATTAAGTTTTTGATGGTAAGCATGGATTTTGCGAAGGATTTAAAAGATAAAGTTGAACCATTTATTGCAAAAAATAATATCAATTCAGAAGTTGTACTTTTAGACGAACCCGATTATAACGCCTGGATTGATGAAATTGATAAGGATTGGTCTGGAACAATTCCTGCCACTTTAATGGTGAATCTAACGATGAGAAAGAGAATCTTTTTTGAAGGGCAAGCCAACATGGAAAAGTTTTTGGAAGAATTAAAAGAAATGACTCCTGCGGTGGGGGCGAATTAAGGATTTGGGATTTGGGATTTGGGATTTCGCCTTTGTTGGTGTTTTCACCAACAAGTTACCGTCCGATTTGTTGGTGAAAACACCAACAATGGCGAAAACATGGAAAAGTTTTTAGAGGAATTGAAGGAAATGACTCCTGCCGTGGGAGCAAATTAAGGATTTGGGATTTGGGATTTGGGATTTGGGATTTGGGATTTGGGATTTGGGATTTGGGATTTGGGATTAAAAAAAATCCATTTTTTGAATTTGAGTTCCCAAAATTATATTTTTTATCCAATCCCTTGTTACCTAATCCCTATTTACCCAATCCCTAATCTTCACCCTCGTTACCTTACAAAGTTTAACCGTCTGAATAACAAATAATTATAAAAATTTAAAATGAAAGAAATAATGAAAAAGGTATACATTTTGAGTTCAGTGGGTTTGTTACTCTTGGGACTTACGGTTATATTTGCCTTTAAAAATAGTACTGACGTAATTGTTGATAAAGGGTATGCGATTGGTGATGTTGTTAATGATTTTAAATTGAAAAGTACATCAGGTGGTATCACTTCAATGGCTGAAAATCGTTCTGCGAAGGGTTATATTGTTGTATTTACCTGTAATCATTGTCCATTTTCAAAGGCTTATGAAAGTAGAATCATGGCTTTGGATAAAAAATATGCTTCACAGGGTTATCCCGTTTTAGCAATTAATCCAAATGACCCTGCCGCTTATGAAGAAGATACTTTCGAGAATATGCAAGCCGTGGCGAAGTCAAAAGGCTATACGTTTGAATATTTACAAGATGAAACGCAATCAGTTGCTCGTGCATTTGGAGCTGCCCGCACACCTTCTGCCTACGTGGTGAAGCGTGAAGGAGACAAATTTATCATGCAGTATATTGGTGGGATTGACGACAATACGCAAGATGCCAACGGCGTAACAAAACGTTATGTGGAAGATGCTGTAAACAATTTAATTTCAGGAAAACCTGTTGTTGTAAATATCACAAAGTCAGTGGGCTGTGCAATTAAATGGAAAGGCGTTTGATTTTGAGATTATAATCGAAAACAAGTTAGACCACAGATTTTACGGATTAGACAGATTTACATAGATTGTTTTATCTGTGTAAATCTGTCTAATCCGTAAAATCTGTGGTCTATTCACTTCTGTCTATCAGCCATTTGTTTCGGTGACTTTTATATTCGTTGTCTATTTGCACAAAAATAAGTTGTCCTCCCTCCTACTTTACTGATACTAATTTTCGCTCCACACGTTGCACACTTATCTGCCCTAATGTCCTGCAAACCTGCCCTTCCCCAACCACGGGCGTGTATGAGGAAATTCTCTGGAAAATCATCGTAATTTGCCTGTGAATTGATGGCGGTTTGGATGACAAATCGCATACACTTATGAATTTCAAGTATTTCGTTTTCAGTTAATTGATTAGCTTTTTTCTCTGGATGAATCTTGGCTTGATACAGTACTTCGTCCACAATCCAATTGCCAATTCCAGCCACGGTTGATTGGTCTAATAAAACCGATTTTACGGGTGCATTCTTCTTGTTGAGGTTTTTTGATAATTCTTCAACGGTAATTTCCAAAGCGTCTTTATTAATTTTTTTGCGAGATAAATATTCCTCAATATCCTCCACGATGCCAATTCGTTCAAATTTTCTTGGACATAAAAACCCTAACTTAAAACCATTAGCAAACTTAAAAATGATTCTGGCAAAACGGGGAGTGTCTTCGTCATCTTTGAAATAAGCTAAATCGCCCGTCATGCCGAAGTGCAAATGCAGCCAGTAAGGGGCATCTAACTGGGCAAATAGGTTTTTACCAACTCGTTTTGTACCAATAAATTGATGATTTTTTAATTGCTGATTCAGCGTGTCATAATCAGTGGTAAGGAGTTTTTTATCTTCAACATAAACATCGCTAATGGGTTGATAAAGGCTGGTTGCTTCAAAATATCGACGATAGGTTTCTACTTCGGGAAGTTCGGGCATTGGGTTGAGGGTTTTTAGGGAGAACTGGTTTTTGAGGGATTTGTTTTGAAATGATATCAAATACTATATTACTAATTGCCGTTGTCTGTGTCCTCACAGACGACCGCTTAGGACACAGACAACGGCAATTAAAAATACGGCTTGCCAATGAGTCAGAAAATCAAATTCATTAATTCCGCCTGCCGTTGTCTGTGTCTTCACAAACGACCGCTTACTGTTATCGCCTGCCGTTGTCTTTGTCCTCACAGACGACCGCTTAGGATACAGACAACGGCAGGCAGTAGTTTGTGTATGGTTTAATCAATGTTTTTTGTTTTTGTTTCAATTTCGATTTTTGATTTATTGCTTGCCGTTGTCTGTGTCCTCACAGACGACCGCTTAATGTCGTCTGTGA
>JANXML010000259.1 GCA_025354645.1 Arcicella sp. | reverse complement strand
ACCATTTTGAGAGACTTCGACTAAATATTGCAATTTATAATGACTTCAAAACATCAGATTTTGAAATTGCGAAGTTTCTTTTTACCGAAGAAAATAAGTGGCGGAAAGATACTTCGGACGGAAATGTTGATAATCTATATTTCTCTGCATTTATTTTGACACTATTTAAAAGAGCAGAAACAGTTTGGTTACTTTTTGATTCGAAATATATTGACTTTGACAGCAGTATTGGCTTTGACGGAGAATATTTAGTTGCGGTAGGAATTAAAGAAACTTATGAATATTTAGGAACAGTTGAACACGTTGACAAACAAAACCTTTTACAATATTTAGGTGAAACCATTGACACTTGCAAATATTCAAAGGACAGCATTAATAATTGGGTAAATTTTAAAAAGGAATATTTCAATTGCTACACTTATCCTATTAAAGATGAACTTAATTTTCTTTACAGCATAAAGGAGAAAGATTTGTTTTTAAAAAAGCTACCAGAATGGATAAACCAGAACATTGAGTGGACTTACGAAAATCTCTCTCTTTTTAGGCTTTACTCAAAATATTCTGGGGACAAGTTTTTACAAGTAAAAGCCTTTGAATTAGCAACGGACAAAAATGATGGAGATTCTATCAACAATCAAGAATTAGTCACTCTTTACATTGAGATTGGTCAACAAAGAAAAGCATTGGAAATTTTAAAGTCAATTATTAAAATCACAGATAACATATATATTATCCAAGATTGCCTTAAACAACTGTGCAGGATCATTTCCATTAATAAGGACAATATAAATGAAATTTCATTCAACTGTATTGAAATTATTATTGAGCAACAACGTAAGTACATAAACTTTTCGCCATATGTTGAGGACTTAATAACAGATGTAAAAAAAATAATGACGGACGAAAAAATCACTGCACACAACATGGGTTTGTGGCAAGTGGGGGCTGACGGAAGAGATTGAACATTAGGAATTCTTTTGTACTTTTGTTCCGTCTGACGGAAACCTATTGAACATTGGTAAGTAATTCAACATCAGTAATTTATATCGGCAGACGTTCGGGCGGAAGAGTTTCAAATTCCCCACCAGCCACAAGCCCTCGACGTTATCGGCTATGCTACGGACAACAAATTATCAAACTCTTTCTTAGTAATTTCGACTACATTTTCATCGACAGGCTCTCGCTTATCATCCAAGTACAATACAATAGAATCATTGATTATTTCAACGTAAGGAAACGTAAACCTTCCTAAATGTGACAAATTTAACAATTCAAAAACGTCATAAACGCAACTTTTTTGAAGTTCATAGAATAAAAATTCAGACATCTCTTTGCCAACTTTTGTTTTTCTATTTGGTTCAAAAATATCACTTCTTTCTTTCGAGGGCTTCCATATTTTGCGGTCAATCTTTTCAACTTCTGTAAATTGAAATCCTAAATAAGTAGTTACCCTTGCAAAATGTTGTTGTCCATGATAGCCATTAAATTGTTTATAATCAAGACCTATTTTTTTAGAAATTGCTTCTTCATTTTCTTTTTGAATTTGAAGTTCTTTACTCCTGAGTTTGTGAAGACTTTTATAAACTTCACAATCTTTATTTTCGATTTTGTAATACATATTTTGACAATTTATTGTTATAAAAAAATTTATTGGACGATAACAGCACAGCCGATAACATGGGTTTGTGGCAAGTGGGGACTGACGGAAGTTAATCAACATTATTAATTCTGTTCACCTTTTGTTCCGTCCTACGGAACGCTATTAAACAATTGTAAGTAATTAAAAATCAGTAATTTATATCGGCGGACGTTCGGGCAAAAGTGCCTTGAAATCCCACCAGCCACAAGCCCTATTACGTTGGGTGCTACTCTTGGACGACACAATCGAACATTCAAAATAACAATTATGTATGGAAGAAATAGAAATAATAATCAGGGACGAATCTATGACAGGGACTATCAGAAACCAGTTTGTGATGAAAGTTCAGAATGAAAATGTAAAAGTCAAAGACTTAATCAAGTCAAGAGTCTTTCATGAAGTGGGCTTATACAACCGTTCAAAATCTGACTTTTTCCAAGGACTTGTTCAACCATTAGAATCTGATTCAGTCGAGGGCAAACTTAATCATTACAAAATGAAAGAACCCAAATTAATTGATGCTGAAAAGCAGTATTATTTGGCTTTGAGTGAGTTTCAAAAAAATGGTTTTTTTATGCTTATCGACAACGAGCAATATTCCGATTTGGAAGAAGAAATCACAATTCACAAAAATTTATCTGTTTCATTTGTTCGACTTATCGCCTTAGTAGGTGGTTGATTTAAACTTTCGTATGACATCAATAGAAATATTCCAAAGCATAGTAGATGAAATTAACATCGCAAATAAAAAAAACCAACGCTTTTACAGTGATGGCTTCAAAGATTTGTATAGTTTTTTTTATATTCAAAAAACGTTACCCCCTGACAAAAGAGATTTGATTTATAACGACATAATGATTTCTTTGATAAATTTATTAATTGGTGAGCGAGATAAATTCTTATTGAAATATAAATCCATAACTATTAAAAGTGACGAATATGATAGAGAAGTTAGTATTATAAATGATTATCAACAATTTTTAGTTTTTTTAATTCCTTTGGCTTCCAAGAAATTAACTGAAAATGAGATTTTTAAATTAATTGATTTCTCAGAGAATAATAATTTTATCTCTTACCTTAATACTTATACTAATGAGGTAATTAGTATGGATATAAATCAGAATTTTATTCATGTAAGTTATTTACTTAAAATTTTGAGAGAAAATCAAAGAGAAAATGAATTTTCAGAAACTTTACTAAGCAAGATAAAATTGCTGAATAATAATTCTGATATTATAGCATTTGACTCTTGGAAGAAAGAATTGGATAGTATCCTGAAAAATGAACCTTTCCCAGAAAAAGAAGCAAGCGACAAGAAGACTATTAACGCTTCTGACCTTCAAACTGACAAAAAATGGAAATGGCTACAAGAACATAAATTGCCTTTTATTGAAGATAGGAATGAATTTTACGAGCTTATTTCTGACTTAACCAAAATAAATTATTTTGACACATTTGAAGTAAGCGAAAAAAGTAATGCAACTATTCAAAAGATTAAATCAAGTGATTTTGAAGCATTTATTTTAGATATTCATGCACAAACGAATGAAGAGGCAGGAAAACGAAGTGCTTGGTTTATTGGTGATAAAGTCAGTGCTTATCAAATTTTTGTTTGGATATTATTTGAATTGAAAACGCCAAACGTTTATCCTCTTTTCACAAAAATTGCAGAAAAATGCTTTACTAAAATTCCAAGCGTTGGACCGATTTCAAGAAAACTTGGTGATGTAATTTTAAAATTGCTTTATGAAAGTCAAACCATAGAAGGTTTAGGAACTTTACTTAAACTCAAATCACGTAACAAATACCCTGTATTCTTGGAGGAGTTGGACAAATCTATTACAAAAGCAGTCCGATATTCAAAATTAAATCCTAATGATGTTGAAGATTATTTCATTTCAGATTATGGCTTAATAAATGGCACAATTGAAAGAGAATTTGGAGAGTATAAATCAAAACTTAAAATTAACGATTATGATGATATTGAAGTAATTTGGACAAAATCAGACAATACATTAAAAAGTGAACCATCAGCAGTTAAAAGTAATTTTGGAAACGATTTAAAAGTTTGGAAATCTACTGTAAACGACATCAAAAAAGAGTTTTCGGGGCAAAAAAATAGGTTTGAAAGTTTTTGGAAAAAGAAAAAAAGTTGGAATTATGATGTTTGGGGAAAATACTTTTTTGCCCATCAATTACTTGGTTTTCTTACTCGTAAGTTGATTTGGCAGTTTGAAACTAACGGAGAAACAAAAAATGGATATTATATCAAAGGACAGTTTGTTGATTTTCAAAACAATCAATTACAAAATATTGAAAACTCAAAAATAACCTTGTGGCATCCAGCCCTATCAAACGTTGAAGAAGTGCAGGCATGGCGTAATTTCATGCTTTCAAATGAAATTAAACAGCCATTTAAACAGGCCTACAGAGAGATTTATATTGTTACAGGTGCTGAAATTAACACATCAACATTTTCAAATAGATT
Source organism: Arcicella sp. (assembly GCA_025354645.1). Classification (GTDB taxonomy): domain Bacteria; phylum Bacteroidota; class Bacteroidia; order Cytophagales; family Spirosomataceae; genus Arcicella. Next base: position 7,495 of record JANXML010000259.1, on the reverse strand, counting down.
CAATAACCATGTAATTAGACATCATAAATTTGTAGCTTTGGCACAACAACGTTTATGGCGTTATAGTCATAGTGATTTGTATTCAGGAGGCGAAAACCCAAGTATTAGTTATCCTGATTTCAACATAAAATGTACTTTCGACTTAGAAAGCGATTACGATTTTGCTACAACAAGACAACTACATTTTAGAGATACTGAAAATAATATTGCTTTAAAAATGGAGGATATTCCAACTCTCATATTTTCAGAATCTATGAGAGATACTGATTTATTTGTCGGGGTTTGTTCAATCGGTGCAGAGGAACAATGGGAAAATCAAAGATTTAGAGAATATTGGACAGGCTATTCGACTTCGGATTTATCTGAAACAGCTCAAACAAGAAAAAGTGTAATTCAATCAATTATTTCAAAATTGAATATAAAAGATAAATGTGAAGTTACAGACAAATATCTTAGAGTAATGGGTAAGAAACGAACTTATAAAATTCATTTTGGAAGTGGCAATATTTTGATGGAGCCAAATGATGAGTATTTATGTATAATTCCCGACCAAAAAGCGGCAATCAAAGACAAACTATTTTTGCCTTTTGACGGCGATGCAACATTATCAATCATTATTAGTAAAGCATTGTTATTAGCGGACGATGACAAAATAACAGACACTGTAATTTTAAACCAAATAAATAGAAAATAATTTGACGAAGGGCTTACTTTAACGTTGCGAGTTTACTTTACAGTGGACACTTACTTGGCGGACAAAAAGAGCAGCACCCAACATGGGTTTGTGGCAATTGGGGCGGACTCAGTAAGGCTCAACCTTGGGAATTCTTTTGTACATTTGTTTGGGCTGACGGAAACTAACTGAATATTAGTAAGTAATTGAACAACAGTAATTTGCATCGGCGGACGTTCGGGCAGAGGAATTTCAAATTCCCCACCTTCCACAAGCCCTCGACGTTGGGTGCTATGGCAGGACGGAAATTCCTAAGCAATCTGTTTGCCTTCGACTTGACGTTTTACTCTATCCGAAGTTCTTTTGTTTAACCACATGAGCGACTCTTCGAGATTGGTTATGACAATACTATTTTCCCGACATGGAAACTTTGATTGAAGTGATTGCATACGATTGATGAGAACTTCTAAAACTTCTTCATTTGTTGTTCCATCCGAAATTGTTAATAATTCCGTAGAACCTTCTGATTTTGGTTCTTTCTGTATAAACTGTAAAATCTGACCTTGATTGTCTTTATTTTCAAAATTTGACAACTCGTAACGGTGTCCTTCAACTTGTACTTTCATAATTCAAAATGAGTTATTTGAGGTCGCTCAAACCTATATTTAACACTACTATAAACTTATTTTTATCCCACTGAGTTGTAAAAAGCACAGCATGATTTAGACATTGAGTGGCACAATAAAATATATCCATCATTGGTTTTTTAGCTTTAACAGTTGCATTAAGATTGACTTGGGCATAACATCTTTTACCTTTATAATTAACCCAACCATCGAAAATTGGCAATTTCATTAACATTTTATCAATCGGGTTACTCAAATCTGGTTCGACATACTCGCATGAAGCCACAACACCCAACATGGGTTTGGCGTGATTGTGGGCGGACGTGGGTGATTCAGCATTTTGTTTACTATTGTGCATTATTTCCATCGGACGGAAGAGTTTTGGACATTTATAATTAATTCAACTTTTGTAATTTCAACGGGCTTACGTTACGGGCTTACGAGTTTCAAAACCCACAACCACGCCAAGCCCTTTTCGTTATCGGCAACCGTAAAAATTTCCAGTTCAACGTTACTCTCTCTAATCATTTTTTACTTACATTTGACACGTTACAAAACTGCAACAACTTTTAAACCAAACATCCATTTCAAACCCGCTGACTGAAAATGAGAAAACTATTTATTCTTTTAATTGCTATCCCCTATTTTTTGACAGCACAAGTCAAAAATCCAGCAACTCCTAAAAGTCAATCGCCAAATTCAAGATTTGCTAACACGCAAGCAAATTCAAACAAGATAGCCAGTACAGATTTTGAGTACGATGCAGCGGGAAATGTAACCAAAGATTTAACACAAGGAATCTCAAATATAGATTATGTGAGTTTATCCCGCATGGAACCAGACCCTTACGTTGGCGGAATGACCTCTACCAGTTTTCGTCTTCCAAGACAAATAGCTTTTGTAGATGGACGAAAAATCAAAAATCAATATACTGCAACGGGAAAAAAATTAGTAACTCAACTTCTGATTAATGATGTTATAAGTGTTGAATACTCTTACGTAGGAAATCTTACCTACATACGAACACCTGGCAAAGACTGGAAACTTATCGAAATGAAAATTGACGAGGGACGACTTGTTCCCAAATCCGAGACTTCAACAGAAATGGTTTATGAGTATGACATCGAAGACCAAACAGGTAGCCCACGAGTTTCATTTAGAGAAAATACAACTACTGGACAAGCAGAAATCGTTAGGAAACAAGACTTTGACCCTTTTGGTTTACCCTTGAAAGGAATAGATTACCAGAGTCCAAGCATAGACACTTTATCAAAAAAATACTTTTTTAATGGTAAAGAGTATTTGGTAACATTTGGTTTAAAAATGTACGATTATGGTATGCGTACCTACAATCCACGATTAGGACGTTATTATCAGATTGACCCAAAAGCATCAATGATGCCTTCTTGGTCTCCCTATTCTTTCAGTTTTGATAATCCAATCCGCTACCGAGATTATGATGGTCAAATTCCATATCCTATTACTGTCAGATCTTTTGCTCCATTTCCAACTTTTGGGGGAGGCTTTCGTGGTGACAATCGAGGATATAGTTTAAGTTCAAATGTCTCATCAAAAGTTACACAAAACATAGCTTTTGATACAGATAAAAAATATTTGAGTACAGGTACATGGAGTGACATTTCGTATCACCCTTTGTTAGGAGAGGCAAGAGCGCACCCATCAGGTGGAATAAATTCATTTTCAAGAACGGAGTTAGCATCTGGGGCTACAAGAAGTGATTTTTCAACAAGTTATGCTGGTGCAAATCCACTTACCCCAGAGGGAACGCCAAACATAAACGTTGAATCTTTATTTTCAATTACATCAAGTAAAAATACTCTTTCGGTTAAGGGAGTTTTAAGTGGAGACAACTTCCCTTCAACAGAAGCCTTTATAAAAGACCCCTCTGGCAATTCTGTTTTTCTTGGCATTGGGTTTTACGAGGGCGGTCCCTTTACAAGTTTACCAGGAGAAAAAAACAATAGAGCAATCACAGATTTTAATGTAACAATCCAACTGGATAAGAAAGGCAATTTTTCTGGAATTCAATACAATGGCAGTAACTACACTATTGGTGAATGGAATAAACGGTTCGAACAAGCAGACCCTAATAAGAAATGAGAGAATACTTAAAAAACTTTATAATTTGCATTCTCATTGGCTTATTTATTACTTATTTAGCAGGTTGGTTAGATTTGTATAATAACAAATGGATTACAGGTAATTTCTTTCAAGATTTTAGAAAATCCATTACTTATTATTTTGGGTGGGTGCTTATTTATTGGTGGTTTTTTATATTAATTGGAAGTCTAATATTAGCCCTTTTAAGTTCAGGAAGTACGATTCTCATGAACAGAAAAGGCGTAATAATTAGTAATTATAGACGAATTTTAATAAATATAATACTATTTATAATTTTCATTTTGATAATTTGGCTCAATCGAAGAAAATGAAAGTCTTTTCTTACAAATCAAATAACGGGTGACAAAACGGCAGCCGATAACATGGGTTTGTGGCAAGTGGGGGCTGACGAAAGTTATTGAACATTGGTAATTTTATTGTACTTTTGTTCGGGCTGACGGAACGCTTTTGAACATTAGTAAGTGATTGAATATTAGTAATTTATATCGGCGGACGTTCGGGCAGAGGTGTTTCGAATTCCCCACCTGCCACAAGCCCTTTTCGTTATCGGCAACCGTACTACCGTAAAAATTTCCAGTTCAACGTTACTCCCTCTAATCATTTTTTACTTACATTTGACACATTACAAGATTTTGACAACTTTTAAACCAAATATTCATTTCAAACCCGCTGATTGAAAAATGAAAAAAATATTTATTCTTCTCATTGCTATCCCCTATTTTTTGACCGCACAAGTCAAAAAATCAGCAACTCCTAAAAGTAAATCCTCAAAATCAAGATTTGCAAATACCCGTCCAAATTCAAACAGAATAGCAAGTACAGATTTTGAGTACGATTTAGCAGGAAATGTAACCAAAGATTTGACACAAGGAATCTCTAAAATTGATTATGTGAGTATTTCTCGAATGGAACAAGACCCTAATATTGGTGGGATGACTTCTGTCAGTGTCCATTTACCAGAGGAGATAACGTTTACTGATGGGCGGAAAATTAAGAATCAGTACGACGCAACAGGCAACAAACTACTTACTCAATATTTAATAAATAATGTCATTAGTGTTGAATACCAATACGAAGAAGACGAAACTTACATACGAACACCTGGTAAAGACTGGAAACTTATAGAAATCAAAATGGACGAAGGACGAATTGTCCCAAAATCTAATAGCTCAACGGAGATGGTTTATGAGTATGACATTCAAGACCACACAGGTAGCCCACGAGTTTCATTCAGAGAAAATACAGCTACTGGACAAGCAGAAATCGTAAGAAAACAGGATTATGACCCTTTCGGTTTACCATTGAAAGGAATTGATTATCAAAGCCCAACTTTGGATACTCTATCAAAAAAATACTTTTTCAATGGAAAGGAGTATTTAGTAACCATAGGTTTGAATATGTACGATTATGGTTTGCGTACTTACAATCCACGCTTAGGACGTTTTTACCAAATTGACCCCAAAGCATCCATGATGCCTTCATGGTCGCCTTATTCTTTCAGTTTCGATAATCCCGTCCGCTTTCGTAATTATGACGGTGCATTCCCCTACCCAATTACGATTAGGTCTTTTGCTCCTGTTGGTTCTTTTAGAGGAACTGGATTTCATGACGATGGGCGTAGTTTTTCTACACGCTCAGATGTTACTTCTCGAATTTCTCAGACTTATACAGTTGACCCTTCTGCAAGAAGCATATCGGGAGGTTCGCCAACAAGTTCACCAACAATATTTGGTTCATTGAGTATGACGGCTACTGATGAAGGTGGCGTAAGTGCATCTTTTTCTAAAAATTCATCTGGAAATGTAGCGAGCATTCAAGGAAATTTTGAAGGTTCAAACCCCTTTTTTTTAGGTGCGGCACCTGATATTGAAGTTTCATCATATGTTACGCTAACCGAGAATACAAAGAAAGGAACTTTGGGGGTTTCTGTTGATTTATCGAGCAAGCAGTTTCCTGCAACAGAAGCCATGATTCAAGATAATAAAAAGCAAACTGTATTTTTGGGTGGTGCGGCAGCCTATGGAAATGCGGGTAGTTTAGTGTCAGCTTCTAAAAGTCCTGCAAAAAGTTTGAATCTAACGATAAATATTGATAAAAACGGAGCATTTCAGAGTGTTATGTACGGCAACAAAACTTATGGTGTTGATGAATTTAATAAGGCGTTTTCATCGGGTTCGGCAGGACCATATCCAAGAGGTAATAAATAAACTATGAAAACAACCTTAATTGTACTCGCAAACTTTCTGTTTATATTTTTTTTTATGTTTGCTCTAATATTCCTAAATACTTATTTCAATAGTCTAATAATTAGAGATGATTTGAAAGGATTATGGCATTATGTTTTACGTTTCTTGCTTGTCAATTTAGAGAGCGTATTGATATTAACTCTATTTTATAAAACTATTAAAACTTATGTTGGAAATACGCAATTGAGCAATAGGATTTTAGCATTCGACATTTTTACAATACTCTTACTGTCGGGACTGTTTTTCTTTAAAATCTATCAAGAGGATATTTAGAAAAGATTAAACTGGTACAACCCTTTCTTACAAATCAAAGTAACGGGCGACAAAACGGCTGCCGATAACATGGGTTTGTGGCAAGTGGGGCGGACGGAAGTTATTGAACATTAGTAATTCTTTTGTACATTTGTTTCGGCTGACGGAAACCTAATTGTCATTTGTAAGCAACTCAGCATCAGTAATTTATATCGGCGGACGTTCGGGCAGAAGAGTTTCAAATTCCCCACCTTCCACAAGCCCTCGACGTTGGCGGTCATTTTAAAAAATCGCTACTCAACGATAAATGCTAATAATTGAATCAATTTTTTAACAAGTCAAGAGCTTTATAATTATTCATTTCATGAGTTCAAATTTTAAGAATCTCCTACCATTATTGATTTTTATCAGTATTTTTTCATGCAATCAAACTGTTGAAATTGAACCTACTATTGATAACACACCACCCGAATGTTTGCTAAAAACAAGTTCAACACTTTCACAAGGTAAAAAAGGGTATGGAGGTGGTACAACAATTTATAATTACAATAATGAAGGTACAGTCATTAGTTATTTCGAGATTGGACAAAATGATACTACAAAATATACTTACCAAGAAAATAGAAATAATTTAGGTTCTGATACAAGTCCATATGTAATCAAATACGTCGATGGTATATTACTAATGAAATACTTTTGTGACAAAAACAGTAGAGTTTATCGGAAAGAAATATTTAGTAATCCAAAAGATAAATTTCCAACAACAAGTGTCTTTTCAGAATATGATAGTAAAAATTACTTGATAAAAACAGTTCAAAAAGCTCAAAATAGTGTTACGGGAGAATTTACAGGAGATTATTATACCAGTGAATTTGAACATTCGGGAGGTAGTATTTCAAAATGGTATCTTTCATCTTCGGTCAATAAAAAAATATCAGAAAGACAAATATTTTACAAATACATCATTAGTAAAATCCCTGTTAAAACTAAGATTGTCTATTTTTGTAGTTTCGGGGAAGATGATAAATTTTATCCTGAACAAGCAATTAAGTATTTAAACAATGGCAGTTATGATACAGAAGGAAAATATTTCTACCAATTTAATGCCAAAGGATTTTTATTAGCAAGTGAGATAAGATACAACGATGGAACATTGGAGAAAGAATTTGACAATATTTATCAATGCAAATAGCTATACTTCATCCGACAAGCTTGTAGCCTACTCGGACAGTTTTAATGACCAGAATCAAGCGACAAGACAATGAGCATAGAGACTATCGGACGAATAAAAACGACCGCCAACATGGGTTTGTGGCAAGTGGGGCGGACGGAAGTTATTGAACATTGGTAATTTTTTGTACCTTTGTTTCGGCTGACGGAAACTTTTTGAACATTTGTAAGTAATTGAAAAACAGCAATTTACATCGGCGGACGTTCGGGCAGAGGAGTTTCAAATTCCCCAACTTCCACAAGCCCTCGACGTTGGCGGCTATAATAAAACGACATTACAATGGACAAAGTAATCTGGGACAAATGGCTTATAGACTGGAATTGGA
>JANXML010000210.1 GCA_025354645.1 Arcicella sp. | reverse complement strand
GCAAGACTCAATGATTTTTGCACCGTTGGGTATATCAAAATCCCCTCCGCTTTTGTGTCTTCTTGATTTTTTAGATAGGCAAATAATTGATACAAATGTTGCGAATGAATCTTCTCTGAATCATAATATTTCTGTAATGTTTCTTTATAATATTTGGTATCAATAATCAGTTTTTTATCCTTGATTTTGATAGAAATATCAGTTTGCATTTTGGGCAAAAAAGTATGCTTTTCACCTGACATTTTCCAACGTAAATCTTCTCTGTAAACCCGTGCTTCGGGGATTTCTATTTTGTAAAAATTACGGATAAATTCTTCAAAAAGTCTTGCCATTTGTCGTTCATCTCTTATGAAATCTTTGAATTGAAAATTACCATTTTCTTCGTTAATTAAAATATTTTTGTAAATTAACTCACTGATATTCAGCAAGAAAGCATAAAATGAATTGTTGCGATTGATCTGTACTTGATGAAAAACACTATCTGTCAAAACGATTTCACTTACTTCGTGTAAGCGATAAATAATCGTCCTGATTTCGTGTTTCAGCGTAGGAGAAAGAGTAGAAATTTGCGTGAGATTTTGAAGCGTAGTTTTCAGGATTTGGTTTGGTAAAATATCTGCCGAAAGTTCATCGAATTCACAAATTGATAATCCTTTTGAGAATAGATTTTTACGTAATGAATCAGTAATGTTTACTTTCCCTTTTATGCCTTGATATACTTCGTTTTCAGTAAGATATTGCCTGTCAATTCCTCTTTTCAAAAGTGTTTTTGTACCATTTAAAAGTACGCTGGACAAAAGATTTAGTAAGTCAGATTCATCTACGGCGGAGACATCCACCAACTCGCTTTCCTCCAACTTATTCCAAGCGTAAGAGAGGAGATAATAGATATTTTTGATTGGAATCATACCTCTAACAATTTCCGAATTTCAGTTTGTGCTTTTATTTCATTATCAAACCAATATTCTTCCAAAAGCGGAGCAATTTCCAGATTTATAATTCGGTTGTACCATTTCTGTACATCTCCACCTTCCGTAAAATTTGAAAAATAACTGTGTCCAATCTGAAAGCCTTTTTGCAGATTTTTATCATTTGAAATTACTTCATTGAGTTTTGAGATTCGATTTACGATCTTTTCAGAAAAAGATTTCTCTATACCTTTTGTCAGTAAAAAATTAGTAAATTTTTCATTAAAAAGTGGCTCAAGAGAAATGAAAGCGAATCGTCTTCTTAACGCATAATCAATCATCGCCAAAGAACGGTCTGCGGTGTTCATTGTTCCGATAATATGCAGATTATCAGGCACATAGAAAGGTTCTGAATCTTTATCACCGTAGGTTAGAGCCATTTCATTAGCTCGTCCACGTTTGTCAGATTCTATCAAAAGCAGTAATTCGCCAAAGATTTTACTTAGATTTCCACGATTAATTTCATCAATAATAAAAAAGTGATCAATCCCAGAATTGCGTTGAGCTTGTCGGCAATATTCATAGAAAACACCGTTTTTCAACTTGAACCCGCCCGAATTATCAGGTCGCAATCCTTGAATAAAATCTTCATAACTATATGACTGATGAAACTGAACCATTTTGATTCTGGAATCGTCTTGTGTACCTATCTGTGTATAAGCTAAACGCTTGGCAATGAACGTTTTACCCACACCAGGAGGACCTTGAAGGATAATATTTTTCTTATATCGAAGCGTATCAATTATCTCATCAAATTTATCATCATCAATAAATAAGCCCTTTAAAGCATCTTTTCGTTCATAAGGAATCAACACATCTTCACTTTGCAAAGCCTCTTTTTGAGCATCAATCATGGCTTGAATTGCCTCAAATTCTTCTTCGGTAAGTTTGAATAAACTGCCCTGATTATTTTTTAGAATCTCAGAATCCTTAAAAAAATGCAATGATTTTAATTCTAACCAATCAATTGGTTCAGGAAATTTATCTTTGATTTTGAAAGAAATAACTTCCCCCAATTTTTTATCACGATGTAAAGGTTCTGTTATTTCAAAAATAGCCTTTACTTGCTTGACAGGCGTAGATTCATAACCCACAACCATATCTCCCGTTTGTACTAACTCAAAATTTTTATAAATTCTACGTTTATTTCCAAATTCATTGTAGGACGTAAAATGTTGTGTCTGATTAATTTTAAACAAATCAATCGACCAAATACGAGGATTTGCGTTAAGCCACCAATAATTTCGATTTCTTTTGTCTTGCATTTCTTTTAAAATAGATTTTAACAAAGATAGTTAAAACACAAAATGCCTCATAGCTTTGAAACTACGAGGCATAAAAAAAGTCCTAACTTTGTCAGGACTTTCTTTGGTTCTTTCGAAAGAAACTATAATGAAATTGATATTACTTCTTAGTAGTATCAGCTGACATTGCAGCAGCAGTATCAACAGCCATAGTAGTGTCAACAGCCATTGTAGTATCAACAGAAACAGTAGTTGAATCAGTAGTACCTTCAGTTTTTTTCTCAGAACAAGCAGCTAATGACATCATTGAAGCTACTAATGCGAATGCAAAGAATTTTTTCATTTTGTGTGGTGATTTGGGTTTGTAAATCATTACAAAAGTATGTACAACTTTAATCCTATGCAAGCAATTATTAAGAAATTTTAAGGAAATTTTAATAATTGATAAAAAATCTTTCTTTTTGCTTAGATTAAAACAGAATAGTACAATTTTATTCTTAAAATAGTTTAAATCTTAATGATAACTTCATCTTTTATTGCTTAAAATTAATAAATTTCAAAATGAGTATTCTTAGATTATTACAATTTTAAGCAAAAAATAAGCCTTCAATTTTGATGAAGACTTTGAGAATCTATTTTTAAAAAATCTATGATACAACTTTTTTGAGTCTATCGTAAAAACCTGTACTCTTGAAAGTGAACGTTTTATGAAGAATATAATTAAAGACAAAACTAAATCCCATTCCTATGATTTGACTTCCTAATTCGTTTAAGTTTACGGGTTTTTTACCGAAAGGTAACATTGCTGAATTTTCGCCAAAAGTATTAACAATAAATTTGAGAGAGCCAACCGAAAAAAAGACCGTTATTCCCCAAGATGCCCCTGCTACCATCATAAATTTCAACATTTCACGACGAGTTTGATTCGTGTTTCGAGCATCAAAGGCAAACATCTTTGTGAGTACAAAACCTACAATAAAAGAAAGTAAATATGCCCAAGAAACGGCTTCACTGTATGAAAACTGAAAATTGTTACGCAAAATACTGCCAGCAATTAATTGTACAGCAGCACCAGTTCCTGCAACTAAGAAATAGGCAATGAGGTCTTTTTTATTTAATAATTTTGATTTAGACAACGTTAAAAAAGGTTTTTAACCAAATCAGGGAAAATGCCTAAAATGATTGTTAATGCTGTTGTAAGGATTAATGTATATTTGAAAATGGGCGATAATTCTATTTTTTCTGTATCTCCATTTCTCATGTATGCGGCAATAATTGGCTTGAAATAATAATAAATACCCACGGCTGACATCAATACGGCAACTATCAAAAGACCCTTAAAAATGCCAGAGGGGTTTGAAAAAGCATCCGTAAAGATAAAAAACTTTCCGAAAAAACCTGCTGTTAGTGGAATGCCTGCTAAGGATAGCATCGAGATTGTTAGAACAAAAGATAAGAACGGGTTATTTTTTGATAAACCATTTAAGGCATCAAAACTCTCATCGGGCTTTCCTGCCTTAGATTTTGCTTCCGAAACAACTATTAAAACGGCAAATGCTGAAATGGTGGCAATTGAATATGCCAACGAATAAAACAAGATTGATGAATTAGTTTCTGGTCGTTTTGCCAAGACCGTAATCAATAAATATCCAGCGTGCGAAATACTTGAATACGCCAACATTCGCTTGAAGCTTTGTTGATAAACGGCGGTAATATTTCCGATAATTAGGGTTATTGCCGTAATATAAATCATTGGATTTCCCCACGTTCCATACATATCTGGAAAAGCCGTTGAAAGTAAACGATACGTGGCAGCAACGCCCGCTGTTTTCACCACGGTGGACATGAAGGCGGTAAATAAACTTGGAGCTCCATCATACACATCGGGTGTCCAAAAGTGAAAGGGTGCGGCTGAGATTTTGAACAATAACCCTACCAACATCATAATTACGCCAGCTGTCAAGATTGGTCCATAAACTCCACCCATTTGTGATTTAGCATCTTTTACTGCTAAACCAATGCCATGAATATCAAAAGAACCTGTGCTTCCGTAAACTAATGCTACGCCAAAAAGAAGAATCCCCGTGGCAAATGAACCCATCAAAAAATATTTCAAAGCGGCTTCGTTTGAACGCAAGTTACGCTTATCTGAACCCGTTAAAACATACATTGAAACAGAAAGTATTTCTAAACCCACAAAAAGCATGATTAGGTTTTCGTACGTTACCATCATGATTGCTCCCACGACCGAAAACATCAAGATGGCATAATATTCAGCGGGATGCGAGTGTTCTTCGTCATCCCCAAATCCTCTTGAAATGGCTACAACCAATAACGTTGAAATTAGAATTACAGTCGTGAAATTGATTGATAAGTTATTGGTTCTCAACATCGAATTGAACCAAAGATATTCGTGGTTCCAGTCTGCGAAATTCAAACCTAATACAAAGAGGATGAAGATTAGGGTTGCAGGTAATAATATTTTACGGTTATTTAAAAAACCGAGAAATAAACTACTTATTCCAAAAAGTGATAATGCTATAATTGCGTTCATATTTTCAGTTCTTAGGGGTTGGGGTGTGGGCAAGGGATTAATTATTATTTCTAATATCTAAAACCTAATACCTAAAACCTCTATTACTTAACGATTAATAATCAATTCTTTTAATTTTTTGAGAACATATACTAATGGCAATAAATCCTCTTTTTTGGTTGAATTATACGTTTGACTTTGACAGTAATTCCTTCCGTGAAGTGTTGTGAAAGTCCATTGGCGTTCTATCACAAAGCACCCGTATATTACTTTGTCATCGGCATTAATTTCTTGGGCAATCAACATGGCAGCCAACATTTGTCCTTCGGGGTCTGTTCTTCCAAATCTTTGTGCTTGTTTGTATTCTTGCAAAAAGAAATAGGGTTTATCGGGGTCGCCTGCCAAGCGAGGTGATGCTACCATGCAATCTGTAACAACCGTCATGTCATAATTATCAATGATTCCATGTAAAGGTCGTTCAAAAAATGTTTTACAAACGGATGGAATATTTGGATTTGCTACACTCAAAATATGACTGATGAAGTGCATTTTTAGTTCTTCTTCGTTCCATCCTCTTCCTAAATCATGATATTGTTGTAAGGCAAAATTTAAGGTAGCATCCTCAAAATCAGTCAATTGCCCTGTGCTATCAAGCCAATATTTAAGAGACTTACACTCGTCAATAGATTTAATTCCAAATGTGTTTAGCATTAAATCCCCTCTAAACTTATAAAATTTAATATGTTCAGATTCCATGTGTACTTAATTTATGTATTTGAAGATTTAAGAATAGATTTCACCTGCAATCTACTTTCAGTGGAAATGTATTAGGAATTGTACATTTTTAAATTACTTTACGATTGATAATAATTGAATAACGGCTGGTTCGGTTAATTTCAAAAACATATTCGGAGCAATTCCTAACCAAATGACCATAAATGATAAGGGAAATAATACTACTTTTTCAGATAATGTTAAATCGGAAAAACCATCTGTGATTTTTGAGGTAATGCCAAACATTGATTTCTGAACCATTCTTAACATATAAATTGCTCCCAAAATAATGGTCAAACCTGCGATTGCACCCGCCCAAGCGTTGTATTGATAAACTCCTTTCAATAATAAAAACTCTCCTACGAATCCATTGGTCAATGGCAAGGCTACTGAACCCAACATCAGAATGATGAAATAAACCGTCAGATTTGGAGTTGTTTGCGTAATGCCGCCCAAACGAGCCAGTTCACGTGATTTGGTACGTTGTTGGATGATTTCTACGATAAAGAAAAGACCTACTACGTTGATACCGTGGGCTAACATTTGGATTAATGAACCTTGTATGCCGTCAATATTTCTACTGAAAATACCCGCTGCCATCAAACCCACGTGAGCGAATGATGAGTAAGCAATCAGGCGTTTCATGTCTTTTTGCTGAATGGCAATTATTGAACCATACACAATACCGATTACTGAAAGAATCACGGCAATCATCCCGTATTTATCAACTGCCAAAGGAACGATGGGCAACACAAAACGAATCAATCCATAAGTTCCCATTTTCAACATAATTCCTGCTAACAACATTGTTCCTGCCGTTGGAGATTCTACGTAAGTATCTGGCTGCCAAGTATGGAAGGGAAACAAAGGCATTTTGATAGAAAAAGCAATAAAAAATGCTCCGAATATATAGCTCTGTTGCGTAATATTCAGCGTTTTTGCAGCGGCGTAGATGGATTCAAAATCAGATTTATGGGCAATTCCAGCGGTTTGCATATATAAATACACCAACGCCAACAACATAAATAACGAACCGAAAATGGTATAAATAAAGAATTTGAAAGTTACTTTAATGCGGTCGTCGCCTCCCCAGATTGCAGCAATGAAATAGACAGGAATCAAGGCTACTTCAAAGAAAAAATAGAATAAGAAAATATCTCTTGCCGTGAAAACACCAATCAATGCCGCTTGCATAAACAAAATAAGGGCATAGAAAGTAGGAGCATTTTTATAGTTATTCTTGAAAGTAGAGAGGATGATGAAAGGCACCATCAAGGTTGTTAAACACACTAAAATCAAGCTGATACCGTCGATACCTACGGAAAATTTAATACCTGCCGAATGAATCCAATCGTAGCTGGCGGCAAATTGTGTGCTTGCGTTGGGGGCAAACGAGTAATATACATACGCACCAAGAATCATCTCTGCGAAGGCAAAAATGGAGGCAATTGTTTTAGCATTTTCTCCTTTGGTCGTGAGGGTAATTAGCCCTGCGATGATGGGGAGGAGAATTAGTGAAATTGTTAGCATAATTTTTTAATTACTTATCAATGGGATTTGTAATGTTCAAATCTGGGATGTGTGTGAAATCTTTAACGTTTACCGTAATCAATTCAACATTATAAATAAGTGCGGTTGCGGCAATAATAGCATCAGGCAAATCCATTTTTGAAGTCTGCCTCAACTCAATTGCTTTTTCTGCCACTTGCTTATCAACTTCCAGAATATGGATTCTTTGAAAGACACTTTCTAAATATATTCTGTCATTTATTGATAGTTTATGATACCCCAATGATTCAACATAAGTAATCGTTGATACGGCATTATATGGATTCAAAACCAAGGATTGCAAATATTCAAATTGTGGTAAGGCTGAATAAATGATAATATTTGTATCAAGTAATTTCATCAGTCTCTAAAAGGAAGTTTACGGTCTTTTCTTTGTTCTTTTTGCCATTCTAAAATATCGCCTAAGTAAGAAAAGTCGCCCCCTTTTTTAATATTTTCGGTGATACGATTATACTCAGCATTATTATCAGTATTAGAGGTATGCTCTATCTTAGCTCCGAATTTTTCTGCCAATAAAAGAAATAAGCCATATTCTCTATCTGGTATTTGAAATGTTGCTGTTTTCATAATCGTAAAATTTTAAATGACTATTTACCAATTAAAGCCTTTAAATTATCAAATATTTGGGCAATATCGCTTCCGAAGAAACTGGCTCCCAATATGCCAACAATTGAAAGCACCATGACGAAGATATAATTTCCTGTGGTTCCGTTCTGCAATAAACGGGCTTCGGATGAAAGCCCTTTTACGCCTTTTCCAACGCCTTCTACGATTAAATCTATTACTAAAAACTCAAATACTGAATGGAAGAAATTTGATAATGCTGCGATGGGTTTTACGAAAACAGTATCGTAAATTTCATCTACGTAGTATTTATTGTAAATCACTTTCTGGATTCCTGAAACTTGGCTATCTGCCGATGGAACTGTTTTCTTACTTACATAAATAATGTATGCTAAACCTGCCGACAACAAGGCTGCCACTACTGAAACAATCATCAACGTTTTTTCCAATGATTCATCCACGGGAGCGTGTTCTACGTTTGAATGAGCAAAAAGTGGAGCCATAAATTCTGCTAAACTTGAATGTCCTCCGAAGATATGCGGTAAATTAAAGAATCCTCCTGCGGCTGAAAATACTGCCAAAATCATCAACGGGGCAGTCATCGTTAAAGGTGATTCGTGCAAATGATGTTTTTGCTCTGATGTTCCTCTGAATTCCCCGAAGAAAGTCAAAAACAACAAACGGAACATATAAAAAGAGGTCATTACTGAACCCAAAAGGGCAAATCCCCACATCAATTTGTTGTGTTCATAAACGTGAGCCAAAATTTCGTCTTTCGAGAAGAAACCTGCAAATGGAGGAATACCCGAAATGGCAATCGTAGCAATCAAGAATGTTATAAACGTTATTGGTAATACTTTACGCAAGCCACCCATTTTACGAATATCTTGTTCGTCTGACATGGCATGAATCACAGAACCCGCTCCCAAGAACAAAAGAGCCTTGAAAAATGCGTGAGTCATTACGTGGAAAAATGACGAAGAATAAGCCATTACGCCCAAGCCCATGAACATATAGCCCAACTGAGAAACCGTTGAATATGCCAATACTTTCTTAATATCGTTTTGAAAAAGACCAATCGAAGCCGCCAAAAGTGCCGTTGCTAAACCTACCCAAGCCACAATTTCAAGGGTTTCGGGAGCGAGCGAATACATGAAATTTGAGCGGATAATCATGTAAATACCAGCCGTAACCATCGTAGCGGCGTGTATGAGGGCAGATACGGGCGTTGGTCCCGCCATTGCATCGGGCAGCCATGTGTATAATGGGATTTGGGCTGATTTTCCCATTGCTCCAATGAACAACAAAAGCGTAATATAGAATAAAGTTTTATCGCCCGAAAGATAACCGCCTTCCACAATCGACTCTTTTATAACTGAATATTCAACAGAACCGAAGTGGTTAATAATCATAAAAATACCCAAGAGATACCCCAAATCACCAATACGGTTCATGATAAATGCTTTGCGGGCGGCATTTCCGTAATTGGCATTTTTATTCCAAAATCCAATCAACAAATATGAACAAAGTCCTACACCTTCCCAACCGATGAACATTACTACGTAGTTTGAACCCATCACCAACAAAAGCATGAAGAACAAAAAGAGGTTGAGGAACGCAAAGAATTTTCCGAAACCTTCGTCGTGGCTCATGTAGCCGATGGAATAAATATGAATCAACGAACCTACGCCCGTGATTATCAACAACATCAATAATGATAATTGGTCAATCAAAAAAGAAAAGGAAATATTAAGTTTCCCAACGGTAATCCAATCGAAAACGGAAACAACTTGCGGTTTACCATCAAATCCGAAGAAAAGCGACAAAACACAAGCAAAAGAAGCTAAGGCAACCCCAGAACTGATAATACCAGCCAATGACTTTGGTACATGACGAAACCCGATTCCATTAATCAAGAAACCAAGGAGGGGAAGAAGGGGAATGAGTGTAATTAAGGACATAATTGTTCAGTTATCAGTTATCAATGAACAGTTATCAGTATTTGACTGACGCATAAACTTTCACTGAAAATGACTTTTATTTATATAAACTGTTCACTTTGAGTCGTTTACGGTTTTTCGTTCACCGTTTACCCTTCACCGTGAACCGTAAGACTACCATTTCAATTTATTCAATAAACCAACATCAATGGTTTTGATATTTCTGTAAATCATCACGATGATGGCGAGTCCGACTGCTACTTCTGCCGCTGCTACTGCCATGATGAAAAAGACGAATATTTGACCTGCGGGGTCAGATTTGTATGATGAAAAAGCGGTTAACAATAAATTGACGGCATTAAGCATCAATTCAACCGACATAAAAATGATAATCGCATTTCGACGAGTCAATACACCAATGATTCCGATACAAAACAGAGCGGTGCTGAACCATATATAATTCTGCAAAGGAACGAGTCGGATAATATCAGGTATTTGTTGCATGATGTTTGTTTTCCTAAATAAAGTGCAAAAGTACGGCTTTGCCTTTAAAATTGAAACGTTTATTGTTTACTTATTATTAAAGCCCCTTAATTTAATTTCGGTTAATTTGCGTTTGGTGTCCATCGGGAAGTCGCCTTTCATCATCCAATCGTAATAAGAAGGCTCTTCTTTTAAGACTTGCAGGACGGGTTTGCCAGCGTGTTTTCCGAAATTAATTACTTCAATTCCATCGTTATTGAAAGCCATTCGCTGAGCAAAATCTACCATTTTTGAGGCAGTTATTTCGTGCAGAACGTCCATATCGTTTTTTATAGGCTCAACTTCTTCTCCCGCATGATTTTTGATTTTTACGCCTTCATAATGTTTTACTTGGGCATTCAAAACCTCCAACGTAGCGATGGTATCGGCTTCTGCGGAGTGAGCATCAATCAATTCTTTCTTACAAAAAAACTTATAAGCGGCTGAAAGATTGCGAGGTTCCATTAAATGATAGATTCTCTGGGCATCAATCAAACGGCGATTTTTGGTGTCAAAATCAACATCATTCCTCAAAAATTCTTCCACCAACATCGGCACATCGAAGCGGTTGGAATTGAAACCTGCCAAATCACAACCTTCCAAAAATTGAGCCATTGATTTGGCAATTTGCTTGAAATTAGGCTCATTTGCCACATCTTCATCATAAATTCCGTGAATGAGCGACGACTCCAAAGGAATGGGAAATCCAGGATTTACTCGGCGGGTTTTTATCGTTACGGTGCCATCAATATTTGCCTTAGCGATACTGATTTCAACGATACGGTCTTTAATCATGTTGATTCCCGTGGTTTCTAAATCAAAAACAGCGAGAGGCTTACGGAGTTTTAACTGATGAGTGAGCATTAAATCTTGTTTGCGGTTGGGAAATTTGATGTAAAATTCCATCAAGTACAAAGTTAGCCAAAATAAATCTGAAACGAGTGAGGGGTTTAAATTCTTCTTTTTAAATTTGGGGGGAAGTTTCAACGATAACTAAAATAAAACTATTTAATCAATCATAAAATATGGAAGTACATGGTCATGCTCATCATGAAGGAAAGAAAAGTTGGAAATCGTATATCTGGGAATTTTTGATGTTATTTTTTGCCGTTTTCTGTGGCTTTTTGGCAGAGTGGAAATTAGAACACGTTATCGAAAACCAAAGAGAACGTGAGTATATTCACTCAATCGTTCAGGATGTTAACGAAGACATTAATCAAACCACAAAGTTAATCAGCACGCTGAATGTTGAAAATGAAAAGTTAGATAGTTTAATGTTAGAATTTACTTCTCCCACCATCAAACAAAACTCCAATAAAGCCTTTCAGTTATGGAATAAAACAGCAGGTTTTCCTGATTTTATCCAAAACGATAGAACAATTCAACAACTAAAAAGTACGGGAGCGTTGAGAACGATTCGGATAAAAGTCGTCTCGGATAGTATTATGAAGTATGAGCAATCCGTAAAGATGATTTATGTTGGTCAAGATGTTATGAATAATATTGCGTTAGACCGCACGCTTTTTTATCAAATGTTTGATTTTATTAATCTGAAAAAAAATAATGCTAATACAAAGACTTTTCCTCTTACAGAAAAAGGCAAGGTGTCTTTGAATGAGGCGTATGCCAGTAGGATTTTCTGGAAAGCACAGATCAGAACATTAACGAAAAGATTAATAAGCATTCAGGCACAAGGCAAAAACTTAGTGAAGCTCATTGAAAGTGAATATGAGATTAGTGATAAATAAGTCTCCTGCCGTTGTCTGTGTCCTCACAGACGACCATAAGATTTTAATAAAATGGACATAATAATACAAAAAGTCGTCTGTGAGGACACAGACAACGGCAAGCGACAACGGCAACGACAAGTAAAAAATGCCAAACTAAAAACTAAGAACTCAGTACCAAAACATGACTATTAAAAACTTCCAACAAGCACTAAACGAAGAATTTTCTCAACAAACTTACGGCGAAAATCCAGTTGAATTATACGAACCTATCCGCTATTTGATGGACCTTGGGGGTAAAAGAATGCGTCCACTGATGACCTTGATGGCTACGGCTTTGTTTACTGACGATTGGCAAAAAGCGGTAAAACCTGCCTCGGCGGTGGAGGTTTTTCATAATTTTACCTTGATGCACGATGATATTATGGATAATGCTCCGCTACGTCGTGGGAAACCAACGGTTCACGAAAAATGGAATGCCAATATTGCCATTCTTTCGGGCGATGTGATGCTTGTGCAGGCGTATGAACTCTTGATGGAAGTGGAAGACAATCGTTTCAAAAAAGCCATGAAACGCTTTAATCGCACGGCGGCGGAGGTTTGTGAGGGACAACAATTGGACATGAATTTCGAGAGCCGTGAGCAAGTTACAGAGGCGGAATACTTGGAAATGATTAAACTCAAAACCTCCGTTCTGTTGGGTTTTTCCTTAGAATTAGGCGGAATTATTGGCGGAGCAAGTGATGAATCCTGTGAATTATTATACGAAATTGGCATTAATATTGGGCTTGGTTTTCAGTTGAAAGATGATTTATTGGATGTTTACGGCGACCCCGAAAAATTTGGTAAGCAAGTAGGTGGTGATATTATTTCCAACAAAAAAACCTTTATGCTCATCGAAGCCCTTGAAAAAGCATCGGGCGAAACCAAAAAAAACTTAGATAAATGGCTGAACGTCAAGACGTTTGATAATGTACAGAAAGTGAAAGCCGTTACAGAAATTTATGATTCATTAGGAATTAAACAATTAGCCGAAACCAAAATCAATGATTATTTTGATAAGGGGTTAGTAGCTCTCTCACGACTAAAAGTAGATGAAAAACGCAAGGCTGAACTTATGGATTTGTTTAAAGTGTTGATTGATAGAGAAGTTTAATGAATATAAATGTCTGTCATTGCGAGCGTAGCGAAGCAAACTTTTGGATTGATGAAAATGTTGATGAAAATAGTTTAACGACTACTTAATATTTAACTTAAAATTTTTTGCATCAATCGAAAAGATTGCTTCGTTGCACTCGCAATGACAAAATCTCAAAATCCAAAAGATTGCTTCGTTGCACTCGCAATGACAAAACCCACAAAATCCAAAATATGTCATTAACCTTCATTTTTATCGGAATTACCGTTGCCATCAGCCTGTACGCTTGGAACAATCAGAGCATTATGAACAAGTGGATCATGAATCCATATTCCGTACAGAAATACCAAGAATATTACCGTTTCCTCACGTCAGGATTCCTTCATGCTGATTATGGACATTTGTTCTTTAATATGCTCAGTTTATACTTCTTCGGACAAAATGTGGAGTATTATTTTTCTGCCCTTTTTGGAGAAACTACGGGCGGGCTTTTATACGCAGCATTATATTTAGTAGGAATAATCGTTGCCAATATTCCTTCTTATGCTGACCATAAAAATGATAGTGGATATAATGCTCTGGGAGCCTCAGGTGGGGTTTCTGCGGTAATTTTCTCTGCCATTTTGTTCGCTCCTACGTCGAGTATGTATGTCTATTTTATTCAAATGCCAGCCTTCGTTTTTGCCATTTTATACACAGCGTATTCAATTTATATGTCGAAAAGAAATTTGGATAATATTGGTCATTCCGCCCATTTGTACGGAGCTGCATTTGGGGTTGTTTTCACACTGATTTTGAAGCCAGATTTATTTTCAAGTTGCATTGGTCAGATAACCGCTTACGTGCAGAATATTTTGTAGAAAAATCTATAAAATGCCGTGTGAAAAAACCTTCAAAATGTTGTCATTGCGAACGTGTTTGTGTCATTGCGAACGCAGTGAAGCAATCTTTTGGATTGGTGAAATTGACTTTGAACTCAGTAGCTTAGTCTATACTTTCAAAGTAAAAAAGTCAAAAATCACTCTCATCAGTCTTAAAGATTGCTTCGTTACACTCGCAATGACAGCAGTTTATAAACATTCCACTACCGCCCGAATTTTCTCAGCATCCGTATAAACTATCTCATATTCAGGAACTTCCGAAAGTCCGCCCATCGCAATTCCTTTTTTTCGATAAATCATTTCAGAATCTCGAATACTTTTGCCCGTGAGGTGTAAAGCATCAACGCCTGTATGTATAAGCGTTTGAGCATTATTTGCATCCACGCCACTTCCTGCCATGATTTCAATTCTACTACTGGCTTGTTGTACTAATTTTTTAATATTTTCTATGCCTTCGATTGCCGTACTTTTTTGTCCCGAAGTCAAGATTCTATCACAACCCGTTTCAATAATATCTTCAAGGGCTTTTAGGTAATCGGGGGTCATGTCAATGGCTCTATGAAAGGTTATTTGCATAGGTTTTGCTAATGTTACCATTGCCTTTGTTTGAACAATATTTACCTGTCCATTGGGTTGTAAAATACCCAAAACCACGCCCTCACATCCAAGTTCTTTTGCCATGCGTATATCTGCTTGCATAATTGACATTTCATCATCCGAATAACAAAAATCTCCCCCACGTGGGCGAATCATGGCATGAATTTCGATATTAACTTTTTGCTTAACGACTTGAATTAGACCTGCCGATGGCGTTGTGCCACCTTCATACATCGAACCACAAAGTTCAATTCGATTGGCTCCACCTTTTTCAGCCGCCAGACAAGATTCGAGTGAAAAGGCACAGACTTCAATTTTGATAGATTTATAGTCAGAATTCATGTTTTGGAAATTAATTTTGATAAAATGTACTTTTTTGAAATAAATTTAGTTAATTCAACACAAGAATTTTTTATTAAAAAAGTTTTTCGTAAAGAAAAAAACGATACTTTTGCAATCCTGATTAAAAACGATGTAAAATTAGTCGTTAAGAATCTGATTATCAGGGTTTAAATTAGTAATTAATTGTAACCAAATCCATATATTATGTACTGGACACTCGAACTGGCATCCTATTTAGAAGATGCACCATGGCCCGCAACCAAAGATGAATTAATTGATTTCGCAATCCGTACGGGTTCTCCGTTGGAAGTTGTTGAAAACGTGCAAGAATTAGAAGACGACGGTCAGCCGTATGAAAGCATCGAAGAAATTTGGCCCGACTATCCAACCAAAGACGATTTCTTCTTTAACGAAGACGAATATTAACAATTCATAATGCCACCCAAATAAGGTGGCATTTTTTATGTAATTCGAAGTTTCCACTTCGGAATTTATAAATTTATTTTATCTGATGCGGAAGCATCGAGTTACAGACTATGAAAATTAACCATATTTCTCAGTTAAATTCTAATGCTAAAGTCGTTATCTTTTCTTTTTTGCAAGATGCTTATTTTGAAAATCATCTTCAAAAAGTTAGTAGTGATTTTGAATTGAACTTTGACTTATTACACCAAGATTTCAAAGCAGATTTGAAGGAGTTTCAAGTAGTTTATTCCCCTCAAAATCAGAAAGTTATATTATTGGGATTAGGTAAAAATCCTAATTCATCCGATGTAATTAAAGCATTCAGAACATTGTTCTTAAAGCAAAAATCTAAATTACCTAATGAAGTGACCATTGATGTCCAGAATCTCTCAGAAACCATGATTGAATACGTTGTAATTGGTTCAATGTTAGGGGGTTATGATTTAGATTTATATAAAACAGAAGATAAAAAAACGTTTCCAGTATTTGAAAAAGAGGGAATAATTAATATTTTATCTACATCTGAAAACGCTGAAAAATCAATCATCAGAGGCAAAGCCATTTCAAAAACTCAAATGCAGATTTTTGATTTAATGAATGCTCCTGCCAATAAAAAAACGCCATATACTTTATCAAAATGGGCGGTTGATTCGGGTAAAAAGTTTAATTATTCTGTAACGATTTTGGAGAAACAACAACTCAAATCTCAGAAATTGGATGCCCTTTTGGCAGTCGGACAAGGCAGTGAACACCCGCCCGTATTGATTATTATGGAATATAAATCGCCCGAAGCCAAGCAAAAAATTGGTTTAGTTGGCAAGGGCGTAACGTTTGATACGGGTGGAATTTCCATAAAATCTTCCACAAACTTGCACCTTATGAAGTCGGATATGGGTGGTGCAGCCGCCGTTTTTGGCACGATTGAATTAGCGGCAAAGTTGAAATTACCCGTGCATTTAATCGGTATAGTTCCCGCTTGTGAAAATTCAGTAGATGGAAAATCTTTCAAACCCAGTGACGTAATTGGCTCATACTCAGGCAAAACCATTGAAATTATTGACACCGATGCCGAAGGAAGATTGATTTTGGCGGATGGTTTAAATTATATGGTTAAGAATTATAATCCCGATGTTATGATTGATTTAGCAACCCTCACGGGTAGCTGCGTGGCAACTTTGGGTTACCATGCCGCAGGAATGTTCACGAACAATGACAATTTAGCCCAAAACCTCACAAAAGCCGCCGACCAAACGGGCGAAAGACTGTGGCGTTTGCCCTTGTGGGATATTTACAAAGAGGATATTACTTCCGACATTGCCGATGTTCGTAATTACTCGGGCAAACCGATGGCAGGAGCAATTTCAGCAACAAAATTTTTAGAAGTTTTTACAGAAAATCATCAAAATTGGGCTCATTTAGATATTGCTGGAACGGCTTTCGGTGATACAGAATTCGCCCCACAGCGAGCTGGAACGTCTTTTGGCGTAAGGTTATTGTTAGAGTTTTTGGAGAACATGGATTGAAGTATTGATTTTAAGGAATTAAATGTTTATTTTTAAAAATATTATATCAACTATAAGATGGCAGATAAACCAATATTCAACAAACGTATTTTTTGGGATGTAGTATTTGAAAATATCAACTACGAAACCAAAGCGAATTTTGTGATAGAAAGAGTCTTTGAGCGTGGAGATGTGGACGACATACGAAATTGTCGTCGTCATTATGGCGATGAGAAAGTTACAGAGGCATTATTAAAAGCTAAATTTTTGCCCGAAACCCGAATGTATTTAGCAAGTGCAGTAATCAATAGACCTTTAAAAGAATTCAGATGTTACGAATTGAGACAGTCGAACCCCACACTTTTTCCGTATTGAATCAATTAATGCAAATGCCTGAATTACAGGAATTTGCATTGGTAGGAGGCACAGCTTTGTCGCTTTTGTACGGGCATAGAATGTCCGTTGATTTAGATTTATTTTCCAATAAACCTTTTGAAAATTTGGCGGTCATTGAAGGGCTTAAAAATACATTTGGCAGTGGTTTTGTAATGGAAGAAAAACCTCCTCGATTTGGTATATTTTGTTACATTGATGAGGTAAAAATTGACATCGTGCGGCATCCTCATCCAATGATTCGCCCCGAATTACTGATTGATGAAATACGGATGTTTTCAACCGAAGATATCATTGCGATGAAAGTTCAAGCGATTTTGGGAAGAGGAAAGAAAAAAGATTTTTGGGATGTTGCTGAATTATTAAAGCATTATTCTATCAAGGATTTCATCAATCTTCATAAAGAAAAATATGCTACTCAAAATCTATACATCACTGTTCCACAGGCAATTATCTATTTTGCCGATGCCGATGAAAGTGAAGACCCAATATGTTTGCAAAATCAATCTTGGGGTAGCGTTAAAGAATTTATTAGTGAAAAAGTTAGTGAATATTTGAGGTAGGTCTGTTATAAATTAACCAAAATTTCATTTTACCGTAATCCAAAATCTAATCCATGTCCCTCTCATTTCTTTGCGTTTCCACTTTCTTTAAAGGCAACGAATTTCTCCGTTCGTGCAAGCAAGCGGGCAACACCGTTTATCTTTTAACTAATAAAAAATTAGAACATAAACCGTGGGTTCGTGAATGTATTGATGAGGTTTTTTACGTAGAAGAAAAATCCGATGGCTCGTTTGATATGAACGAAATCATTTTGGGGCTTGCCTACATGATGCGTTCTAAAAAGGTGGATAGAATCGTGGCTTTGGATGATTTTGATGTTGAAAAGGCAGCCCATTTGCGTGAGCATTTCCGTATCCCAGGCATGGGACAAACCACAAGTCGGCATTTTAGAGATAAATTGGCAATGCGAATGAAAGCCCAAGAAGCGGACATTCAAGTTCCAATGTTTTCAAGTCTTTTCAATGACCATGATATTTTTGAATATACCCAAAAAGTAGCGTTTCCAGTAGTCGTAAAACCCCGTTCAGAGGCTTCGGCAACGGGGATTAAGAAGGTTCACAATACTGAACAACTATGGGAAGTTATCCATCATTTGGGCGAACGTCGGCATGAGTATTTAGTGGAGCAATTTCGCCCTGGCGATGTTTTTCATGTGGATTCTTTGTCGATAAATGGCAAAATTATCTTCACACGTTGCAGTCAATATCTTTCAACACCTATGGAGGTTGCACACGGCGGAGGAATTTTTCGATCGGTAACAGTTCCTTTTGGTTCAAAGGATGATAAAGCCCTTCAAAAAGCTAATGAAGCGGTTATGAAAGCCTTTGGCATGAATTATTCAGCCAGTCATTCAGAGTTTATTAAAGATCACGAAACGGGAGAAATTATCTTTTTGGAAACGGCTTCCAGAGTAGGGGGGGCAAATTTGGCAGAGATGGTTGAGGCTTCATCGGGCATTAATCTTTGGCGTGAATGGGCAAAAATTGAAACCGCCATGGCTAAGGGAGAACCGTATGAATTGCCAAAATTTGAAAATAATTATTCAGGTATAATTATTTCATTATGTAACCACGAATGTCCTGATACAGAGGATTTTAACGATCCAGAAATCTATTGGCGAATGGAAATGGAGCATCACATTGGCTTCATCGTAAAGGCAGATAATCGAGAAAGAATTATTGAATTGTTGGATGATTACACCAAAAGAATTCACGAAAATTATCACGCATCCGCTCCTGTACCTAATGTTTCTGCACATTAGTAAAATTGGTACACGGTTAAAGGTGAACGGTTTTGCTTCGTGTGTACCGTTCACCTTTAACCATGTACCGATTTTCTACTTTCGCTTATAAAAATACAACTTCGGAGTGGCGGTTGAGTTTCCTTTCTCGCTGAGTGTATAATAACCAGAACCATCTTGGGCAAAGCAGATACCTTCGCCTTGGGGTTCGGGTGTGTATGGAACTATTTTTGGGGTACGTTTCAACGCATCTGGGATACTTTCATTTGCGTTTCTTCGCCAATGAAAAACTTGCAAATAATTCTTAATAATTATTTCTTTATTATCCACCGAAATATTCCCATCTGTAATGTATAAAGGCGTTCCTGCACCCGCAGAGAAAGTTAATTCTTGCACAAATTCAGCCGTGATGGTTTGCGTAAATGATTGAGGATAGGGCA
Organism: Arcicella sp.; assembly: GCA_025354645.1. Taxonomy (GTDB): domain Bacteria; phylum Bacteroidota; class Bacteroidia; order Cytophagales; family Spirosomataceae; genus Arcicella. The sequence continues at coordinate 3,362 of JANXML010000210.1, read as the reverse complement.
AACGATAGAGTCTTTTTGAAGATTCTCTTTTACTGATAATAAAAATATCTTTGGACGTTTGGTCAATCAAAAATGCTTCGGCATCCCTTGCTCCGTCGGGATATTTGTAAGTAATTTTTTGAACGTTTTGTAAGGTATTCGTTTGTGGAGTGGAAGCCGAAATGTTAGGTTCGGCTACTCGATAAATAGCACAGGTTGGAAATTCAGCATTATTATCGCCAATTTCACCTACGTAAATAAACGAACCTTCGGGGAAAGTAGCCATCGAAATTGCTTCCCAATCACGATTAATGGTTCCTTCTAAATAAAATTCTCGAGTTCCTTTTCCATTGCCATCAATCGCAAAAATTCTGTCTTTGTCGCCACTATCATTGTGTGTCCAAAGCAAACCTTTGTTTCGGTAACTTGCCACAATTCCAGAGGCTTCATCAATTTCTTTGTTTTCAATAATACCCAAATCCTGAGCATCATTAAAACTATCGGAAGGTGTTATCATTTCTGAACATGAAACGCAAAGTATGGCTAAGAGGTACTTTTTCATAATTATTCTATTAAGGATGAAATATTAATAAGATGTTTTGTGAACCAGTGGGGAAGAGTTGTTTTTTCAATGCAGCTAACTATTTTGTTATCAGAAAGGTATAATATTTGATTAGTAATTCCTTGCGTAGAGTTATCTGCAATAATAAGGTCATTTATAAGTGTAAAATGTTTATCTAATTGTATAATATTTCCGTAAAAATTCTTTTCTATTTCTTGCGGAGTAACATAATGTCCTCCTGTTTTCACACGTTCGGTAACTCTTCTCAATGAAATCGCTAATTCTTCAACCATTAAGAAAATCATAGTAACATGATAATTATTCTCCTTGAATTTTCGGATGATTTGCCAAGGTGATTCGCTACTAAAATGACCTTCATAGGCAAAAGAAGCATTGGAAATAATGGCTGAACTCACCAAATTTTCAAATTCTTCAACCGTCGCTTGAAATGCCATATTTCTGGCATATTTTGGAGATTTTGTTTGGGATGGAAAAATTTCCTGAAGAGTTTTAACAAAAAATAAATCCCCATCAAACACGGTCAAATGAGCAATGTCATCTGGTAATAGAAATTGAGATAAGGTAGATTTTCCTGCCCCATTTGCCCCTGTAATAACAAATAAATTAGGCATCAATAAGATTGTATTTTTCTCTTAAATTTAGGGTTTCATTACTTGAAAGCCTTCTGAGTGAGGTATAGTCATCAAAGTTTTTGGTGAACTCTACTAATTCTATATGTCCATCTGAATACTCCATAAATGCCTGATTATCAGAAAGAATTGCATTATCAATTATCATGAAAGGATATCCTTCTTGATGTTTCCTTTTACGTAGTTGTTGAACAGCCTCTGCAATTCTTTGAGTAATATTATAGTTCAGTTCTTTCATATTCTTATCTCTTTAATTACGACAACTCCCGACTTACATCATCAATTTCAATAATCGGAGTCACCTTCACTTTTTTAATCCTTCGAGTATCAACTGAGGAGATTCTAAACTTAAATTTTTCGTGTTCAATTTCCTCTCCCGCATGAGGCAAGCGAGTGAACAATTCAATGATTAATCCGCCCAAAGATTCGCTGTCACCTCTGACTTTATCGAAATAATCGTTCTCAATATCTAACGCACGACAAACGTCATTTAGTGCAACTTTGCCTTCAAATTCATAAGAACCATCGGGCAGTTTAACGTAACCCGAATCTTCAACGTCTGATTCATCGTGAATATCTCCCACAATTTCTTCAATAATATCCTCCATCGTCACAATGCCTTCCGTTTCACCGTATTCATTCACCACCACTGCCATGTGAACCCTTTTTTCTTGAAAGTCATACAACAAATCGTCAATTTTCTTACTTTCTGGAATAAAAAATGCGGGTCTGATTACTTCCTGCCACTTAAATTTTTCGTCTTTATCAATGTGTGGCAAAAGGTCTTTCAGATATAAAACACCATCAATTTTATCAATCGTATCTTTGTACACAGGTACTCGTGAATAACCAGATTTGTTGATTTTATCCATTAATTCGTGGAAATCAAAATTGAAATCAAAAGCCGTAATATCTCTTCGTGAACGCATTACGCTTTTAGCAGAAATACTCCCAAAATTGACAATTCCCTTCAAAATATCTTTTTCCTGCGTGGTGGTATCTTTCCCCGTCGTTATCTCCAAGGCATGATTTAATTCATCAGCTGTGATTGAATACCCCTTTCGCTCCACTCGTTTTTCGATGATATTACTGATTCCTAATAACAACGACGACAACGGACTGAAAATGGTTGTTGCTACGCTGATTAAAGAAGCCGTAATTTTTGCAAAACGAAGATTGTTCTGTTGAGCCCACACTTTTGGGATTAATTCCCCGAAGAAAGTAATGATGAAAGTAACGCCCACCAACAAAATCAAAGTTGCCACGAGTCCCTCTTTTTGCTCTTCACCTACGATTTGTTCGGTCATGTAGGTAGCAATCGTAATGAAAGTAATATTTACTAAGTTAATGAAAATCAGGAGCGTAGCTAATAACCTTTGAGGTTTGTCTAACAATTTGGCAATGGTGCGTTCGCTACTACTCTCGCTTTCACGACAGGCGGCACGTTCTTCGGCAGAAAGAGAGAAAAAGGCAACTTCTGAGCCAGCCAATAAAGCAGAAAGAATTAGTAAGCCTACCAGAACCAAGGCATTGATTCCATAAACGCTGTATGAAGAGGTGCTTTCAACCTGTGCCAAAAGCACCAAAATCGGGTGAGGTTCGTCGGATAATATTGTTTCCAAAATGTTGGGGTTTTGGGTTTAGATTAGAAATAATACTAAAATTCTCAATATGCAATATTCAATTTTAAATGTTCAAGTTTCTGTCAGCCAGTTACTTGAATATTTAAAATTGGACATTGAGCATTGAAAATTATGTTATTTATTTCCTTAAAATCCCTAAATTAAAATGGTAAATCATCGCCACCGTCTCCGCCAGCGTTTGTATCAAATTCAGGAGCAGGAGCCGCCACCTGTGCAGGAGCAGGACGAGCCGCTTGTGCCTGTGGAGCAGGAGCAGAACCACCTTCTTGGTCGTTGTCTCTTTTACTTCCTACCAAAGTTAAAGCTGTGCCTCTAATTTTTACTGCCTTCCTCACAATTCCTTCTTTATCGGTATATTCTTCGGTTCTTATTCTGCCTTCTACGTACGCAGAATCGCCTTTATGAAGATATTGTTCAGCAATATTTGCCAAGTTATCCCACAATTCAATTCTGTGCCATTCGGTTTGTTCAACCCGCACACCTTCTTTATTGTTGTATGCCTCTGAGGTTGCCAAACCGAAATTTGCC
>JANXML010000198.1 GCA_025354645.1 Arcicella sp. | reverse complement strand
GTTGCAGAATACCCCAAAGGGCTGATATTGAACCTAACAGAAAGCATTTTATCTTCTACACAAACACCCGTAAAGGTCTGAATTTCAGGATAATCAGCCGCTAATGCAGGAGCAAAATTACTTGTTTCTTCAATTTCAAATGTTCTTTCTTCTCCAGAAGGAATCAATAATTTTACGAATATTTTTTCGTTACTGTTACTACCTTTTAAAGCATTTTTAGATCTTGCAATAGTTGTTTTAATTAACTGATAATCAATCGTCAAGGCACTTTTTGGAGTAGATTGTGCTTGAGAAATTTGATAGATGACTAAGCAGAATATAAGGGAGAAATATTTCATTTGTGATAGTATTTTTATTCAAGTTTTTTTAATAATTTTCTAAAAATACTAAAAGTTTGCGTTTTTTTGTAAAAATATAAATTTCATTAACCCTTTTCCTACGTATGATTTTTCATCTGAACAGAAAAATTTCAATTCTTGTATTACTATTTATTCTCATTTCAATTCCAAAAAGTTTTGCTCAGTTTACTCGTCAAGATACACTCCGAGGCACACTTTCTTCAATTCGTGCCTGTTATGATGTGACTTTTTATGACCTCAAATTAAAAGTAATTCCTTTAACCCAAATCATAGAAGGCTCGAATACCATTTTTTATAAATCTACAACAGATTTTAAAAAAATGCAGGTTGATTTATTTGCTAATATGCAGATTATCAATATATTACAAAATGAAAAATCCTTAAAGTTCACAAGAGAAGGAAATGCGATTTTCGTTAATTTTACGGATATTCAGAGAAAAGGGAAAGCATATTCTATCAAAATTGATTTTCGAGGTAAGCCCCAAATCGCCAGAAATCCACCCTGGGATGGTGGTTTTACTTGGAAAAAAGACCCAAATGGAAAAGACTGGATTGTGGTATCATGCGAAGGAACGGGGGCAAGTTTATGGTTTCCGAACAAAGACCATTTATCCGATGAACCCGACTCCGTAAGAATTTCTTGTGCGGTTCCAAAAGGTTTAATGTGTGTTTCTAATGGAAATTTACGAAGTACCAAAGATTTTAAATATGACTCGCAAATATCTGATAATAAACAACTTAGTGAAATAAAATCACTGCCATATTCTGAATTTGAATGGTTTGTTAGTTATCCTATTAATAATTATAACATCACCTTGAATATTGCTGATTATGCTAATTTCAAAGATGTTTATACCGCCCAAGATGGTGAAAAATTAGATTTAGATTATTATGTCTTAAAACCAAATTTAGAGAAAGCCAAAGTCCATTTCAAGCAAGTGAACACAATGTTGGCTTGCTATGAAAAATATTTTGGAAAATATCCTTTTTGGAAAGACGGTTATGCCTTAGTGGAAACGCCTTATTGGGGCATGGAACATCAAAGTGCGGTGGCGTATGGCAATAATTATAAATACAACGAATTTGGTTTTGACTTCATCATTATTCACGAATCTGGGCATGAATATTTTGGAAATTCATTAAGTTGCAACGACCACGCAGAAATGTGGATTCACGAGTCATTTACCACTTATATGGAAGCATTATATGTGGAATGTACGCAAGGCTATGAGCGGTCAATCAAGTATTTAGAGAAGCAAAAAGCTGGAATCCGCAACGGAGAGCCGTTAATTGGACTAATGGGTGTAAATTATCCACAACCAGATTCCGATATTTATTATAAAGGAACGTGGATGTTGCACACGCTTCGGAATGTAGTAAATGATGATAAAATCTGGTTTGAAACGTTAAAAGGATTAACCACAAAATTTAAAATAAGTAATGTGTCCACCCAACAAATTATCGATTATTTTAATGAAAAAACGGGTAAAAACTTAACGCCATATTTTGAAATGTATTTGAGAACTAAACATATTCCAACGCTTCAATATCAATTAACGGCTAAAAATAATAATACCGTTGAGTTGCGTTATCGTTATAAAGATGCGACTGATTCAATGCCAATTAAAGCAGGCTATGGCTTGCAGATGTACGAAGTGATTTCGCCAAAAGCGGAATGGCAAACCAAGGTTTTTCAGAAGGTGGAAGGACAAGAATTTAAAATTGCTACTGAATTGTTTTATGTTAAGGTTGAGAAGTTATAAAATTGATTCATAAAATCCCACAAAGACTTGAAAACTTTGCGGGATTTTTTGTAAATGAAATCTAAGTAGTTTATGAACTGAATTAGCTTTTATCCAAAGAAGCTGTTTAAACTTTCCCTTTCGGATTAAACTAAGTCTTTTAGAATAGCTTGTTCCAAAATTTTCTCAACGTAGCAATGCTATGCTTCGTAAATTTTGAAAAAATCCATTCAAAAATACAATACTTTCACCTCAGAAACGGAAAATTTAAACAGTTTCAAAAATAACATTCCCTAAACTCTTCCAAAAATGACTGAAATATCACGGAGAAATTTTCTTTTTCAGGCGGGTCTGTTGACCTCAACATCCTTTATTTCTTTGGATATTTTCGCCAAAGTTCCCAATCTAAAATTAGCTTATTCTGCCATCACTTGGGGAGGCAAAGATTTAGATGCCATGAAAGATATTGCCTCATTGGGCTTCAAAGGCGTGCAATTACGTGCTAATGCCTACGATAATTATAAAACCAAAGTAAGCGAATTGAAGGAACAAATCTTGGCGAATGGCTTAGCTTTGCCAATGTTTTCGAGTGGGAACGTTGAGATTGACCCCACAAAAGAACAAAGTACGATTGATATTCACGTAGCACACGCCAGTTTCGTAAAAGCCTTAGGAGGAACCTCTATACAATTAACCAATTCACTTCGTAAAAAAGGTGAAAATCCAACGACTGTGGAATTGAAAAGATTAACTTTTGTAATGAATGAAATCGGAAAACAAACTGCCGATTTGGGAATTCAGACCACTTACCATAATCACATGAATCAGTTTGGCGAAACGCCCGAGGAAGTTGATACAATTGTGCAAGCAATGAATCCGAAGTATTTAAAGCTACTTTTGGACGTGGCTCATTATCATCAAGGCGGGGGCAATCCTGCTAAGGCAGTTTTGGACTATAAAGAAATTATTGATGCACTTCATATCAAGGATGTTCAATCTCCTTTACCTGAAAAACCCGAAGATTCAAAAGCCTATAAATTTGTTGAATTAGGGCAAGGGAACGTTGATTTGAAAGCAGTTTTCGATAATTTACAGAAAATTAATTTTAAAAAATGGGCAATTGTTGAGTTGGATGGTGTTCCCATAAAAACACGTAGTCCGAAGGAATCAGGTGAGATAAGTAAAGCTTTTTTGACAGATAAAATTGGATTCAAATTGTAGGTTTGCGTGAATGATTTAGGCAAATTTATTTAAAATGACTAACTTGCAGAACATTTTATCATTCGTTTCTCATGTCAACAAAGCGGAATCCTGCCATCATTTTTATTTTCATCACTATTCTAATTGACGTTCTTGGGATTGGAATTATCATCCCAGTATTACCTAAAATTCTACTTGAACTTACAGGTAAAGGGCTTAGTGAAGCCTCCCAACTTTCAGGATATTTGATGGCTTCTTATGCAGTTATGCAATTTATTTTTTCCCCTATCATTGGCGGATTGAGTGATAAATATGGTCGTCGTCCAGTTATTTTAGCATCACTTTTCGGCTTTTTCTTAGATTATATGATTTTGGTTTACGCTCCAACAATTGCATGGCTTTTTGTGGGAAGAATCTTGGCAGGCATCACAGGAGCGAGCTTCACAACGGCAACTGCCTACATTGCCGATATTTCAAATGATGAAAACCGCTCAAAAAATTTCGGAATGGTTGGAGCAGCTTTTGGTTTAGGATTTATTATTGGTCCAACGATTGGGGGTATTTTAGGAGGTTATGGTTCAAGAGTTCCCTTTATGTTTGCGGCTGGACTTACACTCGTTAATGCACTCTACGGATATTTCGTTCTACCCGAATCACTATCAAAAGACCACAGACGGGAATTTGATTGGAAAAGAGCAAATCCAATTGGCACACTCAAAAACTTAGGACGGTATCCTGCTCTTTTAGGTTTAATTGGGGCTTTATTCTTCCTGCAAATTGCAGGACAAACTCATCCGAGTACTTGGTCCTATTTTACGATGAAGGAGTTTGGATGGAATTCTGACCAAGTGGGATATTCTTTGGGTTTTGTTGGTTTAATGGTTGCCATCGTTCAAGGTGGATTGAATAGAGTCATTAATCCCAAAATTGGCGATAGAAATTCTGTAATTATTGGTTTGTTATTTTATGGTGCAGGATTTATACTGTTTTCAATCGCAACAAAAGGCTGGATGATGTACGCTTTTATGATTCCATTTGGTTTGGGAGGAATTGCAGGACCTGCTATTCAGAGTTTAATTTCAAAGCAAGTTGCTCCTAACGAACAAGGCGAATTGCAAGGCGGAATAACCAGTTTGCAAAGTCTTACAACCATTATTGGACCTTTAATTGCCTCAAATTTATTCTCTTATTATTCTGATGGTAAAGCTCATTTCCAATTCCCAGGAGCTGCATTTTTCATGGCGGGAATATTGACTTTCTTAGCTTTGGTAGTAGCATTGAAGTCGTTTCCTAAAAAACAAGCGATTATTGAAAAGATTTAAGATACTGTAAATCAGTTACTTGTATAGAAACCCCTCAAAAATGGCTTAATTTTTGAGGGGTTTTTCTTTTAAAATAATAACCGCCACTACTATGTCTTTTAAGAAATTTTATTTCATTTTCCTCTTGGGATTTTTAAATAGTAAGCCGCTTTTATCTCAAAACAGTCGCACAGAAATTTTGACTTTGAAAGCTGAGCAAATTTCACTCCCCAATCGCAAGTTTTATATTAAGAAAATCATCTGCGATTTCAATCAGCCCAAGTATTTTTTGATTAAAAAAGGGCTATTTAGCAAGCAAAAAAATATGATTTTGGGTGATAGTATTCAACGAATTTTAATGAATTATCTTAAACCTTCCAACAAGCACATGGGTGGACAAGCTCCCATTCTGCTAATCGTGAAGGAACTAAAAATCAGAGAAAAGCGTCATTTTCTACGAGAAGATGGTATGGCAAAATTCAACGTTGAATTTTATATTGAAACGGATTCAAAGCCGCTCAAAATTTTTCAATCAAACGCATTCAAAACGTATTCAGGATTTATGGACGTAACTGATCAACATGAATCTAATGTTAAAAGCGTTATTAATTCGTGTATGATAGACTTCAATAATGCCAAAATTGATTTCTCTAAATATGTAATTTCAAAAGTTTTTAAAGCAAAACATACACCCTATTAATTACCTTTTATCATCTGATTCTACTGATTATCCAGAAAATATTTTGTAGTAATAATTTTCATCGCTACATTTCCAACATTATTGCAAAAACAACGTTTCTTTAAACGAAACTTAAACTAATAACAAGGAAATGAAACTTACAAAAATTATCGCTTCGGCATTTATTTTATTGGCATCTTCGGCTGCTTCTTTTGCTCAAACTGCCGACGAAATTGTGGCAAAACACATTGAGGCAATGGGTGGTGCAGATAAATGGAAAGCTATAAAAGCGATGGAAATGAATAATAAATTCAATGTTCAAGGAATGGATATTGAACAGAAAACGGTTATTGTGAATGGTAAGAGCCTTAGAACGGATATTTCTGTGATGGGGCAAGAAATTATTTCTGCCGTTGATGGAGAGACTGGCTGGTCGCAAAGTCCTGCCATGATGGGCGGAACGGGTGAACCAGAAGATATGCCAGGTGCATTGATTAAGGAATCGAAAAAGCAAGTAAATTTGGGCGGTTCTTTGTTGAATTATAAAGAAAACGGAGGTACTATTGAATTAGTTGGTAAGGAGAAATTGGACGGAGTTGATGTTTATCACCTTAAATTAACAGAAAAAGGGGGTGATGTTTCAAATTTTTTCCTTTCTGCGGCTAATTATTACATCTTGAAAACCTCAGGAAAAAGAACTATTCAAGGCAAAGAAACAGAAGCAGAGGTGACGTATTCAAATTTTAAGCAAGTTGAAGGCTTAACTTTTCCATACACCATGGAAGTGCCAAATCCAATGGCTGGCGGAACAATGACTATTGAAACCGACACCATTAAATTGAATCCAAAGGTTGATGAAACCATCTTCAAAAAACCTGCTAAAAAGTAACTTTATGATTTATATTTTTAAAACCCTGCAAAATTTTAAATTTTGCAGGGTTTTCTTTTGGTCTTTTGTAATTTTACTAAAATGTTTGTTAATATCTTTTTTGAGTTATTGGGGATAGTCAAGTGCAAAACTCATATTTTTTATAATTCATAACTAAATACGATGTACAAATATATTCTCCAACCATTATTATTCAAATTTGATGCTGAAAAAGCTCATTATATAACTTTCAATTTAATTAAATTCCTTTTCAAGATTCCCTTCGTTCCTCAAATTTTCAAATCTATTTATCACTACGAACATCCAAGTTTAGAACGAGAAGTTTTTGGGTTAAAATTTAAAAATCCTGTGGGATTAGCTGCTGGATTTGATAAAAATGCCGTTATGATTGATGAGTTCTCGAACTTAGGATTTGGGTTTATTGAAATTGGTACATTAACGCCAAAAGCACAGGCAGGGAACGATAAACCCAGATTATTTAGACTGAAAGACGACCACGCCTTAATCAACCGAATGGGCTTTAATAATGAAGGTGTAAAAGTAGCAGTTGAGCAATTGAGAAATCGGAAAAGTGATATTTTGATTGGTGGAAATATTGGTAAAAATAAATTAACACCTAACGAAAATGCAGTGGATGATTACTTAATTTGCTTCCATGAATTATTTGAAGTTGTCGATTATTTTGTCGTGAATGTGAGTTCACCAAATACGCCAAATTTGCGAGCCTTGCAGGAAAAAGAACCTTTGAAACAATTATTGCAAACGCTTCAAAATCAGAATGAAAAGAAAGAAAAGCAAAAACCGATTCTTTTGAAAATCGCCCCTGATTTAACCAATTCTCAATTGGATGATATTGTTGAAATAGTACAAGAAACTAAGATTGCGGGAGTCATCGCTACAAATACGACAATCTTACGGGAGGGACTTATATCGAACAACAATTTGGTGAAAGAAACAGGAGGATTAAGTGGAAAACCAGTCACAAAACGCTCCACCGAAGTGATTAGATATTTATCTGAAAAATCGAATAAATCATTTCCAATCATTGGCGTTGGCGGGATTCATTCACCCAAAGATGCGATTGAAAAACTAGAAGCAGGAGCTTCTTTAGTTCAGATTTACACAGGATTTATTTACGCAGGACCTTCTTTGGCGAGTGATATAAATAAGGTAATTGCAAAAAGTTAACGTTAAATCACAAACTCTAAAAAGATTATTTGAAATTATAATTTTGAATAAAATCAAAGCATGG
>JANXML010000165.1 GCA_025354645.1 Arcicella sp. | reverse complement strand
AACAACGGCTAAACCCGTCTCATTTTGTGTTATTGGGAGAATACCCGTATATACAACCATTTTTCCACCAGGCATACACCAAGCGTTAACTTGCGGACTTTGAACTAACTCGGTTTGCCATTGATAACCATTCAAATAATCAGGTCGGTTAACACTGTTAAAATAATTTTGAGCCGCACGAGCAATTTTATCGCCAACTCGCTTAACCATTGCCGCTTGTTGAGTACTTGCAGGAACCACACTGCTGGTATCCAGAAATTGTTTATAACTCGTAAAAGCCATAGCATTCATTTCTGTATCAGAAACCAACAATAATTGATTACGATTAGACAAAGGCACTTTTGAACAAGCCCAAATAGTGGTAAGGAGGAATGCTCCGTAAAAAATGATTCGTTTCATTTGAATATTTAGTTTTAAGGTATTTAAAAAATTATCGTTTAAATTAATAAAAAAAGCGTACCATTAAAAGACAATCGACTTTTATACGTAAAAATCACAAAAAAGGTTCTACATTTTTGCAATTTCAGGGTAATTTTGTTAAAACAAAATTTAGTACTGAAATTATTAATAAAACGAAAAAAATGAAAATCTTGTGTATTGGACGAAATTATGCTGATCATATAAGTGAATTAAATAATGAGCGTCCAACCGAACCAGTTATTTTTTTGAAGCCAGATACTGCCATTTTGAAGGACAATGACCCTTTTTATCATCCAGATTTCTCAAACGATATTAATCACGAAGTTGAAATTATCTTAAAAATAAATAAAGTTGGGAAAAATATTGAAGCAAAATTTGCCCATAAATATTACGATGAAATTGGAATTGGTATAGATTTCACGGCAAGAGATTTACAGACCAAATTGAAAGAAAAAGGGTTGCCTTGGGAAAAAGCGAAGGCATTTGATAATTCTGCACCAATTTCCAGTTTCATTTCAAAATCACAATTTGAAGATTTGAAAAACCTTAATTTTCATTTGGAAATAAATGGAGAAACAAAACAAAAAGGAAATACTGAGATGATGCTTTGGAATTTTGATGAAATTATTGAGGAAATTTCAAAATATTTTACGTTAAAAACAGGCGATTTAATTTTTACGGGAACACCCGCAGGAGTTGGGAAAGTTGTTGTTGGAGATAAATTGACTGCATTTATTGAAGGTAAAGAGATGATGTGTTTTGAAATAAAATAATCCGCTAAATATTTAATAAAATTGAAAAAATCATTAATAATTATTTTTCTAAGTTTAATTAGTGTAAAAATTGAAGCTCAGAAAACGCAGTTAGATTACCCAAAAGGCTATTTTTTATTTCCAATCAATCCAAACCAGCAAAATTATTTAGCAGGTGGAATGGGCGATTTACGCTCTGATCATTTTCATGCTGGAATTGATATTAAAACTCAAGGACGTGAAGGATTGCCCGTTTATGCAACTGGCGATGGATATATTTCGGAAGTTCGGGTGCAAACAAGTGGTTATGGAAATGTAATTTTTATAACCCATCCAAACGGATTCATTTCAGTTTATGGTCACCTAAAAACTTTTGCTGAACCCTTGGCAAGTTTTGTTAATAAGAAAAGAATTGAAAGTCAAACTTTTGAAATTAGATTACCACTTCAACCTAATGAATTTGAAGTTGCCAGAGGTCAAATCATTGCACTTTCTGGAAATACTGGCGGTTCGGGAGGTCCGCATTTACACTTTGAAATTAGAGACACTCGTAATTCAATTCTGAATCCTTTGAATTTTGGATTCTCAGAAATTCGAGATAACCTCCCTCCCATTTTTCAACAGTTAATAATCAGAACGTTAAGCACAGATTCAAGAATAAATGGCGAATTTGGAAAGAAATTATTTTATCCAATCAAACAATCAGATGGTTCATATTCAATTAATCAACCAATCAACGCAAGTGGAGAAATTGGGCTTGAAATGCTTTCAGTAGATAAAATGGATGGAACAAATAATTCAAACGGGATAACTTGTGCTGAATTATTTATCGATAATGAAGAAATCTATTATTCACATTTAGAGCAATTTCCGAACGAAATTTCACACGATATTAATGTTCACGACGATTACGAAATTGAACAATCTCGAGGAAATCGTTTTCAAAAACTTTTTCAAGAGGACGGAAATAATGAACTACCTATCTACAAACCTTCTATTTCAAAAGGAAAATTATCAATTATTGATGGAAAATTACATCAAATCAAAATAAAAATTTGGGATGCCTATGAAAATGGAAGTACCATGAATTTTACAATTATAGGAAATATTTCTGAACCTTCAAAAACGGTAAATCCAAACGCTTTACCAGTCATTTTTTCCCAGTCAATTGATGAGAATACACTCGTAATAAAGGCTCGTAACTTAAAGACTATCAACTCAATAGCGAGTCTTAAATTTACAAATTCAGTTATTGATTTACCCATAAACTATGTAAAAAACAATGAAGCGGTGTATCTTTGGGATTTAAAAAAAGGATTGCCTGATTCTGTGATTATTGATGGTTTGGCGAAAGCTACGAATTTCAGAAAAATGATAGTACCTAATCTAAATAATACATTTATTTCGGATAAAGTAGAAGTCAATTTTAACGAAAATTCTTTGTATGATACACTATATTTACAAACGGAAATAAATGTCAACCAAATTAAAATTGGTGAAAATATTATTCCGTTAAAAGGAAAAATTGCTGTAAAAGTTTCACCAGAATTTCGAGTAATTAATTCAGATAAAACTTCTGTGTATTATCGGAACAAAAATGACAGAAGTTATGTAAAAACTACTTGGAATAGTAATCAGGCACAATTTGAAGCAAGAAGATTAGGGAATTTTGAAATATTGACGGATACAATACCTCCCAAGGCTTTAATAATTCGTAAAAATCCAGATGAATTTTCAATGAGAATTGGCGATAATTTATCGGGTGTGAAGAGTTTCAAGGCATACGTAAACAACGAATTTGTATTAACTGAATATGATGCAAAACAATCAAAATTATGGTCAGTAAAAAGGGATTCTGCACAAAAGTTTTACGGAGATTTACGATTAGAATTGGAAGATAATCAAGGAAATAGAGTCCGTTTTGAAACCAAAATCGATAGCGTAAAAATTGCTCCGCCAATTGTAATAAAAAAATCTAAACAATCGAAAAATGAATCTAAAAATAGGCGACAAATCTCCTCAATTCGAGCAAAAAGACTCAAACGGAAACATCGTTAAACTTTCTAATTTTATAGGAAAAAAAGTGGTTTTGTATTTTTATCCAAAAGACGATACGCCTGGTTGCACTGCCCAAGCATGCAACTTAAATGAAAATCTTCCTGCCATGAATGCCAAAGGTTATGAAATTGTTGGCGTGAGCGTTGATGGACAAAAAGCTCACCAAAAGTTTATCAAAAAGTATGATTTAAAGTTTACCCTGCTTTCCGATGAAGACCATCAGATGGTTGAGTCTTATGGTGTTTGGGTAGAAAAATCTATGTATGGAAAAACGTATATGGGAACTGCCAGAACTACTTTTTTAATTGATGAGCAAGGATTAATTACTGATATTATTAGTAAAGTTGATACAAAAAACCACACAGGGCAAATTTTAGGGTAAATAAAAGATTCTTAATAATTAATTATAAATAATGCAAATTACTGAATTACAGAGCGTTGCGTCGCAAGTTAGACGTGATATTGTCAGACAAGTTCACGCTTGTCAGTCAGGACACCCAGGCGGCTCCTTGGGTTGTGCCGATTTATTAGTTGGTCTATATTTCGACCAAATGAACCTCAAATCTAATGCAGATGGAACAAAACCTTTTGATATGAATGGCATTGGTGAAGACCTTTTCTTCTTATCAAATGGACATATTTCACCCGTTTTGTATTCAGTCTTAGCCCGTTCAGGATATTTTGCACCTGCTGAATTAGCAACTTTTCGTAAGCTCAATTCTCGATTGCAAGGACATCCAACACCTCATGAACACCTTGAAGGCATTCGTATTGCTTCGGGTTCTTTAGGACAAGGAATGTCAGTGGCAATTGGTGCTGCACAAGCTAAGAAATTAAATGGAGACGATTCTATGGTTTTCGTGTTGATGGGCGATGGCGAGCAGAATGAAGGTCAAGTTTGGGAAGCTGCCATGTATGCACCACATCATAAAGTTGATAATTTAGTAGCAATCATTGACTTCAACGGTCAGCAGATTGACGGACCAACTGATAAAGTTATGAACAATCGTGACTTAGGAGCAAAATACGCCGCTTTCGGATGGAATATCATGAAAATGAACGGAAATGATATGGCTGATGTGGTAAAAGTTTTATCTGAAGCAAGAACATTTTCTGGAAGTGGACAACCAACGATGATTGTTATGACTACCGAAATGGGTGCAGGCGTAGATTTCATGATGGGGTCTCACAAATGGCATGGTGTTGCTCCAAATGATGAGCAATTGGCGGCGGCTTTGGCACAATTACCTGAGACTTTAGGAGATTATTAAGATTTTAGAAAACAAATAATGAAAAAATATACATTTACAGAAAAAAAAGATACACGTTCTGGCTTTGGTGCTGGGATGCAGGTTTTAGGTCAAACTAATCCAAATGTTGTTGCTCTTTGTGCTGATTTAATCGGGTCATTGAAGTTGGATGCTTTTATTAATGAAAATCCAGAAAGGTTTTTCCAAACGGGTATCGCCGAGGCAAACATGATTTGTATTGCAGCGGGTTTAACGATTGGTGGAAAAATTCCTTTTGCCACAACTTTCGCCAATTTTGGAACGGGTCGTGTCTATGACCAAATTCGTCAATCGGTAGCATATTCCAACAAAAATGTTAAAATTGCTTGTTCACACGCTGGTTTGACATTGGGCGAAGATGGAGCAACTCACCAGATTTTGGAAGATTTAGGAATGATGAAAATGCTACCAGGCATGACTGTTATCAATCCCTGCGATTATAACCAAACCAAAGCCGCAACCATTGCCGTTGCCGAACACGTTGGACCCGTCTATTTACGATTTGGTCGTCCAGTGGTGCCAATTTTCACGGCTCCCGACCAAGAATTTATCATCGGAAAAGCGTGGACTGTCAACGAAGGGAAAGATGTAAGTATTTTTGCCACAGGGCATTTAGTGTGGGAGGCAATCCTTGCGGGTGAGATTTTGGCAGAAAAAGGAATTGATGCAGAAATAATAAATATCCACACGATTAAACCTTTGGACGAAGAAGCAGTCTTAGCATCAGTGCGTAAGTCGGGATGTGCGGTTTCGGCAGAAGAACATCAAATTGCTGGGGGCTTGGGAGATTCAATTGCTCAAGTACTCATAAAAAATCATTTAGCTCCATTGGAATACGTTGGGGTTAATGATTCTTTCGGAGAGTCTGGAACGCCTGCACAATTGATGGAAAAATATGGTTTGAATGCTGCCGCAATTGTTGAAAAAGCTTTAAAAGCAATTGCACGTAAGAGTTGATGTTCGTGGTTTGATGTTCGATGTTTGGTTTTCGGAAAATAGAACTTTGCTCCACGAGAAATTAACTTCTTGTGGAGTTTTTTATTAAAGTTCAATAACCGTTTGTCATAACACAATAAACACTTGTAGATTAAGACTTTATTAAACATCGAGCATCGAAAAACGAATATCGAATACTCAATGACTGAAAATAAGATAAATGATTCTGACATAATTGCAAAATTTTCGGTTCCAGAAACTCGAAATTTTGCTTTTAATCAACTGGTAAGAACTTATCAGCAAAAAGTTTATTGGCATATCCGAAAGATGGTTATTGATCATGATGATGCAGATGATTTAACCCAAGAAACTTTCATTAAAGTATGGAAAGCATTAGATAACTTCAAAGGAGATTCGCAACTATTTACTTGGATTTACCGTATTGCTACTAATGAATGCTTAAATCATTTGGCAAAAAAGAAAAGAAGATTCTTTATTCCTATTCATAATATTAGTGAAGAATTATCGAATAAAATTGATGATTCTCATTTGGTTTCTGGTGAAGTGATACAACTAAAACTTCAAAAAGCTCTCCTTACTTTGCCCGATAAGCAAAGATTAGTTTTCAATATGAAATACTACGACGAAATGAAATACGAAGAGATTTCTGAAATTACAGGAACTTCAATCGGTGCTTTAAAAGCATCATATCATTTAGCGGTAAAAAAGGTTGAAGAACATCTTAAAAAATCTGAATATTAAATCAATATTTTAAACCTTTTTAAAGATTTATTATCAAATAATAAAATAGTGCAATGAATAAGAATCCACCAAGTAAATAAAGTCAGCGGTAGCAATCTGATAGAAATAAAAGAAATGAAAAAAGAGAATTTTAATTTAGACAACTTACCAAAAGAAAATATTTTCAAGATTCCTGAAAACTACTTTCATGATCTTCCTATGCAGATACAGGCACAAACTTCTGGACATTCGAGAGTTGTTCCTATAATTTCTTGGTCGAAAAGAAGTACTTGGGGTAGTGTAGCAGCTTGTATTGCAATTGCAATTTTGGGGTATTTTACGCTAATGCCTGAGCAAAGTTCTCTTGGAAGCGAGTCCTTAGCAGATGTTAGAAATCAAGAGATTATTAACTATTTGATTCAACAGAATCTAACGCAAGGCGATATTGCTGAACAATTTAATATTAATAAAAATATTGAAATAAAAGATTCAGAATTAATAGAAAATTTAAAAGTTAGTGAGAAAGATATTTTGCAAAGTGTTGATTTAGAGGATATTGGAGAAGAAATTTAACATAAATACATACTATAATGAAAAGAATAACCATTTTAATTACAATATTTTTAGTAGCTTTTTCATTCGTTTCAAAAGCTCAAGATGAATACCCAAGAGGAAAAGAAAAAATTAGAGCCGCCAAAGTTGGCTTAATCACAAACCGTTTAAGTTTATCAGAGGAGCAAGCTAAAACATTCTGGATTGTGTATGAAGATTTTGATAAAAGGCGTTCTGAAATTAGAAAAAATATTCGTCAGATGACTGCGGAAAGTAGAAATCTTACGACCTCAGACGACAAACTTCTTGCGGATATAAAGGAAATATTGAGTCTTAAACAGAAAGAGGTTGATTTAGAGAAAGAATATTTGCCTAAATTTTTAAAGACAATTAATGTTCGTCAACTTGCTGAATTATTCAAAACAGAGCAATTATTTAATCAAATGTTAGTAAAAAAACTTGATAGAGGTACTGAGAAAATTGGAAGAGAATAATGTAAAATATTGCTAAAAGCTCTTTTATTTAAAGATATTAGAGCTTTTAGCAATTTAAAATTTATCAAAATATGAACCGATTATTGCTCCAAGTTTAAAATGCTGAATTCAATTAAATTCAAAAGAAGCCAATCCTAATTCTGCTACTTCCCTACACGTATATCTATAAAATCTCTACTCCTATTCCTTGATAATCAACTAATTGCAATTCTGAGATGGTATTATCAATGAGCATCACGTCAATTTGTTGATAGGAACAAACTACATAACTCTCAGCCGTATTCAGCTTATCTGCCGTTACCAAGGCAATCGTTTTTGCTGATATTTCTGTCATTTTTCGTTTGACAACACTTTCTCCCCAATCGGGCATGGTCACGCCTATTTGATGGTGCATTCCACACACGCCTAATAAAAAAACATCAGCTCTGATTCGATTTAACAATTCAATAACTTCTGTGCCATGTGTATTTTGAGCGTCTTTAAAAACTTTGCCTCCCAACAAGAATAACTCAATATTTGGATGTTCGCAAAGAATTTGAGCAATTGGAATACTGGTCGTAAATACTGTTGCCTTCAAATCTGGTGACATCAATCTTGCAACTTCCATATTTGTCGAACCATTATCTAAAATTATAACCTGACCTTCTTTGAAAAAAGGTTGTGCCTTTTGGGCTAAGATTATTTTTTCTTCGTGTAAAATATTAATCCTTTCCGTTAATTTGTACGGACTTGGCGATTTAGGAATTGCCCCACCATGCACTTTTTTCAAGAGTCCATTTTCTGCCAGTTCGTTCAAATCCCTTCTTATTGTATCGTCCGAAACATTTAATGTTTCAGCTAACTGACCAGACGAAACTCGCTGGTCAGTATCTAACATTTTCAAAATAATTTGTAAGCGTTCTTCTCTGAGCATTTTTACGGTTATTTTCGGTATATTTCACACAAATTTAATATTATATTTTTGATTATGCGTTTTTATTCGGTAAATTTGTTTTTATTATTTATTAAATCTGAATAAAAACGCAAACGTTATCGAAAACTTATTTTTAAAAAATAAACTTTATGCAAAGAATAGCAATTGACATGGACGACGTGATGGCGGAAACCGCACTACACGTTATTAACAAAATCAACACCTTAACTGGCTCAAATTGGACAAAAGAATCAGTCGGAAAAAATCACCCAGAATTTAATACTCATTATTTACCTCATCGTGATATTTTATTTCAAAAAGGTTTTTTTAGAGATATTCCTGTAATGCCTGATGCCCAAGAAGTTATCAAAAGTTTACAAGATAAATATGAAGTATTTGTTGTATCGGCAGCTAATGAATTTCCGCTTTCTTTGACCGAAAAGTTGGAATGGTTAAATGAATATTTTCCATTTATCGGTTGGGAATATACCGTTTTTTGTGGACATAAATATATGATTAAAGCAGATTATATTATTGACGATCATCCTAAAAATCTTCTAAAATTTGAAGGAAAAGGCTTACTTTTTGATGCTCCTCATAATCAAGAAGTTACTAATTATCAACGTGTTAATTCATGGAAAGAAATTGAAAAAATATTAATGTAATTTACTTTGGAAAATACTATTTTAAATTCAAACAAAGGTTCAAATGCCCGAATCGCTACAAACATATTATTTTTTCTAAACGGAATGAGCTTTGCCTCATGGGCTTCTCGCATTCCTGATGTGAAAGAATTATTAAAGTTAGGTGATGCTGCTTTGGGCTCAGTTCTTTTTGCGATGCCGATTGGAAGTTTATCAGCTTTACCCGTTGCTGGGGTTATTATTAGTAAATTTGGAAGTCGAAAAATTGCAATTTTTTCAATGCTTTTTTACTTCGTTTCTATGCCGTTATTAGGTATTGCAAACTCAACCTTTCAATTAGCAATTGCCCTATTTCTGTTTGGTTTTGGAGGAGATTTGTTAAATATTTCAATGAATGTGCAAGCTGTAAATGTTGAAAAAATCCTGCAACGTTCAATTATGTCATCATTTCATGCGGTTTTTAGTATCGGGTTTATGATTGGGGCTGTTTTGGGGGGATTTATTGGTCGTGAAAATATTTCTGTTTTCAACCATCTTAGCTTTATAGGGACGTCGGATTTTTTAATCGGAATTTTTATTTATCGTCTTTTAATAAAATCAGACCAACAAACTGATAAGGCTCAACCACTTTTTGCTTTACCTGACCGAGGATTAATTCTGTTAGGAATTATTGCTTTCTGTGGAATGCTTTCCGAAGGGGCAATGGCTGACTGGAGTACACTTTATTACAAGCAAATTTTAGATAATTCAAAAGGTTTTTCAACGGCAGGATTTACTGCTTTTTCCATTATGATGGTCATTGGAAGAATTTTTGGAGATAGAATCGTTAATAAATTTGGGTTGCGTAAAACGCTGTTAATCAACTGTTTAATTGTATTCTTAGGGATGTTTATAGCACTTGTTTCATTAAATCCAATCTCAGTAGTTATTGGTTTCGGCATAACAGGCTTGGGGCTTTCAACAATTGTTCCATTAATATATTCAGAAGCTGGACATTCTAAAACCATGTCGGCAGGCGTTGCATTGGCTGCAATCACAACCGTTGGTATGGGAGGTTTTTTGTTAGGACCCGTTCTCATCGGCTTTCTTTCTGAATTTTCTTCATTAAGAATTGCCCTTTCATCTTTAATTATTTTAGGATTATTAGGGGCATTTTTAACCACAAAAATTAAATGAAAATCAAAGTCAAAATTTGGATATTTATACAAAAAGTGATTAAATACAATTAAAATTGTCTTTAATCATAAATATTTTAGTTATGTGATGTTGATAACAAAGGTTAGGAGAGAATGATAAACTTTTCTCGAACTTATCGTATTATTCTTGCTTTTAGTTATGCTCATGCTTAGTATTTTTTATCAGCACTTTTCAAGAAATACCAATTAAAGAGTTTACGGTTTTGATGCCTGTTAAAACATAGTCAACCACTTTGCTTTACACCCTTACAAACTAAATTCATAAACCAGAAGGCTTAGGCTTAAATGGATTTTCAAAAGTATTCACACCTCGAGTATTGAATTTGCGTTTAAAAACTTTTCCAAAACAAGCCACAAACATCGTATCGAAGTTTTTACCTCCGAAACATAAATTGGCAGCACCTCCCGTTGGCATTGTAATAATGGCATTAACTCTTCCCAATTGGTCAAGAACTTGAATACCTAAATTAGTGGCAACATAAACTTTGCCGTCTTTATCACATTTGATGCCATCTGCCCAAGCATTCCCATCAACATCTTTGCTGTGCAACCAACCGAATCTTTGTTTATTTATAAGTTTTCCGTCCGCTTGAATTTGGTATATCCAAACCCAATGTGTTGCAGATTCTGTAACGTATAATTGCGTTTGGTCGGGTGTAAATGTCAATCCATTAGCAAATTTCAAGCCTACATCCAATAATTCTTTCTCGCCATTTGGACGGATTAAAAATAGTTTACTTGGTTTTTCAGAACCTTCTGGGGCAGTGATATAAATGTTTCCATTCTTTGCAACAGCAATGTCATTTCCTGAAATACTGTCGGCTAAAACGCTTTCTTTTTCATTCAAATCGTAACTATAAACTTTTTTTGAACTTCCCGAAACCGTGTATCTTTTACCATCACTACCTATTGCCGTTCCACTTGCTTTTTTTGAATCAATCGTTAAAGCATTCACTTTACCGTCCAAACCAATTTTGTATGTTAGTGCTTTTGGAATATCTTGGAAAAACACTTCTCCTTTTTCATTCGCAATCGTTCCCTCAGTGAAGCTGTAACCCTCTCCCACTAATTCCCAACCTTGATTTTCAATGAGAATATCTTTCAAATATTGATTTTTGTTTTGGGTAATTGGTGTAATTTTTTCTGGATAATTTTTCCACAACCACCGCATAGCATTTGGAAAAACTGCCGTACCTTGATTGCCATTGTGTCCTCCTGCTCCCCACACACTTTTCACGGCATATCCTGCAAAAACTAAGGCTCTTTCCATCATTTGATTCGCCATCCACCAATCACCTCCGTAGATATTTAAGTCGTTTGAACCATCCTGCAAATAAACTCTGATAGGTTTTTGTTCATACTTCCTAATTAACGTTGGATAATCGTTCGCCCCTCGCAAGCCAACATAAGTTCCAATGGCACTAAAAACCTTAGAAAATGCCTCTGGGCGTTCCCATGCTGCTGTGAAAGCACAAACTGCCCCGCTACTTGCACCTCCAATTGCTCTATCATTTCCATTATTTGATAGGATAATTGCTCTCCCATCCTTGGTTTTTTGCTTTTCAACTTCTGGTAAAATTTCTTCTAAAATAAATTTTGCGTATGTATCGCCCAATCCATCAAATTCAAAACTACGGTTAAATCTATCCAAAGCCTCATCTTGTGTGGCAGCCTTCATGCGTCCGTGCATTACAAATACACCTATTGTCATCGGCATTTCTTTTCTGTGAATCAAATTATCAAAAACGGTTGGTGCTTTCCACTGCACACCATCTTGATTAATATATACACAAGCGGGTTTGTCCGCACGATACTGTGAAGGTACATAAACCGTTATTTCTCTTGAAGTACCAGGATAAAATTTAGAATTTTCAAAGGTAAATTTCAATAATTCTCCTTTCGGAACGTTCGGTTGTTCAATTGAAGCAGAATCAACAGGATAAATTTCAGTTGGAGTTTGGGCAAAACCAATTATTGGAAAAATTATGAATAAAATTAAATACAGATTTTTCATGTCAAGAAATAATTAAGGGTATGGATATTTTCAGAAATGTGAAAAAAAAACCCATTTGAAATTCAAATGGGCTACGTTAAAGTATTCAGAAGTATGATGCTGATTCGTTTTTTTGTTTAAGACAATTGCCTGTGGAGACTAATTCGGTCTCCGCAGACACTGTACACCATTAACCATTTTTATAAACAAAATCTAACCAAATTGCCTTCATAAAGAAGACACTTTACTGTATTTTTGAGCACTGTAAAATTAATGAGAAAACATTTTAACAATGCTACACTATGCTAACTGATTGATATGCAAATATAAAAATATTTTTAGTAAATCAAAATTATTTTACAATATTTTATGATAAAATGTTCTTATTGTATGATGAAGCATTAAAAAGATTTACTCTACCCGATGATTTTTATTAAGTATTGATAATGAGAGAGTTGTATTTGAATCCACCGAGTAAACGTATTCAAAAATTCATCCCAAATTTTTATAAACTTTTGGTTGCCATTGCTAAAACCTTCTCTCAAAATATC
>JANXML010000156.1 GCA_025354645.1 Arcicella sp. | reverse complement strand
TAACTTTCAGGATTCGGTCTTGCAATCCATCGTAAGCCTCTTTGAAGCGAATTTTTACGTGTTCAATGACTTTACCTAAATCCAAAAGCTCTTGTTTTCTTTCGGTCAATTGCCTTGAAAGATATTCAAAATTGACCTGCGAAGACAAATATCCTTCGTAAGTATTTTTTTCTACGGATTCCAAACCGCTGTGATAGCCGTGTTGAAAATCGTGGTTTTCTGTGTGGGATTGTACGTTATTTTCGTTGTTCATGATTTAATATTTTAAGAAACCTACACTTCCTCCCCGCCCAAAATCCCCTTCATCTGCCTCGCACTCAACCGATTACGATATTGACTTGCCAAATTATATTCACTCTCAAAAACCTTTATCAGCATATCTCTTTGGGCTTTTATTTTAGTATTTTGCGTACTCAGTTTGGTCAATTCGGGTAATACATTTTGTTTTTCTTGGCGATACTTTTCAATTTCGGTTTTGTATGTTGAAATTTCAGTTTCCCAATCTGCCACTTTCTTGATTTTGTCTTTTTGGAGTTGATTTCTTTTTTGAAAAATGGTTAAATCGTCTTTCAAAACGGTTAAATTTCCTAATAATAATTTTCCCGAAAACATAAACAGAAAGAAAATAAACCCAAACAATGCCCATGATTTCAGAGCGGGTTGTGTAGCGTATATCTGTGCAAAAACAAAAAAAGCCGAAGCCAAAGGCATTCCAATTTCTTCTAAAATCCTTCGCCAAGAACTTGTTTTATCATCATCGTGCAAAAAGGAAATTCTACCAAATAAATTGAACATCCCCGCCCAAAATACACCCATCGCAATCAAGCTACTTTGTTGGAATTGTCCACGCAATGATTCTTCAATGAGGAAGTAATTTCCAACCGCAATTCCACAAGCTAAAATTAAACCTACAACAGTACGAGGCAGATGATGATGCTCGGTAAACTCTTGATTTTTAAGGTCTTGTATTTTTATTTCCAATTCTTTAATTAAACTTTCTTTTTCGTTTATCCAGTAATTCACCTCTCCGATTTTCTCTTCTTTTTGTTCAATAATACGGTCAGTTTCAGCCGTTTGTTGGGCAAAATAATGCTTGATAATAGAGATTTTTTCATCAGGATTTGAGCCTGATAAACCAAAAATCACCCCTTCATCACGAAGAATATCTTCGTTGATTAGCCAATCAGGTTCGTTCCATGATGTCGTCTGTGAGGACACAGACAACGGCACAAATTCAACTGTACTATTGTCATCAATGAACTCATTCGCCGTTGTCTGTGTCTCCACAGACGACATAAGTGGTTTTTTAAATATGGATTTTATTTTATCAAAAATAGACATTCTGTGCTATGAAAAATTAATAAAAATTTACGGGTTAAAGCAAATGAGTTAATAAAATTGAGGAAAATAATTGAATTGACCAACGAAAATATGAAGAACGGCTTTATTTAGAGAAAAGCGATTGGAGAATAATTACTCTACTACTTATATTCTGTTTAAACCCGCTAAAAAACCTAAAATAAAGAAAATGAGTCCAAGCAAGGCAGAAATTCCACCGACAGTTCCTAATCCAAAAATGGCTAAAACAATACCAATTCCTAATAAAATGACTCCAATTTTCATAAAAGGATTCCAATCATTAAAACCATCAAGAGTGTTATTTTTAGTGATCTTTTTCTGGATTTTCTTCACAATAATTTTCTGAACAAAATTCATTTTTACTTCTTTTTTCTCTGTTTTAATTTCTGAATTGGGTTGTTCAATTTTACGCAATGTAGCCTTTATTTTTTCTTCATATTTTGTACCTTTTACCACATTTTCCAAAGCTTCAATTTCCGAATTTGAAGCCATCAGAACTGGCTCAATCATAGGTTTTTCTTCTGAAATTATGGGAGAACTTTCTACCAAAATAGGCTCTTGTTTTATATCTAATTTAGGCTTAACAACTTGATTTTGAGACGTTACCGAGAAATAGCCTTTCTGACGAATACATGATTCACTAAGAATGAAAATTGCAAAAATGAGGATAGATAACTTAGTTGATTTCATGAGAAATTGGTTAATAATTGATGATAAATAATTAATAGTTACAACGCAAATCAATTATCCAAATTGCACAAAAAGAGCCTATAAATTTAATTACAGGCTCTTTTTTAAATCCGCAAGGTTATGCACCCCGTCCAAATCCACAATCCCAAATCCGTTTACGCCGCTTTCTTCATTTTATGAAAAACAGTTCGTTCAAACTTCTCACGGGCATACGGTAGCGTAATATTCAAATGCTTAATTTCCGTTTGCGAAGGTAACTCAAACATGGCATCCGTAATGATTGATTCACAGATTGAACGCAAACCTCTGGCTCCTAACTTATATTCCATTGCTTGATCAACTATATATTCCAAAGCCGCTTTCTCGAAGGCTAAATCAATGCCTTCCATCTTGAAAAGTTTGTGATATTGCTTCGTGAGAGCATTTTTTGGGTCAGTCAAAATCGTTAAAAGCGTTTCTTTATTTAACGGATTCAAATACGTCACAACGGGCAAACGACCCAATAATTCTGGAATCAAACCGAATGATTTTAAGTCCTGCGAAGTCACATAACGCATCAAATGATTATCATCAAATTCTTCAAAGAAACTATCGTCCGAACTAAATCCAATAGGCTGAGTATTAAGACGTTTGGAAATATGTCGCTGAATTCCGTTGAATGCTCCTCCGCAAATAAAGAGGATATTTTCGGTGTTTATTGGAATCATTTTTTGATCGGGATGCTTACGTCCGCCTTGTGGTGGACAATTCACGACCGAACCTTCCAATAACTTCAAAAGTGCCTGCTGAACGCCCTCGCCCGAAACGTCACGGGTAATAGACGGATTATCAGATTTGCGGGCAATTTTATCAATTTCATCAATAAAAACAATACCCATTTCTGCCTTTGCTACGTCATAATCAGCCGCTTGGAGCAAACGAGTCAAGATACTCTCTACGTCTTCACCTACGTAACCTGCTTCCGTTACAACCGTTGCATCGGCAATACAAAATGGCACTTGGAGCATCTTGGCGATGGTTCTTGCCATGTATGTTTTGCCCGTTCCTGTTTCGCCAACCATGATAATGTTCGATTTTTCAATCTGAATATCATCGTCTTTGGTTTTGGGTTGCATCAATCTTTTATAGTGGTTATAAACTGCAACGCACAAATGACGCTTGGCTTCGTCCTGCCCAATAACATATTGGTCGATGTAAGCTTTCATTTCAATCGGCTTAATTACCTGAAATTTAGGTGCTTTTTTATTCTTATGTTTCTCAGAATGCAGTTCGGTTTGAACAACTTGGTAGGCTTGCGACACACAATCGCTACAAATATGCCCATCCATGCCCTCCATCAACAAAGGAACTTCTTTTTGAGAACGCCCACAAAGGACGCAATATGGTTGTTGCTGTTTCATATTTTAATTAGCTTTTAGCGATTGGCTATCAGCTTTTTCATCAATTTTAAAGACCACAAAAGTAGTTAATTCTAAACGAAAAATGCCTACCTCTTTGTTCAAAGAAGTAAGCATTTTTCAGATTTTCTAATCACCGATAATTAATAACAGGTAAATAATCTACGCTCTCATCAAAACCTCATCAATCAAACCGTATTCTTTGGCTTCAGCGGCACGCATCCAGTAGTCACGGTCTGAATTTGCTTCGATTTCCTCGAAAGTTTTTCCAGAATGTTTTGCCAAGATTTCGTATAATTCTTGGCGAATTTTTACGATTTCACGGGCTGTGATTTCAATATCACGAGATTGCCCTTGGGCTCCACCCGATGGTTGGTGAATCATAATACGATTTGTACGTCTTTAGCAGCCTCAATGGGTGCAGTTTTGTTGGCTGGCGGTGCGGCAGGCAAGCGTTCAGCCTTAGAACACGCTCGAATTATGATTCACCAACCATCGGGTGGAGCTCAAGGACAATCTCGTGATATTGAAATCACAGCCCGTGAAATCGTAAAAATTCGCCAAGAATTATACGAAATCT
>JANXML010000143.1 GCA_025354645.1 Arcicella sp. | reverse complement strand
AACTTTGAGGATGCGATTGTAATTTCAGAGAGAGTTGTTCGTGATGATATTTTTACT
Organism: Arcicella sp.; assembly: GCA_025354645.1. GTDB lineage: Bacteria > Bacteroidota > Bacteroidia > Cytophagales > Spirosomataceae > Arcicella. The sequence continues at coordinate 16,009 of JANXML010000143.1, read as the reverse complement.
TCTATTCACATTGAAGAATTTGAATTGGAAGTACGTGATACAAAACGTGGAGAAGAAGAATTAACCGCAGAGATTCCAAACGTAGCCGAAGAAACGGTGAAGAATTTGGATGAAAGTGGTGTGATTCGGGTTGGTTCTGATGTGAAAGAAGGAGATATTTTGATTGGTAAAATTACACCAAAAGGAGAATCAGACCCAACACCAGAAGAAAAATTACTTCGTGCAATTTTTGGAGATAAAGCTGGTGACGTGAAAGATGCTTCTAAAAAAGCACCTCCATCATTGAAAGGTGTGGTTATTGATACCAAACTTTTCAGCCGTCCAAAGAAAGACAAAGACGAACGTGAGAAAGCCAAGAAAGAAATTTCAGGTTTAGCAAAACAACTATCAAAAGACTTGACGGGAATCCGTGCAAAGATGATTGGTAAAATTGTTGAATTGTTAGATGGAAAAACGGCAGGAAGTATCAAGCACAAATTCGGAACGGTAATTATTGAGGAAGGAACAAAATTGACGGCTCGTAATGTTGAGGAGTCACTTTTCCCTGCGAAAAACCTTTACCGTGATGATAGTTCATACAGCGTTCCAGAAGAAGCCAACTTAATTGCTGACTTAATCTTGGAAAATGCTACTGACGATGCAGATACAAACGTTTTATTATTGCAAATGGTGAAAAACTACAACGTTCGTCGTAACGAAGGAGTGGGTCGCTACAAGCGTGAGAAGTTTGTATTGGAGGTTGGAGACGAATTGCCAGCGGGTATCGTTAAACTTGCCAAAGTATATATTGCCAAGAAACGTAAGTTGAAAGTAGGTGATAAGATGGCGGGTCGTCACGGTAATAAAGGCGTTGTTGCTCGTATTGTACGTGATGAAGATATGCCATTTGCAGAAGATGGAACCCCAATGGATATTGTATTGAATCCACTTGGTGTGCCTTCTCGTATGAACATCGGACAGATTTATGAAACCGTATTGGCATGGGCTGGTCAGAAATTAGGACGTAAATATGCGACCCCAATTTTCGACGGAGCAACCTCAACCGAAGTAGCCAAAGAATTAGAAGAAGCGGGTCTGCCAGCATGGGGACGTACTTATCTATACAATGGTTTAACGGGAGATATGTTTGACCAACCCATTACAGTAGGTATTATCTATATGTTGAAATTGGGTCACTTAGTGGATGATAAGATGCACGCCCGTTCAATCGGACCGTACTCATTAATCACTCAGCAACCATTGGGAGGAAAAGCCCAGTTCGGTGGACAGCGTTTTGGCGAGATGGAAGTGTGGGCATTAGAAGCATTTGGTGCGGCTAATATTTTGCAAGAAATCTTAACGGTGAAATCTGATGATGTAATTGGTAGAGCGAAAGCCTACGAAGCCATCGTGAAAGGAGAAGCCATGCCAAAACCAGGTATTCCAGAATCATTCAACGTATTGATTCACGAATTGAGAGGTTTAGCTTTGGAAATTACTTTGGAGTAAGATTTGTTTCTAATATTTTATCAAATTTTCTAAAATACAATATTATGACAACCATGAGTTCAAAATCCCAAGCTATTCGTTTGAAAATGCACGAATGGCTTGCTACGGAACAAGATGAAAAACTTGTTGAAATAGTGTCGATATTTGTTGAGCAACATACAAATCGTTGGGCAACCATTATGGACCCAATGACCAAAGAACAGCAAGCAAGAGAAATAAGGGCAGGTATTGAAGACCTTAACGAAGGTCGAGTATATACAATGGAAGAAGTTGAAGAAGAAATGAAAACATGGTAATGAAAGTAATATGGTCATCCTTAGCCAAAAGTAGGTTAAAACAGGTACATGAGTATTATGCAGAAAAAGTATCTGTTAAAGTTGCAAAAAGCATCACTCAAAGTATTTTAGATAGTATTCGTTTATTGAGAAAAAACCCTCAATTGGGAAAGGTGGAAGAAACACCCGAAGGACTTGAAACTTATCGAGGATTAAGATGTCTGATTGAAGGTGATTATAAAATTGTTTATAGAGTCATGGATGTGTATGATGCTATTGACCTTGTTACAATTTTTTATACTTATAGAGACCCTGATAAAATGTTAGAAGAAGATTGAAGTTTCCAGTTAGAAAAATTAGAACCATTTTCACAAAAAAACATATAGAAAATGTCATTCAAGAAAAATAGAAAAATAAATAGTGAATTCCAGAAAGTAACGATTTCCTTAGCATCGCCCGAGTCAATTCTCGAAGGCTCGCATGGAGAAGTTACGCAACCCGAAACGATTAATTACCGTACTTACAAGCCTGAAATGGGCGGTTTGTTCTGTGAAAGAATTTTCGGACCAACCAAAGACTGGGAATGTCATTGTGGTAAATACAAACGTATTCGCTACAAAGGTATCATCTGCGACCGTTGTGGTGTGGAAGTTACCGAGAAAAAAGTACGTCGTGAGCGTATGGGACACATCGAACTCGTTGTGCCTGTTGCCCACATTTGGTACTTCCGTAGTTTACCTAACAAGATTGGTTATTTGTTGGGACTTTCTACCAAAAAACTCGACCAAGTTATTTATTACGAGAGATACGTAGTAGTTCAAGCGGGTGTGAAGGCGGAAGACGGGGTGAACAAAATGGACTTCTTAACGGAAGACGAATATTTGGACATCGTGGATAAATTGCCTCGTGAAAACCAATTATTGCCAGACGAAGACCCTCAGAAATTCATCGCCAAGATGGGTGCTGATGCGTTGAATATGTTGTTGGAACGTACTGAATTAGATAATTTATCTTATGATTTACGTAACTCGGCAGCCAACGATACTTCACAACAACGCAAGGCAGAAGCCTTGAAGCGTTTGAAAGTTGTTGAAGCATTCCGTGAGGCAGGAACTCGTATTGAAAACCGTCCTGAGTGGATGATTATCAAGATGGTACCAGTGATTCCACCAGAATTACGTCCACTTGTGCCTTTGGATGGTGGTCGTTTTGCGACTTCGGATTTGAACGATTTATACCGTCGTGTAATTATCCGTAATAATCGTTTGAAGCGTCTTATCGAAATTAAAGCTCCCGAAGTAATCTTACGTAATGAAAAACGTATGTTGCAAGAAGCGGTCGATTCATTATTCGATAACTCACGCAAAGTAAACGCCGTTCGTTCGGAAGGTAACCGTGCCTTGAAATCACTTTCAGATATGTTGAAAGGAAAGCAAGGTCGTTTCCGCCAGAACTTATTGGGTAAACGTGTCGATTATTCAGGTCGTTCGGTAATTGTGGTTGGACCAGAATTGAAATTGCATGAATGCGGTTTGCCAAAAGATATGGCAGCTGAATTATTTAAGCCATTTGTTATCAGAAAATTAATTGAGCGTGGAATCGTGAAAACGGTGAAATCTGCCAAAAAAATTGTTGATAGAAAAGACCCTGTGGTGTGGGATATTTTGGAAAACGTAATGAAAGGACACCCTGTTCTTCTAAACCGTGCTCCAACGCTTCACCGTTTGGGTATTCAGGCTTTCCAACCAAAATTAATTGAAGGAAAAGCAATCCAATTGCACCCATTGACTTGTACGGCATTCAACGCCGATTTTGATGGTGACCAGATGGCGGTTCACGTTCCGTTGGGACAAGAAGCAATCTTGGAAGCCTCATTGTTGATGTTAGGTTCACATAATATTTTGAACCCAGCCAACGGAGCTCCAATTACGGTGCCTTCGCAGGATATGGTTCTTGGTTTGTACTACGTAACGAAAGGACGCAGACACACGCCAGAATATGAAGTGAAAGGCGAAGGCATGAAGTTTTATGGTTTTGAAGAAGTTGTCATCGGTATGAACGAAGGTGTCGTATCGAAACACGCTAATATTACCGTAAAAACCAATGTACGTCAAGAAGATGGAACGTTGAAATCAGAAATGGTTGAGACCGTTGCAGGACGTATTTTGTTTAATCTTTGCGTGCCAGAGGAAGTTGGTTACATCAACGAACTTTTAACGAAAAAGAAATTACAACAAATTATTTCTCAGGTATTCAAAATTTCGGGAGTTGCTCGTACTGCCAGATTCTTGGATGATATTAAGGAATTAGGTTTTCAAATGGCATTTAAAGGGGGTCTTTCAATGGGGCTTGGCGATATTATCGTGCCTACTGAAAAAGCTGAATTAGTAACAAAAGCGAAAGCCGACGTTGCTGCCGTTACAGAAAACTATTTGATGGGTTTAATTACCGATAATGAGCGTTATAACGCCGTTATTGACATCTGGACATCAGTAAATAAGAAAATTACTGATACCTTGATGAATCAAATGGAGAATGATAAGCAAGGATTCAACGCAATCTACATGATGATGCACTCTGGAGCCCGTTGTTCTCGTGAGCAAATTCGTCAGTTGGGTGGTATGCGTGGTTTGATGGCAAAACCTCAAAAGAACTTACAAGGTTCGGTTGGTGAAATCATCGAAAACCCAATTCTTTCTAACTTTAAGGAAGGTCTTGACGTATTGGAATATTTCATCTCAACGCACGGTGCTCGTAAGGGTCTTGCCGATACTGCCTTGAAAACTGCCGATGCGGGTTATTTAACTCGTCGTTTGCATGATGTTGCCCAAGACGTTATCATCAACGAAACGGACTGTGGAACGCTTCGTGGCTTACAAGTTTCAGCGTTGAAAGACAACGAAGAAATCATCGAACCATTGTCGGAACGTATTTTGGGTCGTGTATCTATCCATGATGTGTATGACCCAGTTACGAATGAATTATTAATCACCGCAGGAGAAGAAATCAACGAAAAGGCAGCCCTTAGCGTAGATGATACAGCGATTGATTACATCGAAATTCGCTCGGTATTAACTTGTGAAACTCGTAGTGGTGTGTGTGCAAAATGTTATGGACGTAACCTTTCAACGGGTAGAATGGTAAGTATTGGTGAAGCTGTGGGTGTAATTGCCTCGCAGTCAATTGGTGAGCCAGGAACGCAACTCACTTTACGTACCTTCCACGTTGGTGGTACGGCTCAAAACGTAACGTTAGATGCAACTATTAAAGCGAAATTTGACGGAATTATCAAGTTTGAAGAAGTTAAGACCGTAACATCAACCGATTCAGAAGGCAATCCAGTTGAAATTGTAATGGGTCGTTCGGGTGAGGTTCAAATCTTGAATCCAGCCACTTTAACGCAAGTTTATATTTCAAATAACGTTCCTTACGGTTCATATTTGAGAGTAAAAGACGGACAAACTGTAACGAAAGGTGAAGAGATTTGTGCTTGGGATCCATACAATGCGGTTATCCTTTCAGAAGTTGAAGGTAAAGCGGAATTTGATGCCATCGAAGAAAACATCACTTACAAGGATGAAGCCGATGAGCAAACAGGATTGCGTGAGAAGGTAATTATCGAATCGAAAGATAAGACGAAAAACCCTGCCATCATCATCAACATCAAAGGTGCAGAAGAGCCAGTAATTTATAACGTTCCAGTAGCGGCTCGTTTGGCAGTTGAAAATGGTGCGAAAATCAAACCAGGACAAATCTTGGCAAAAATTCCACGTGCGGCAGGTAAAACTCGTGACATCACGGGTGGACTTCCACGAGTAACGGAATTATTTGAGGCTCGTAACCCTTCAAATCCAGCGGTTGTTTCTGAAATTGACGGTGTAATTACGTTGGGAGGTATCAAACGTGGTAATCGTGAGATTTATGTACGTGCCAAAGACGGTGCAGAACGTAAATACTTGGTGCCATTGTCGAAACACATCTTGGTTCAAAATAACGACTTTGTGCGTGCAGGTATTCCACTTTCGGATGGTGCCATTACGCCGTCAGATATTTTGGCAATCAAAGGACCAACGGCGGTACAGGAATATTTGGTAAATGAAATTCAAGATGTATATCGTCTTCAAGGTGTAAAGATTAACGATAAACACATTGAATCAATCGTTCGTCAGATGATGCAAAAGGTGATTATTGATGAATCAGGAGACACGATGTTCTTGAACGGACAAAACGTTGATAGATTCTTATTCCGTGAGGAAAACGATAAAATTACTGACCAAAAAGTGGTAATGGAAGCGGGAGATTCGGAACACATGAAAGTGGGTATGATTGTATCCGCTCGTGCGTTACGTGATGAAAACTCATCATTGAAGCGTCGTGATATGAAAATCGTAACCGTTCGTGATGCTGAACCAGCCGTTTCACATCCAAACTTGCAAGGTATCACACAAGCATCGTTGGGAACTGATTCGTTCATCTCGGCGGCATCGTTCCAAGAGACCACAAAAGTATTGTCAGAAGCATCAATCCGTGCAAAGGCAGATACATTGGATGGCTTGAAAGAAAACGTAATCGTAGGACACTTAATTCCAGCGGGAACGGGTGTTCGTAAATACTTAGACTATGTAATTACTTCAAAAGAGGAATTGCAGCAAGTGGAGGCATCGAAAGAAGCAAAAACAATTGCCGAGAAAGCAGGTTCTGCTTCATATCGTAAAGCTCGTTGGACGGTGTAGGTTATAGGAAATAGATTGAAAGCTAAAACCTTCTTAGATTAAGTTCTAAGAGGGTTTTTTGTTTATTGGATTTTCTAATATGTCATAATTTATGATGAATTTAGTATCTTTACTCAATGCAGACTACTCATAAAATTCATTTTTCACTTGCTCAAAAAATGCAAGAACTTTCTGATAATTCGGTTGATTTGGTAGTAACATCGCCTCCTTACCCGATGATAGAAATATGGGATGAAATTATGAATGAAGTATTAACCATTAATATTTCTTAAAAATGAAGGAAAATTTAGTACAGTGGACACTATTGCAGAACTTAGATTTTCTCTCAAAATCTCTGGATTTTCAAATAGCAACGAAAAAGGGTCAGGAAATCACTACTGATTATGGGAGAATTGACTTCATTCTTGAAAATTATCAGAAAAGTCAATTAATTGTCGAATTAGAAACGTTACTTGATACAAAAAATAAAAGAGACTATTGTTTTAATCAAGTCTTGAATTACAAAAATGTTAGTTTTTCTGCCAAGACAGAATATTGCATTCTGTATGCTAACGAAACCAATCAAAAATCAAAATTAATTATCAATGATTTTGGTAAACAGCATAATGTATTGATAAAAAGTTATTCGATAAATGATGTTAAAAAGTTATATTCCTCTACTGTCGAAAGACTAAGTTTGAGTTTTGGACTGTCAATGCCCAAGCCAGCAAACTATACCATTTGTTTTTTGAGGTGGTTGAATAAAATACTGAAACCATTTCGAGACTTTGAAAAACCTATCCTTAGCGAGGTTGATTTATCGTATTACTTTACATCAGCAAATACAACAAATTTCAGATGTTATCTTAGACTTGCACTTGATTTTGAAATGATAACTCAAAATGGAAATAAATATGCGATTTCAGCTAATGGACTGGAATATATCCAAAACTTTAATCCCGATATTGATACAGCATCTAATTTATCCTCAATTGACTTAACCAATGAACAAAAGAAAATTTTACTCAGAGTGATAACAAATGGAAACTGGACTTCTCATAAAGTAAATATTTACTGGTTTCTAAGATTTTTAGAAGTTACAAATGGAGAGTGGCTACCAAATATTAAAGACTTTGAGAAGCATAAACTGGATTTAGTAAATGGTCTTTTTGGTGTAAGTTATCTATCTCGGACAATGTATGAGTTTTTAAGTTTTGCCTGCAATTGGTGTATGGAATTGGGATTAGTTGATAAAATAAAAACGACTACAAATTATGATAAAGTCTATTTAACACCACTGGGGATAGAACTAAATAATATTTTTAGTTTGGATTTACAACTTAAAAAGAACAGATTAAACCTTAATTTCAAATACCTTGACTAATAGTAAATTTCTAAGAAACTTACCCGAAGCATCTTCAATAGCATTAGAATATTGTTCTTTATACTAAACCGCCCATTCTTCAAAAGTTTTTCCTTTAAATTCTTGAATCAAATCACTCATCTGACCTACAATTTTTGGGCGTGTTCCTTGTGCATTACTATTAGCAAGATTCATTAATTGAGTGGTATATTTTGGAAAAATTATCTCTTTTTCTGTAAGTAAATGTTGCACTTCTGCATTGGGTATTTTAATTTTCATAGGTCTAAAAATAAAGTTGAAAGGTTGATATTCAAAGCATTAGCTATTTTTTCAAGATTAATAATAGAAACATTACGTTTTCCTTTTTCAATACTTGAAATATAGGTTCGGTCAAGTTCGCACAAATCCGCAAATGCTTCCTGACTGAGATGTTTTTCCTGTCGTAATTGCCTAATTCTATTTCCAATTTTATCTTTGATATTTATTTTGTAAAACTATAATTATGATGATTATATATCAACGGACTATAAGTCAAGTTTTTAAACAATTTTCATTATTTTAATATAAAAGTGTAACTTTAACCAATAAACCAAACCACTAATGAACAAAGAAAAAACGAAGGAAGAAGGAAACTTATATGATAAAATTTTCAAAGAAAACGTTGATGCAACAATTGATAGTTTCATTCATAAAATCTTAAAAATCAATATTAAAGAGTCTGAAAAGGTCATTTTGAAGCTCCAAAGAACCAAGGAAAGAGAAGCTGACTTCTTAAAAATTATTACCAATGATAAAGGAGAGAAATTCATCCTTCATATAGAATACCAAGTGGCGAATGAACACAAAATGGTTCATCGAATGATTGATTATTGGAATTTATTAGTCAGAAAGTATGACTTGCGAGTGGAACAATACGTTATATTTTTGGGTGATGAAAAGCCAACTATGAAAGTCAAGGTTGATTATTCAAATATGAAATTCTATTATCGATTGATTAATTTCAAAGAACTTGATGCTAAATTATTCTTGAAATCTGACATTCCCGAAGAAATGATTTTAGCGATTTTAGGAAATTATAGAAACGAATCACCTTCAAAAATCGTTTATGAAATAGTTAAAAGAATAGAACAATCAGAGCCTCAAACATTAGAAAAACAAAAAATCTTTCAACAGTTGTTAATTTTAGGAAGACTTCGTAAATTAGAACTAAATATTCAACAAATCATGGACTCAATTTCACAGTATATTAAAATCGAAGAAGATGTACTTTTTTTGAAAGGCATTGAAAAGGGTATTGAAGAAGGTATCGAAAAAGGCATTGAAAAAGGCATTGAAAAAGGCATTGAAAAAGGCATTGAAAGTACGTCTGAGAGCAAAAATCGTCAGTTTGTAATTAATTTACTTGAAGGTACTGACTTTTCAGTTGAAAAAATTGCCAGTTTAGCATCTGTTAGCATCGAGTATGTGCAAGCAATAAAAACTGAAAATAAGTAATTTTTCAGTTCATTTTCTATTACAAAACCATCACTGAATCGATAATTATCGACTCAGTGATGGTTTTTATTTTTATAGAAATAATCAATTTTACGTACCTTTACAATTCAATAATCACAAATAAAAATGCCGCTCACCAAAGAACAAGTCCTAAAACAATACTACGGATACGATAAATTTAGACCGCTTCAAGCCGATATTATTGACTGGGTTTTGTATGGACAAGATGCCATGGTTTTGATGCCAACGGGCGGTGGAAAATCGGTGTGTTTTCAGGTGCCTGCCCTCATCATGCAGGGACTCACGCTCGTGATTTCGCCCCTCATTGCTCTCATGCACGACCAAGTGCAAGCCCTCAAAGCCAATGGAATTCCTTCGGCATATTTGAATTCATCTTTGGATGGTAATCAACAATCAATTATTGAACGACAAGTGCAAGATGGGGATTTGAAGTTGCTGTATATTTCTCCCGAAAAATTGTTTACACAGGGTTATTTAGATTGGATTAAGTCTCTGAATATCAGTCTATTTGCCGTAGATGAATCGCATTGTGTATCTACGTGGGGGCATGATTTCAGACCTGAATATACTAAGTTACACGTCCTGAAAGATGCTTTTCCGAACGTGCCTGTTATTGCCCTTACTGCCACCGCCGATCGTGTTACTCGTAAAGATATTCTCACGCAATTGGGCATTCCCGAAGCAAAAACGTTCATTTCTTCTTTTGATAGACCTAATCTTTCGTTGTCAGTTTTGCCAGGCAGAAATCGGATAAAAATTATTCAAAATTTTGTGTCGGAACGTCCTCGACAGCCTGGTATTATTTATTGTTTGAGTCGTAAAAATACAGAAACTGTTGCCGAGGCTTTGCAGAAAGCGGGCATCAAAGCCAAGTATTATCACGCAGGAATGCCCGCCGCTGATCGCTCGAAAGTGCAAGATGCTTTTATTCGTGATGATGTGCAGGTGATTGTGGCAACGATTGCGTTTGGAATGGGAATTGACAAATCGAATGTTCGTTGGGTGATTCATTATTCGATGCCCTCGAACGTGGAGAGTTTTTATCAAGAAATTGGTCGGGCGGGGCGTGATGGCGTGAAGGCAGAAACGTTGCTTTTTTATACGTATCAGGATGTTATGATGCGAAAAGACATGATTGCGAATTCCGAACTGCCCGCAGAAATGAAGGAAGTTCAGAACGCAAAATTGGATAGAATGAAGCAATATGCCGAAGCCGAAATATGCCGAAGACGTATTTTGTTGAGTTATTTCAATGAAGAAGTAACCCGAGATTGCGGTAATTGCGATGTCTGTAAAAACCCTCCCATGCGATTTGACGCTACGTTATTAGCCCAAAAAGCCCTTTCTGCCATGGCTCGTACCAACGAAAAAGTAGCAATGACGATGGTAATTGATATTCTGAGAGGTTCTAATAACAAACGAATTATCGACAATCGTTACCACGAAATAAAAACCTTTGGGGCGGGCAAAGAATTAAAAGCCGATGAATGGGCGGATTATCTACAACAAATGCTTAATTCGGGCGTGATGGATATTGCTTATGATGAAGGACACGCTTACCGATTGAACAATGCTTCATGGGCGATTTTGAAGGAAGGTCGAAAAGTGCAATTGGTTCGATATAAACCTTTTGAGGAACGTCAAGCGGAGCGTGAAGCGGTTATTCCGAAAGAAAAAACCAAAAAAGAAGTGATTAAGGATGCCCTTTTTGAGAAACTCCGTGAACTTCGGAAGCGTTTAGCGGATGATAAAAATATCCCTCCTTTTATCATATTTTCAGATGCAACGCTCTCGGATATGTCGCAACAGAAACCCATCACGCAAGAAGCTATGTTGAATGTTTCAGGGGTTGGGCAACAGAAATATCAGCAATATGGGGAAGTATTTATTCATGAAATTAAGGCGTTTTTGAGGAGTGTTAAATAAAAATAAAGCGGATTCGTAGGTATATACGTAAGAACTCGTATTTTTACGTATAGTCCTGTTAATCCATTAAATCCACAATTTTAATCAAAAACAATGAACATTGTAAAACAAATCCCCGCTTACTTATTAGGTGCATTATTCGTCTTTGGCGGAGCCTCTTATTTATTCAAATTTGCCCCAGAGCAGCCAATGACAGGCGACGCAGAAACTTTCATGAAACTATTTGGTAGTACAGGCTACATGACCGTAATCAAAATATGTGAACTACTTTTTGGGATTTTGGTATTAATCCCTAAAACTCGTGCATTGGGTTTATTATTGCTCGCTCCAATTGTTGTAAATATTCTTATTTTTGAATTACATATCGCAAAACAACCAGGTATTGGCGTTGCTTTGGTGGTTGTAACGGCTTTGGCAATGTATTTAAACAAAGAGAAATATTCCAGTATTTTATCCTAATATATTGATTTTCAATATATTAAAAAATCTCAGTCACACAACTGAGATTTTTTAATGTCCGTTGATGAAATACGTTTCACTTCAAAACTTCTATAAAAAATGTTTCAACCTCTTCTTTCGTAGGCTGTTTTACGGGACGAACGACTCTGAAACCCACAAAAGGAGAATCCGCATTCCACCATTTACTTTTCGGGATTTGTGGGTCACGACGGTTCCAGATTGGGTCAGATTTTAGGCGGTCGGCACTGCGTAATTCGTTGGTTTCACTTTGATAATTTCCGCCTTTCACGGTACTTGGATAACGCTTAACTTTCACATTATACGGATTCGTTTTCCCTTCCGAAATGGTCTTATAAAATCCTTCATCATATTGGTCAAGCGTCCATTCTGCCACATTTCCTAACATGTCGTATAAGCCCCAGGGGTTTGGTTTTTTCTCCGCAACGTGATGATATTTTTCTTCTGAATTTTCCTTAGACCATGCGTAATCCTTTAATTCTGAGACATTTGCTCCAAAAAAGAAAGGCGTTTTGCTTCCTGCCCTACACGCATATTCCCACTCGGCTTCGGTGGGTAATCGGTAGAAAAAACCTGTTTTATAATACAACCATTTGCAATACATCGAAGCGGCATATTGTTGCATCGAATTAGCTGGAAATCCACCTACTTTGCCCATGCCCAACGTAAAATCAATGTACGGTGGCGATGGTCGAGTGATGGCATCGGGTTTTGGTTCGGGGTCACGTTCTTCTTCAAAAAATAATTGATATTCGTCGTAGGTTACCTCTGTTGCTCCCATCCAAAATGGCTCAATTTTCACCTTGACTTGGGGACCTTCGTCTGCCTCATGTCCTATTTCATTTTCGGGACTTCCCAACCTAAATTCTCCCGCAGGAATCGGCATCATTTTAAACTTTACGGTTGTATTAGGAATCACTTGTTCATAAGCCTTAAAATCTTGTGAAATAGCGATTTGTGAGATAAAAAGAAAGATGATAAAAAATGTTTTTTGCATCACATTGATAAAATTTAAAAGTACAAATTATTTCTCTAAATACCCTTCAAAACCCTCAGATTGCCATATTTTCAATTTTTCTTTTTGGATTTCGGTCATTAATAATTCACAATTGGGTAGCGATTTTATCAGTTTCAATGCCTTTTTAACCGACAACACACTGCAAGCCGTGGCAAGCCAATCTGCCGTGGCACCATCGGGAGCAATTACGGTTACATTCCGTTGGTGTGTTACACCCAAACCCGTATGTGGATTCACAATGTGTGAGTATCGTTTTCCATTAATTTCCACAAACTGATACATATTCCCAGAAGTTGCAACTGCCTGATTTTGAAGGATTAAGTACCGTGGAATTAGCTCTTCGGAGTTGGGAATAGTTACTCCAATTTTCCAAGGTTTATCATCTTGACTTACCATCGCTAAATCACCTCCCGCATCAACTAAAACCTTTTCAATCCCCTCTTTTCTACAAAAATCAACCATTATTTGAGCAACATAACCTTTGGCAATTCCGCCTAAATCTAACTGTGTATTTGGTTGTAAAAGTTTAACGGAGTGCGTTATCGAATCTACGATAAGATACTGATAACCAACATTTTGAAGCGTTTTTTTTAGTATATTTTTTTCTGGTAAAGCCTTTTCTTTACGTGCTTTTCGCCATAATTTTACGATTCCCCCAACCGTAATATCATACGCTCCTTTGCTTTGTTGAGATGCTTTTATGGATAAGTTTAATATATCCCACAAAGCGAGTGAAACCTTGGTGAATTCATTTATTCCAGATTTTTTGCTTAACAGATTCAATTCACTATTTTCTAAATAATCACTGTAAATTAAATTCAAAGAATCCGCAATTTTGTAGGCTTCTGTGGCAATTTGATGAGCTTTTGTTGAACCATCAGCATACAAAGTGATATTCAAAGGCGAACCCATTTTGGGTTGGGAGAAAGTGTATTTTTTTGATTGAGAATAAGTTGATAATGAGCTGATTATCAACAAGATTAATACTATTTGTTTCATTTCATATTTGAGGAAATGAGGTTACAAAAAGAACCACAGAGAAAAGTTTAAACCCAAAAATCTTTTAAAAGTACAAATTTCACAGTAACTTTGACTTGCAAATAACAATATCAACGATATTTGCCATGTTAGACTCATCAAAGTTCCTTTTTGAAGCCCTCACGTACGACGATGTGCTTCTCCTTCCTGCCTATTCAGAAGTCCTTCCTCGTGAAGTGACCACCACTACCAGACTTACCAAAAACATTACGCTCAACATTCCGATTCTTTCCGCTGCGATGGATACCGTCACAGAAGCCGCTTTGGCAATTGCTATGGCTCAAAACGGTGGAATAGGCATTATTCACAAAAATATGACCATTGCCCAACAGGCTGAACAGGTCAGAAAAGTGAAACGTTCAGAGTCGGGAATGATTATTGATCCCATCACTTTAACGGAGGATAAAAGTATTGGTGACGCTCAAAAAATCATGCGAGAATCCAGAATTGGTGGTATTCCAATCGTTAATGATGAAGGGAAATTAGTCGGAATTTTGACCAATCGTGATTTGCGTTTTCAGCGAGATATGTCTCGTTCAGTCACGGAAGTAATGACGACTGAGAACCTCATAACCGCAAAAAAAGGGACTTCTTTGGATGATGCCGAGGTTATTTTACAAGAATATAAAATCGAAAAATTACCCATCGTCGATAAAGACTATAAACTCATCGGATTGGTAACTTACAAAGATATTATCAAACGAAAAAGCCATCCAAATGCGTGTAAAGACCCATTAGGACGTTTACGAGTAGGTGCGGCAGTGGGTGTTACGCCCGATTTACTCGACCGTGTGAAGGCACTCGTACACGTAGGTGTGGATGTAGTAAGTATCGACACCGCTCATGGACATTCAAAAGGAGTGATTGATGCGTTGAAATCCGTGAAAAAAGCGTTTCCTAAATTGGAAGTAATGTGTGGAAACGTGGCAACGGGTGCGGGAGCAAGAGCCTTAGCCGAAGCAGGAGCTGATGCCGTGAAAGTGGGCGTCGGTCCAGGTAGTATTTGCACGACTCGTATCATTGCGGGCGTTGGAATGCCCCAATTATCCGCCGTTTACGAAGCTGCAAAGGCAGTTCAGGATTTGGACGTTCCGATTATTGCCGACGGTGGCATTCGTTTTTCAGGGGATATTGTGAAAGCAATTGCGGGCGGTGCGAGTTCAATTATGGTGGGTTCGATGTTGGCAGGAACCGACGAAGCCCCAGGCGAAGTGGTGTTGTTTGAAGGACGCAAATTTAAGTCGTATCGTGGAATGGGATCAGTTGAGGCGATGGAAGATGGCTCAAAAGACCGTTATTTTCAAGATGCCGAAGATGATATTAAAAAATTAGTACCCGAAGGAATCGTAGGCAGAGTGCCTTTCAAGGGCTCGGTTTCGGAAATTATTTATCAAATGGTGGGAGGTTTGAAAGCGGGAATGGGTTATTGTGGTGCAGGTTCGATTGATGCTTTGAAACAGGCTCAATTTGTAAAAATTACCTCGGCGGGCGTAAAAGAAAGCCATCCACACGATGTTTCAATCTCGAAGGAAGCTCCTAATTATAGCTCTAAGTAGGGGTTTGGGGAATTAGGGATTGGGTGATTAGGGATTAGGAAATTATTATTAATATTGTTGATTTTCAATAATTTAGAATTAACAATTTGTTTTTACTTACCTAATCCCTAATTCCCCAATCCCTAATTCCCCAACCCCCAATCCCT
The DNA here is from genome assembly GCA_025354645.1 of Arcicella sp. Taxonomy (GTDB): domain Bacteria; phylum Bacteroidota; class Bacteroidia; order Cytophagales; family Spirosomataceae; genus Arcicella. Next base: position 495 of record JANXML010000143.1, on the reverse strand, counting down.
AATAATGAAAGATAAAATAGAAAAAAACGTAGAAATCAAGAATCGAAGAGCATCTTTTGAGTATTCTTTCTTGGAAAAATATACGGCAGGAATTATGCTGATGGGAACGGAAATAAAGTCTATTCGTCAAGGAAAAGTGAACTTGACGGATGCTTATTGCTTGTTTTTAGGCGAAGGATTGTACATTCGTCAGATGAACATTTCCAAATATAACGAAGGAACACATTACAACCACGACCCTTTAAGAGATAGAAAATTATTACTGACAAAACGTGAATTACGAAAACTCCAAAACAGTTTGAAAGACGTTGGTTTAACAATGGTTCCAACTCGAATGTACATTTCTGACCGAGGTTTTGCCAAAATTGATATTGCTTTGGCGAAAGGTAAAAAACTTTACGATAAACGTGATTCCATCAAGGAAAAAGACGTAAAGCGAAGCATGGAGCGGGAATAGAAAAAGCCTCAAATCATAATGATTTGAGGCTTTTTCTA
>JANXML010000095.1 GCA_025354645.1 Arcicella sp. | reverse complement strand
CAACTTTTCTTCCGTAAATTTCAGAACTGGCTCATTGTCAGCATCAATCAACATGAAATCTAAGGCTGGTAACAGAGCAGAACTTATGCCTTGTTCACGACAATAAGCCTCAAACATTTGCGTGGAAAGCAACTCACCTTCTGCCACAATTTCTTTTTCCTGTTTTACTGAAAATGGTTTAATATTTACCAAAGAACGAATGAACGAAAACTCCTTTTCGATGATGGTTTTTCCTTCTGCGTATCCTTCGGGCGTTGCATACAATTCCTTGATAAATTCCTCATAATGAGCGTATAAGGTATTAATTTTATCCGTTGCCTCGGCATCTTTGTTAACTTTCAAAGACTCCCCGATGGAGATAAGGGCATTGGTCGTACCCGAGAGAGCCGACAAAACCACGATTTTACGATTACCATCTTCGGTAATTAAACTTTTGATAGAGTGCATTCTTTCGGGCTTGCCGACAGACGTTCCTCCAAATTTCCAAACTTGCATTTTATTGTTAAATTACTGATTATCAAGAATTTATAAATTTCAAAGTTACTGTAATTTTTATTCTATTTTAATTGATAAAATCGAGAATAGTTAATCATATTATATAAATCATACTGCTTATTATTTATCGAAATTTATCAAAAACCGTTTATTGACTATAAATGCGAATAAAAATGTGTAAGATTAAAATTTCATAAAGGTAAAGATAAAACTCTTTTTTACACTTCAAATTTATCAATTCCAAGAAGTAAAATTAATTTTAATGATTGAAATATATTGTAAACAAAGCAAAGGCTGAATGAGAATTTTCCTCTTACTCAACTTTTTTGTTTGTCTAAACTCTTATCTATATATTTACGATTATTCTCAATTTTCCACCATTAAAACATAATTCACCATGTTTAAAAATTACGCATTTCTTATTCTACTTGGTTTAGTTTTCACTTTTTCAGCTTGTAAAGAAGACATCACAGTTCCCAAAAGTTCAGCTAAGGCAATTACCAAATTATCTTTCCCACAATTTACGCCCGCCGTGCAAGCCACCATTGATGAAGCCACCAAACGCATTACGGCAGTAGTTCCGCCCACGGCAGACATTACTAAGTTGATTCCTTCTATCAGCGTTTCTTTGAAGGCAAAAGTGCTTCCCGATTCTGGAAAAGTTCAAGATTTTACGAACGATGTAACTTATTCAGTAACGGCAGAAGACGGGACAAAAGTAGATTACAAAGTGATAGTAAGTAGAACAAAATTTACTGGTAAAGACATTCTAACCTTTACATTTGCCGATTTTTCTCCTGCAATTGTTGCCAAAATTGACCCTGCGACTAAAACAATTACTGCAACCGTTCCCGCCACGGCAGATTTAACAAAATTAAAACCAACCATTACGCTTTCAGACCGTGCGATTGTAAATCCAGCTTCGGCAACGGTAGTAGATTTTACAAAAGCTGTCAATTTCACCGTTATGGCTGAGGATGCGGGTACGCAGGTCTATGCGGTTACGGTGATGAAGGAGGTTGTGGTGCCATTAGTTTTATTAACCTCTGGGAAAAACCCTTCTAAAAGTATTGTTTATATTGCAACTGGCGGAGGTTTTGCAATAAATGCCCTTGATGCTTCAACAGGAATAGAGTCATGGAAGTTTAATAATGGGGGAAATGGTATATCCAATAGTTCAGCTATTAATCCGACTATTTATGACGGTAATTTAATAGTTGTCTCAAGAGGGGTCAGGTTTGCAAACGCTTCAACAGGCACACTTAATGGAATAATTGAACATGATAAATTTTCTGGTTCGAGTCCAACCGTAGCGAATGACATTCTTTATTATGGTTCTGGGCAAGATGGATATTTAAGAGCTTTTGATTTAAAAAATAAAAGGCAAAAATGGGCTGCTTTTACGGATTACTGGGCTGACTCAAGTCCAACAATTAATAAAAATACTATTGTTATAAGTGTACAAAATGGAAACGCTCTTAAAGCATTTGACTTAGAAACAGGGAAAAAAAAGTGGGAAAAAAATAGCATGAATGGCAAAGCTAATCCATGTATTTATGGAAATAATTTTATTGCAAGCACTTGGGGAGCAATCGAATCCTATGATGCAGAAACAGGAACTAAAAAGTGGTCTTTCTCAATTGATGGAGGGAATGAATCTGTATCAAGTCCTACTGAATCAGAAGGCGTAATTTATGTTGGATCGAATAGTGCTTACGCTTATGCTATAAATGCTAATGATGGAAAGTTAAAATGGAAATTTTTGACAAAAGCGGACTTAGATTCAAGTCCTTTTGTTGATGAATCACTCGTTTACTTTTATTCAAAAGACAGTTACTTATATGCCTTAGATAAAAACACAGGAGTAGAGAAATGGAAATTTCAAATAGGAACTCCTTCAGATTATAGTGGTAATTATAAAGATTCGAGTCCAGTTGTAGCAGAAGGAGTCTTATACATTCAAGGTAATGATAGTAATGTGTATGCTTTAAATGCTAAGACTGGTCAGAAAATATGGAGTTTCGCTAATGCTTTCTATCAAAATTTTTCATCGCCATGCGTTATTGACAAAAATGGTAAACTTTATCATAGCAGTATGAGTGGAATGCAAAATTAATATTCTCAAACCTCAAAAAAGGCTGAACACTCCAACTGTTCAGCCTTTTTTATTATTCATTCGATAAAATCTCGATTAGTTTTTCAAGTTCTTTTCCAGTAATATTCGCCTGTTCAGATTTGTCGTAAATGTCCATCAAAAAGACAGTTTCCTTCACAATGCGGACGTAGGTTATGATCCTTGCACCACCACTTTTCCCTTTTCCTTTGCTTGTAATCGCTACTCTTATTTTGTAGCAATCTTTTCCAATTGGTGTACCCAATGTAGGATTTTCTGATAGTTCATCAAACAAAGTGGCTAAATCTGTCGATAGAGATTTATATTTCTTGGCTAACCGTTTTAATTTACGTTCAAACGGTTCAGTAGCAATAACATCAAAGTTCATTCAATAAATCCTTGGCTGATTTTAGTTTTTTCTTTCCTTGTTCATACAATTTTACATCATCAAAAGCCTCAGCCAAGTCTGTAATAAATTGGCTTTTGCGTTCATCGTCTATCTTTTTGACAATATTTACATACTTCAACCCCTTCAAAAGCTCCATTAAAAAAGGAACTCGACTATTTTCTTTTATGTCTAATATGATAGTCATTTTAAAATGATTTAAAATTATATTTTGTAACAATGAGTGAATGCATAACTTTTCAGAATCCCTCCTCATACGTCCTAAACGTTTTTGTCATACGTAAATTTCCGATAAAAATTCTTCAATAACAATTTTCAAGTATCCTTTTTACACCTCAAATTTGCCAAACCCAGAAAGCAAGGTTAATTTTAGATATTCAAAGAAACAAGAAACGATAACATGATAAAAAATAACTGGACAAGAGAAGAAGTAGAAGCAATTTATAATTTGCCTTTCATGGAATTGGTTTATCGGGCTGCCACCGTGCATCGTCAGCATAATGACCCACAAGAGGTTCAAATCAGTACCTTATTGTCCATCAAAACGGGTGGATGTCCAGAGGATTGTTCGTATTGTTCACAGGCAGCACGTTACCACACGGACGTTAAAGTGCAGAAACTCATGGAAACGCCCGAGGTTTTGGCGGCTGCCCAACGAGCAAAAGATTCAGGTTCATCCCGTTTTTGTATGGGTGCGGCTTGGCGTGAAGTCCGTGATAATAAGGATTTTGACAAGGTTTTAGATATGGTGAAGGGCGTAAACGAAATGGGCTTAGAGGTCTGTTGTACCCTCGGAATGTTATCAGAATCGCAAGCTGAAAAATTAAAAAATGCGGGTTTGTATGCCTACAATCATAATATTGACACCAGCGAGGAAAATTACGAAGACGTTATTTCAACCCGTACTTTCGCTGACCGTTTAAATACAATTGATAACGTTCGCAAGGCAAAATTATCGGTTTGTTCAGGAGGAATTATTGGTTTAGGTGAAGGCGATTCCGACCGTATGGGAATGTTGAAAACGTTGGCAAATATGTCGCAACACCCTGATTCTGTGCCAATTAACAATCTTGTACCGATAAAAGGAACACCTTTGGGGGAACAAGAACCCGCCACTATCTGGGATATGGTTAGAACCATTGCTACGGCAAGAATCTTGATGCCAAAATCAATGGTGAGGCTTTCGGCAGGGCGTTTGGATATGTCTTACGAAGGGCAAACGTTGTGTTTTATGGCAGGAGCAAATTCTATTTTCTCGGGCGATGTTCTCTTGACAACACCCAATCCTGCGGTATCGAATGACAAAGAATTATTCCAAATTCTGAGTATCAAACCACGTGAGGCTTTTAAAGAGAAAAAGCGAGTGGAAATAAATTTCATTCCGAGTGTGGCGGAGGTGATGGCAGAGGTTTTAAATTAAGAAATTTTGTAAAGTTCCAGTAAAATTATATAGATTGTTTTGTTGCATAACAAAACAATCTATATTTTTGTTTATTCAAAAAACCACAAAATAATGGAAGACAAAATTAGAAATTTGATTGCTCAATATCTTATGGAAATATCAAAAAGCAAGTTGAAACTTCAAAATTATGCTTCCCTTGATTTATTGACTGACGACATTGTTAACGAAGAATTAGCTCTTCAAGTTGAACTGAATGACCGTGTGGAGAAACTAAGGGAAATTTTAAAAAAATTGTAAAACATATTTTAGATAAATATCAATATGAAAAAGTTAAAGCAAATTATTAAAAACCTCAATGATGCTGTAACAATTGAAGAAGTAGATAAATCCAGTAAAGAAGCCAGTGAACTTTACCAAAGTTTATCAAAACCAGAGGAAAAAGAATTATTAAAACAGGCTATCAAAGCAAGTTTTGAGAAATCTAAAAAGAAAGTTGAGCAGCTTAATAAAGAATACGATGAGATTATGGCTCAATTTGAAGAAGCAAAGCAAATTTCAATTGACGTTGATGGGAAAGAATATTCTTTAAATAATTGGGTAACGATTCAGAATTACTGCAAAATGTTTAACATAGGTAGTACCAGTGTGGTTACGAATTGGATAAAAAGAGGAAAAATTCCAAGTGAAAATATTTTAGACTTGAAAGAATTGAATAATATCAGATTGGTAAAAGCAATTTCCTACCAAGGATAAAAAGAGATAATTTAAACTTAAAAAAACTAAATCCAAATGGCATTACAAGTCGGCGATAAAGCCCCAGATTTCAAACTGTACAACTCTGACAAACAAGAAGTTAGCCTTTCAAACTACAAAGGTAAAAATGTAGTTATCCTATTTTTTCCGTTAGCTTTCACGGGTACTTGCACGACTGAATTGTGCGAAATGAGAGATAATATTTCCATTTATTCAAACCTCAATGCCGAGATTTTGGGCATTTCGGTGGATTCATTATTTACCTTAGAAAAATACAAAGCAGAGCAGAATTTGCCTTTTAATTTACTTTCAGATTTTAATAAAGAAACGTCTGCGGCTTACGGTTCGCTATACGAAAATTTTGTTTTGGGTATGAAAGGCGTATCAAAACGTTCGGCTTTTGTGGTTGATTCGGAGGGAACAATTCAGTATGCAGAAGTGCTTGAAAGTGCGGGAGATTTGCCAAATTTTGAGGCAGTTCAAACGGCTTTGAAAGGTTTGTAACAAAAACCTTTTTTTCATGTTGATAAGATAACTAAACTTTATCAACATGAAAAATCTATTATTTCTATCTCTTTTTTTGTCATTTTCGACAAATATTTTCTCCCAAAATTTAACGCTCCCAACTTTCAATCAAGACCGACTTGACTTAAACAGAAAAGGCATGGTTGTTCTGGGTTCATGGGCGGGGGCAAACTTGATTACCAACGGCATTTTACTGTCCAATTCATCAGGAAGCGATAAATATTTCTATCAAATGAATGTTTATTGGAACGTGGTAAACGGTGCTTTGGCAGGTTTAGGCGTATTGGGAGCCAAGAAAACGCAGGGAAATTTGAGTGCTTTCCAGTCTTTGGAAGAGCAAAGTAGTACCGAAAAAACGTTCTTAGTGAACACAGGATTGGATGTTGCTTACGTGATGACAGGCGTGTATTTACTTGAAAAAAGCAAAAATTCAATGGATAGTCAAGACAAGCTGAAAGGCTACGGGCAATCCGTGATTTTGCAAGGCGGATTTCTTTTACTTTTCGATGGAATTATGTACGGCGTGCATCGTTCACATCTAAAAAAAGGAAAAGTAATTTTTGAAAATCTGACGTTTACGGGCAATTCAGTGGGTTTTGCATATCGATTTTGAGTTTGTCAATCAAATTCCTTCAAAAACTTCATATTCCTCCAAATCAACTTGCAACGTTTGCTTTCTGAATTCGGTATTTAGTCTTGGATAAAGCGTAGTGTTTTTTCCTTCCGAATTCAAATAATAACTTCCACAGCTCGAAGCCCAAGCGGTATTTTCAAACATGGCTTGAAGTTTTTGGTTGTACTCTTTTTGAATTTCGGGTCTAATATTGAAGTAAGCTTTGGGCGAATTTTTCAGTAATTTCTCATAAAAATCCATAATATAATTTATCTGAGATTCCATAATGTCCACAACCGTATTATGTCCTAAACCCGTATTCGGACCCAAGACAAACATTAAATTCGGAAAGCCATTTATGGTAGTTCCTTTATACGCTTCAAAGCCTTCTTTTGTCCATTTCGGAAATAAATTCTCCCCGTCTAATCCTTGAATAGTATAATTTTTAATGAACTGCTCTGGATATTCGGCAACGTAAAATCCTGTTCCGAAAATAATAACATCAATTTCCTTTTCTGAACCATTATTTACGATGATTCCTGATTCGGTTATTTTGTTAATTTTATCAGTAATTACTTCAATTTGGGGCTTTTGTAAGGCTGGATAATAATTATCAGAAACTAAAATTCGCTTACATCCGATTCGATAATTTGGCGTTAATTTCTTTCGTAAATCTGGGTCTTTCACTTGCCCCTTCAAATGTTGTTCGGCTTGGAATTGTGCAATTTTTTTAACCGTTTCATTACCAATAAAACTTAATCCAATAAACTCATTTAATTGGTATAAAAATCCTCTGTACATTTTCCTAATCAATGGTAATTTTGAAAATAATGACTTTGAAAAATCAGAGAATTCACTATCAGGTTTTGGAATTACCCACGGAGCATTTCTTTGGAAAAGATATAATTTATTGACCTTATCCACAATCTCAGGAACAAATTGAATAGCACTCGCTCCCGTGCCTATGACTGCCACCCGCTTACCCGTCAAATCGTAGTTATGATTCCAATTTGATGAATGAAAAACCTCTCCTTTAAAATTGTCAAGTCCTTCAAAATCAGGGATTTGTGGACGATTTAGTGGTCCCAAACCTGCCACCACCATTCGGGCGGTCGTCTGTTTTCCATGTGAATCTGTAATGGTATAAAAGCCTTCGGATTCATTAAAAATTACCCCAAATATTTCGGTATTAAGTTGAATATGTGGTTCAAGATTATTTTTGCGAATGCAGTCTTTCAAATACGCTAAAATCTCGGGCTGTTTTGAGAATCTACGAGTCCAGTTTGGATTGGGTTCAAACGAAAAAGAGTACAAATGTGAGGCAACATCGCATCCGCAACCTGGATAGGTATTATCTCGCCAAGTGCCTCCCACTTCCTTTCCTCTTTCAAAGACCACGAAAGAATCGTAGCCCGCCTTTTTCAAGCGAATTGCCATTCCCAAACCCGCAAAACCCGCCCCGATGATGGCGATGTCATAATCTAAATGTTTCATAAAATCTTTATTAAATTAACTAATCCCAGAACCTTACAGTTAAACAGTATATTTTTTATAAATTTAAGTATAATTTCGAGATTATACGCTCTTGATTTAAGGTAATGATTATCAAAAATACCCCCTAAAACTAATGCTGAAAAAACTATTATTCCTATTGAGTCCCCTCTCAGGATTTGCCCAAACCCAAATTCAATTAAATGATTTGAATGCCTTCAAAAATCCAAGTATCAACTGGACAATTGAAGGTGGTGTTACGGGTAATTTTAATGGAAATGCCCTCACGCTAACCACTGGTAAAGGCGTAATCGTCAACACGTTAAGAGGAGCTAAATATCAAGCTACTGACGATTTATATTCTGTTATGGAACACGGAGACATCAAAATGTCGCTTGACTTTATGATGCCAAAAGGCTCAAATTCAGGACTTTACCTCCAAAGTCGTTACGAAATTCAGATACTTGACTCATGGCTCAAAAAAGTACCCAATGATGGAGATTGCGGTGCCATTTATCATCGCTGGGACGAATCTCGTGGTAAAGGCAATGAAGGTTATGAAGGTCATGCACCCCGCCAAAATGCTGTGAAAGCTCCTGGACTTTGGAATCATTTGGAAGTAGATTTTAAGGCTCCAACTTTTGATGCTTCGGGTAAAAAATTGACCAATGCACGTTTCAATAAAGTAGTTTTGAATGGCGTTTTAATTCATGAAAATATTGAGCTATTAGGCGTTACTCGTGGGGCAGTTTTGCAGGAAGTGGCAAAAGCACCGTTCAGAATTCAAGGAGACCACGGACAAGTAGCTTTTAAAAACATTGTTTATGAAGTTTTTGAGCCTTCCAACGTCACTTTTAGTCCTGCTACTTATGAATATTATGAAGGATTAACGAATGGAATTCCGAAGCAAAATACGCCAACTACCACAGGAACGATTGCCCAACCAACCGCAAAATTAGCTACCATTCAAAGCGGTTTTCTTATTAAATTCCAAGGAAAATTCAACGTTCCAGAAGCGGGAAATTATACTTTTTCGAGTCAATGGAATGGCATGGGGATTTTGTTGATTGATAAAGACACGACTATTAAAGGTTGGTATTTGCAACACGAAGAACAAAAGAAATCAAAGCAATTATTGGCAGGAGAACATACTTATTCAATCAGTTATATGAAAGATTTTTCTTGGCGTAAAAATGGTTTGGCAGTATTTATGCAAAAGCAACGCTCTGAAAAACAGGCGATTACTGAAAGAACATCCTTGCCAGACCCTGAACCAACACCATTGGTAGAAGTGAAAGCTAATGACCAACCAGTTTTACAACGCTCATTTATGATGTATGGAAATAAGAAAAAAACGCACGCCATCAGTGTTGGAATGCCTAACGGTTTGAGTTTTTCCTACGACTTAAATCAAGGTGGATTTTTGCATTTATGGAGAGGCAAATTCTTGGATGCAACCCAAATGTGGCACGACCGAGGCGAACCGCAAACGGCTGAACCGATGGGTACAATTATTACTTCAAACGATAAATTTCCGTTGGCTTATTTGGCTTCCGCAGAAACATTATTCCCAGATTCTTTAACAAAAAATGATTTGAAATATAAGGGTTATAAACTCGAAAAAAGAAATTCATTTAGCGGAGAATTCATGTATCCAAATTTTATGTACGAATATAAAGGCTTGAAGGTCAATGACATAACTACGCCATTAGACCAATTTGAGGGCGTGAATCGTAACCTTAAATTTGAAGGTGAAGCGGGTCAATTATATGCTTTGATGGCGGAAGGTTCTGATATTATTGAAGTTTCCACCAATCGATATTCAGTTGATAATCAGAACTATTATGTACAAGTTTTCCCAACTGAAAACAACAAACCCATCGTTCGGAATAATAATGGCAAAAAGCAGTTAGTAATGCCTTTGAACGGTCTAAAAGAAATTTCCTATCATTTGATATTTTAATTTGGTTATTTGTTATTGGTAATTAGTTACTGGTTATTAGTTAATAGTGCATTGAGATTTTTCAAGAAATTTCAATAGATCTATCTGAATTAATAATCAACAACTAATAATCAGTAACCAATAACTACACTCATTCCATGAAAACAACTAAATTATTATCCCTAATATTCATCGGTTTACTAACCCAGCAAACCTTTGCCCAAACAAAGCCTCGTCCACTAACGGAAGAGGATTTTTATGAGATTAAGACCTTGCCCATTCCTGACAACATTAAGTTAGAAATTGGGGGAGTTGCTCCCATGCCCGATGGTCGTTTGGGCGTATGTACTCGCAGGGGTGAGGTTTGGGTAATTGAAAATCCTTACCAACTTAATGGTACTTCGCCAAGTTATAAGCTGTTTGCCAGTGGTTTGCACGAAGCCTTGGGGTTAGCGTATCGTGATGGAGCTTTTTATTGTACCCAAAGAGGAGAATTAACCAAATTGATTGATACCGATGCCGATGGAAAAGCAGACGTTTATGAGTCAGTTGCCAATTGGGATTTGTCAGGGAATTATCATGAATACTCGTATGGACCTGTTTTTGATAAAGCAGGCGATATGTATTTGACTTTCAATGTTGCGTGGGTGGGTTATGGCGAAGGCAAATTAGCAAAATGGAGAGGTTGGTTAGTCAAAATCAAAAAAGACGGAACGCTCGAGCCCATTGCCACAGGTTTACGCTCGCCCGCAGGTTTTACGGTCAATTCAAATGGTGATGTTTTATACGGTGAAAATCAAGGCGATTGGGTAGGTTCTGGAAGGATTACGCACTTAGAAAAAGGCGATTTTGCGGGTAATGCGGGCGGACTTTGGTGGACAAAAGAACCCGATTCTCCTTTGAAATTTACGACCGTGAAAGACGTTCCAGACACGGGCGAACCGATGTTTGAAGCCGCCAAAAAAATGAAATCTTTGAAATTACCAGCGGTTTGGTTTCCTCACGCTTTGATGGGAATCTCTACTGCCGATATGATTGAAGACGAAACGGGCGGTAAATTCGGACCGTTTCAAGGGCAGTATTTTGTGTATGACCAAGGACAATCAAAAGCCATGCGAATGACTTTGGAGAAAGTAAACGGCAAATATCAGGGAGCTTGTTATCCTTTCCGTGAGGGTTTTCAGTCAGGAACTTTGCGGGCAAGATGGGGTAATGATGGTTCGATGTTCGTGGGGCAAACTTCACGTGGTTGGGGAGCTACTGGCAAAGATTTGTTTGGTTTGCAACGCTTAGTTTGGAATGGCAGAATGCCGTTCGAGATGAAAAATGTATCAGCTCGTCCAGATGGTTTTGAGATTGAATTTACCATGCCCATAAACAAAGAAAGTGCCGAGAATTTGAAATCTTACGAACTAAAAAGTTTCATTTATAAGTATCAGCATCAATACGGAAGCCCAATTATTAATCAAGAAGATACGCCTTTGCGAGGTGTAATCGTGTCGGAAGACCGTATGAAAGTGCGTTTAGTTTTGGATAATATTCGACAAGGATATATTCACCAAGTGATGGCTTCGGGCATTTTGAATGATGAAGGGCAACCACTTTTGCATGATGTAAGTTATTATACGTTAAACGAAATTCCTACGGGAGATTTGGCAAAAGTGCCTTTGAGAGCAAATCAGCCTGCAATTTCACCCGTAAAAGAAATAAAAAGTGCCACGAAGAAAGAGAAAATTGGAGCCAGTAAAGACATTATCGTAAACAGTAAAGAGGTTGCAGTTTTACTGAAAAAACACGCTTGTTTAGCCTGTCATGCCGAAGGAAGTAAGGTAATTGGTCCTGCTTATACTGATATTGCCAAAAGGAATTATACCAACGAGCAAATTTTGGCATTAGTCTATGAACCCAAACCCGAAAATTGGCCCGAATATGCCACAGCAATGGCACCAATGTCGCACGTTCCGAAGGCGGATGTGCTGAAAATTGCGGCTTGGATTAATTCATTAGATAAAAAAAGCAAGGCAGATTTGAATAAGATTGAGAATCGGGATTAAGTTTTGTTCACGCAAATCCGTAAAGTTTTTTCATTTTCAGAGACAAATAGTGTTCGTCTAATTGGCATTTGCTCATAGACGAACACTATTTGTCTCTACACAATACACAAAATTTCTTTGCACCTTTGCATCTTTGCGTAAGTTTAAAATTTTACCTTTGTAAAAACTGCTCAATTATTTCAAAACTCATTAATGTCAGAACATTTACCACTACAAAAAAAACGAATTTTAGGCTTAGATTTAATGCGTGCCATTGCTGTCGTAATGGTAATTTTTCATCACGGTTTTAGCCTTTTTGACTTTCCATTTATTCCCATTCCCGATGGGGTTGATATTTTTTTTGTGTTAAGTGGTTTCTTGATTGGCGGAATTCTTATCAAAACTATGGAGAAGCGAAAAGGATTCTCATTGGCTGATTTGAAGATTTTTTGGTTTAGACGATGGTTCAGAACCCTTCCTGCATTTTGGTTTACGTTGTTGCTTAATTTAATTTTATATTTCTTCCTTAATCTTCAAAATCTCTCTATAAAAGACACCTTAAAACTCATGTTTTTGAAGGAAAAACTTTGGCAGTATTTCTTCTTCCTACAAAATTTAACTTCTAATATGATTTCTCGTTTTTTTCCAGAAACTTGGAGTTTGTCGGTGGAAGAATGGTTCTATTTATTACTACCAATTATTCTCTTTTTTGCCTTAAAAAATAGATTGAAACCCTACAAAGCTATTTTATTATCAATCATAATTATCATCATATTCCCAACGATAGCTCGTTACTTTTTCTCGGATATTAATTTAAAATGGAATTGGTTATCAACTCGAATGGTGGTTGTAATGCGTTTAGATGGAATTGGATTAGGTGTTTTTATGGCTTATATCAAGTATTACAAACCAGTATTTTGGGATAAACTGGCTTCGTTCAAAATCTTAATTTATCTCGGCATTTTTATTTTTTATGCCAGCTTTTACATCATCCACGAGAACTATTATTACTTCAATTCATACACCATTACGAATTTAACTTTCTACACTTTCACAAGCATTGGCGTGATGATTACGATTCCACCGCTGAGCAAAATAATTTCTAATGATTCTATTTTTGATCGAGTTGTCACTTTTACAAGCCTCATCTCCTACTCAATGTATTTGATTAACGGCACATTTATCTTAACGATTATTCAACAAATTTTACCTACCGATGTATCCGAATTTGGGAAATTTTTATCCTGCATATTTTTCTGGTTAAGTACTTTTTTTATGGGTAATTTGATGTACAAATACGTGGAACAACCTTTTATGAGATTACGAGATAGGCATTTTATTGACTGAAAATAAAAAAACCAAATCTGCTAAGGTTCAATTAGTCAAATTTGGCTTTCATTTAATTCAATATAAATCTATTTTCCTTTTTCAAGGGTTCCAATTTTCTCCCAATTTGGGTTTGGCGTTAAAGTTACTCCAATATAAATACCATCTTTTTTCTCCTGAAAGCTCGTAGAAGCACTTTCTCTTTTGAGTTCAGCCGTTAATTGTTCAGGCGATAATTTATACATGGCTCCATCGGCAGCATCAACGATTAAACCGATTAAGCCTCCAAAGATGATATTACCCGCAATCCACCCATCTACTTTTCTGGTTAGAATTATTTCGTAAGGCATATAACCATCCAGCGTGATTTTGACTGCATGATTATCTTTTCTTTTTAACTTTACAACGGTTGGCGTTTTTGCAAAACTTTCTCCATTGATTGTTACGCTTGCACCTGTTGGATTACTTGAAAAGCCAACATCTTGTTTTGATCCATGAATAATTGATGCACAACTGCTTAATGATAATGAAATTGCGAGGACTAAGATTTTTTTCATAAAAGGGATTTTAAGTGTTTATTATATGTATGATTAACTTGATAATAATTCGTGCAAACTTAGTGCCATCAAATTAGTAATTAGTAATTTCAAAAAAGACAATTGAAATTTATTTTACCCTTAAATTTTTAATTAAGATGTTCTCCTATCTCTCCAATTTGAATCCCACATCCGTAGCGGGACGTTTCTCTGAATTCGCTACTTTCCAACCAGTTCTATACATCCAATCCGCCATTTTTTTCAATTTTGGGTAATTGATGTTTTCGGCATTATCTTGTGGCGTATGATAATCTGGATGCAATAAACTCGTGTACATCACAGAAGGAATTCCCAAACGTGCATAAGGCAAATGGTCACTCCTGAAATACCAGCCTTCAATGTGTGTTACTTTGTCCCATTCAGTATCTAACTTAAATTTTGGACCCTCTTGATTGGCTTCTAAGGTCATTTTTACTAAATCCAAGGAGTTTCTGTGCGGAGGCGTAGTACCCAAAACCGCCGCACTATCAAGGTTGTTTCTCCCAATCATATCGCCATTCAAAACCGCCACAATGTTGCTAATTGGCACTGTCGGATGCGAAGAATAATACCGTGAACCCAACAATCCTCGCTCCTCCGCACCATGAATTACGAACAAAACTGAACGCTTGGCGGGGTTTTTCACGAATGCCCTCGCATTGGCAAGCATCGCTACGTCCACACTCCCGTTATCATCCGCACCGTAATAAATTGAGTCATTTTTAATCATATTTCTGATTCCATGTGCATCCGTATGACCGCTGTACAGAAGATATTCAGACTTTAATTTCGCATCCGTGCCATCAATTTTTCCAATAATGTTGACGGAAGGATAACCATATTTTGAGATGATTAAATTTGCCTTAATTGTTGCATTATTTTGTTGCAAATCTTGCTTAGCATTCGCATGAAGCCAAATAACTGGCATCTTCGTTGTTACGTTCATATTCGCTCCTCCGTCGATGTCATAATTACCTCTTTTAAAGTTCTCGTTAGCATCATCCCATGCCTTTTCAGCGGTTTCATCGGCAATAAAAATGATGGCAGTTGCTCCCCTTCTCAACATCGGTAAACCATATTTTACGTATATATAACGGCTATAACGCCACGTAGGCAAGGAAACATTCAAATTAATTCCTTTTGAATTGGCTTCAATGGCAACGACTTTTCCCTTTACGTCAATTTTATTCGTATCAATATCAAAGGCATTTCCCAAGTAAAGAATCGGAGCGTCAAGATTAATATTTGCCATTTGAGAAACCGTAACGTCCTTCCACAATATAAGGGATTTATCATTAATCTGAATACTTGAATTGTCAGAAATATGGTTTCGCCAGAGTGTAAAATACTGAAAATAAGTACCATCATCGCCCGCAGGTTTCAGTCCAATGGCTCTGTATTGCTCTCCAAGCCACATAGAAGCCTTCAATTCATCCAACGTTCCAGCCGACCGACCGTTGTAGTGCGCATCTGCTAAGGCATATAAATCCTTTTTCAAATCTTCCATGCGAATGGCATTTAAAGCGGGAGGATTATTTAATTGAGCAAACGATGAATTGGCAAAGAATATTAACAAATACAAAAAGTTTAATTTTTTCATTTTGGTACGTTTTATTGAAGATTTAATCGCTAATTTTTTCTGATTCCTAAGATACAAATACTCTTCTAAATTTTGCCATTTAAAGGCATCAATTCAACAGATTATTGAGAAATTAAGCAAATATGACTACAAATACAAAAGCCAAATTCTCCCATTTTATTTAGGAAAATTTGGCTTTTTATGAGTTATTAAAACGATTATTTATTTTTTCTCCAAGATTGCCACGCTCCCGTTGACCACAAAGCCAAAGCAATTAAGGCGGGTTGCATCGGGAGTCTAAGCCAACGAGCAGTGTCCGAATTCATCCCAAAAGCATCTTTATGTTCGACCAGCTGGGCAATATTTCCTGGAAAAACTGCTACTAAAAATGCCGCTGTTGCCCAGCCGACTTGTTTACGTTGCTTTGAGGCTAATAACAACGATAAACCCAAACCAATTTCAACTGCTCCTGACAATAAAACTACGGTTTCTGGCTCAATCGGAAGCCACGGCGGCACTTGGGCTAAGAATTCTTTTTTCAAAAAAGTGAGGTGTCCAATGCCTGTGTAAGTGAGGAAACTACCCAGTAAATATCTACCAATGTTTTGGGCAGTACTTGGCTTTTTTTCAAAGTTTATATTTTGTATTGTTCCCATTTTGATTTAAGTTTTGTTCGGTTATACTGATCAAATTTTCGTGCCATTGGATTGCTTATGTTGATTATTCTGTGCCGTTGTCTTTGTCTTTACAGACGACCAAAGTGTTGTGCTATTCGTCTGTGAGGACATACACAACAACAAAAGCCGTTGTCTTTTTTAATTGTCTGTGAAGACACATACAATAACAGGAGCCGTTGTCTTTTTTAATTGTCTGTGAAGACACATACAATAACAGGAGTGTTTACAAACGTACCTCTAAATCACCCCAACATCAAAAACACCCGTCAAAATCTTTCCATTTCGTTTAATTTGTAACCAGATTCTGTAACTCCCAGCCGTTGGAAAAACGTAGGGAAATTTCACAGTTCCGCCGTGGTGTTCTTTGGCATTGTGGTTCATATTTGGCATGAGAAATTGGTTTCTTTGAGCTTCGGGCATGGTTTGAATTTTGGTTAAAACCTTATCAATACTGTCCTTAAAAATCATTGGAGAAGCAATAAATGGCTCAATGGAAGTTTCTTGGATTCGCTTTTGCATTACATCCACGGAGGTACTTGAAACCGTTCCAGTTGGGTGAAGGTGTATGTAAACCGAACCATCCGTTTTCACCACGGCGGCGTGTCCCATCATACCTAAATAGGGTTGCAAAACTGCCTCTTTTCCATCGGGAGAAACCACTGAAAAGTTCAAGTCATACACTTGTCCTGCCATCATGGTTTTCTTAGGGTCAGCCTCCCAAACAATGCTTGAACCATCTTGTAGTTTAGTTTTTACGCCTGGTGTTCCGCAAATTGTGATGGTTTCATCCAACGAATTTGACTTCTTTTCATTCAAAGCATTAGTGATGGCATAAGTATCATCAGGGTCTTGAATCTTGGAATTTTTAACGGCATTTTTTATCTCAATTGTGTCCGTCAGGGTATATTGAAAACCACCAATATACCGCATAATATCAGCATATAACAAATATTTTCCTGCGGGTAAATTGGGTAAAAGTGCTTCAAAATTTAACGTATCTTTTCGCAAAGGGTGAAGGTGGGCAAAAGCATCCATGGTGCTTTGTCTTACCAAAAACAAGTGCATCAATTTACCGTGGTCAGGAATCACGTAACTTAATTTACGATTATAAACTGAGTTGCTATCAATCGTTAATTTCAATACATCTTGCCCATCTTCATTCACCACTTTCGTGATGGCACGGTAAGGTTTATAAATATCATTAAGATATTCTTTCGTGAGTCCACCCCACCAATTGTTGCCAATGAACAACAATAATCCACAAAAACTCGCTCCCACCAAGGAACCTGTCACTCGTTTACGAATGGTTTTGGGTGTTGCTTTTTCGCCCACGGGTTGCAAAGAATCGCTGACACTTGCTCCGAAAATAGTAGTTAGAACGCCTACTAAAAATATACCCAAAGCCGCTAAAATCCAACCCAAACCTGCTGGCATTGAACGCTTTGCGGTTGAAACTGCCGCCACAGGGACAAGCATTTTTGCCGTTCCTCTTTTGCCAATAACTTCCACTTCCACATTGACAGCCATCGGCATCATAAACCAAACAATACCTTCGTATTTACCCGATTGTCCTGCCACAGGCAAAATTTCCTCAGAGACGGGCGAACCTTCATCGCCAAACCAGAAATAAACGGGTTTTATGCGAATGTGGTCAATGTCATTGCCGTCAGCATAAATGGTGACTCGGGCGGTGCCAGGAATAACATCGGGCGGTTGCACATACACCTGCAAGGCATATTTACCCGCCTGTCCTTCAAACACAACGCCAGGACTACCCACATGGGCAGAAGTGAAAAATGAGACAAAAATTAGTGAGATTGTAATGAGATTTTTCATTAATTAAAAATTAAAAGTTAAAGATTAATAATTATGCAAAAAGTAGTTAATTACTTGATAATAAGATAATTATCTATTAATTACTCAGCATTTTTAATTGTTAATTCTTAATTTTTAATTGTATGGCATTTTTAATGAGTACTTTTTAATTTTTAATTAATTATCGCTGCACTCTCTCCATCCAATTGCCCCAAAGAAGACCAATTCGGGCTGAAAGAATACCTAAAACCGAAGCTACTAAACAGGCAATTGCCCAATTTTTTACGCCTTTGGTTATTGCCCAATCCGTGAATTTATAACGCCATTCTGCATTGGCAGGATTATTATAAGGCATTGAATCCGACTGAAAAAACCAATTGCGAGCTAAGGATGATTCCTTTAAAAATGTTCCTGCGGGATATTGAATAATTAAAAACGTCAAGAAGAATCCTAAACCTATAATTACAGCCAAAATCCAATCGTTTTTCTCAGAAAATTTATCACGGAGAAAATCAATAATCATGGCAGGGAAAACCAATAACAAAGGAAAAGCTGTTGTTTGAAAAAACGTGATATGATTGGCAACGGGAGCCAAAAGTGGCTCAGCAGGGAATTGTCTAATCGTTACATTAATACAAATCATCACGACCATATAAATTGCCGTAATAATGGTTGCTCCCCACTTAATTTTGCTGGCTTTGGCGAAGGCAATAATGAACATCGGAAAGGCAAAACAGCCAATTTCATAGAACGAATCACGGTGCATATTCCATCGTCCCATGAATTCGGTAAGGAAAGTTCCGACCGTTAAAACCACTAATCCTGCCGTGAACATGAAAATATTACGCAGTCTATTATCTCGACTAATACTCTGTGAATCAGACAGATATGATATTTTTTCTTTGCGATTTAGTACTGCCAAAACCGAAATCATCGCTCCGATTTGAATGGCAATTAAACCTAAACCTAAAACGGCATGGGGGGGTGAAAAAATCTTTACGTCTAATCCGTATGTGTTATGCCACCAATCATCAAAAGGTGCCGAAGTAGCCGCTCCAAAACCACCCCAAATGCAGAACATTCCGCCCAGAGAACTATAAAATATACCCCAGAAATTAACCATTTTACCTTTTTCTTCGGACGTTCCCCAGAAAGAAGTTCTTAAAACTTGATAACCCGAAATAATACCAGCCAAAGCTGCACCTAAGTAAATAGCATTATGCGGGGCAGAAAAAAGACCATCTCGTCCAATGCTCATGTGCCATGCAATATCCCACTGCACACCAATAATCACAAGTGCCGAGCAGATGGCAACTACATAAATTTGCAAGGGTATTCCTAACAAAACACTCTTGGTTGAAGTGTCGGTTTGTTCGAGAGAAAGATTTTGATGAAGAGAAGTTGTTGACATATTGTTTTTGTTTAATAAGTAGATGCAATTTATAAAAAAAGGATGCACGATGTATCATTTTAGGGGCATTATTGATAGTTTTGTAAAAATATAGATTTCCGCCGATGTTCGATTCTCGATTTTCGATGTTCGGTTACGAAACCTACTTAAAATTTCACAAATCCGAACATCAAACATCGAAAATCGAACATCGAAAAAAATGGCAACTTGGTATTTAGGAAAAATACGGTATCAGAAAGAAGACGAAGCGGGTTCTTTAAAAACAATTAATGAGGCATATTTGGTAGATGCCGTTTCATACACTGAGGCAGAGGCAAGAATGTTTGAGATTGTGGCGAGTAATACGCCTGATTTTCAATTAACTAACCTCTCAAAAATGAAATTGAGCGAGGTATTTTTTGAAGAAAATGGTTCTGAAATT
>JANXML010000057.1 GCA_025354645.1 Arcicella sp. | reverse complement strand
AAAAATGTT
The DNA here is from genome assembly GCA_025354645.1 of Arcicella sp. GTDB lineage: Bacteria > Bacteroidota > Bacteroidia > Cytophagales > Spirosomataceae > Arcicella. Next base: position 6,997 of record JANXML010000057.1, on the reverse strand, counting down.
TGGTCGGGAAGATATTGAAGTAATGTTGATGGGCGATACTTACGATGATGCCGCCAAAGCTGCCAAACAATATTGTGAAGAACATCACGCCACTTTTGTGTCGGCTTTTGATGATTTGGATGTCATCACGGGGCAAGCAACCGTGGGTTTGGAGATTTTTAAAGATGCTGACGTAAAAATTGATTATATTTTCCTTGCCATCGGTGGTGGAGGTGTATCGGCGGGGATTTCAACGGTCTTCAAACAGCTTTCTCCACACACTAAAATCATTGGCGTTGAACCTGCGGGTGCGGCTTCTATGAAGGCAAGCATTGATGCAGGTCACGTGGTGGAATTGGAAACAATGGATAGGTTCGTGGACGGTGCGGCAGTGAAGCGAGTGGGTGAAATTCCTTTCCAGATTTGTCAAAAAAATTTAGACGAAATAATTATCGTTCCCGAAGGAAAAGTTTGCACGACCATCTTGGAATTATACAATGAATCCGCCATAGTTGCCGAACCCGCAGGAGCTTTGACAATTGCCGCTTTGGATTTCATGAAGGAGCAAATAAAAGGCAAAAATGTGGTCTGTTTGGTTTCTGGAGGCAATAATGACATTACGAGAACGGAAGAAATCAAGGAACGTTCCTTGCTTTATGAAGGCTTGAAGCACTATTTTGTCGTCCGTTTTCCACAAAGGGCAGGAGCATTACGCAACTTTTTGAACAACGTTCTCGGACCTGACGATGACATCACTTTATTTGAATATCAAAAGAAAACCAACCGTGAATCTGGACCCGTTTTGTTGGGTGTGGAATTGAAAAACAAGGAAGATTACCATGCTTTAATTGAGCGAATGAACACGGAGAATATGGTCTATCAAGAGCTTAATGAACAGCCAGATTTGTTTTCAGTTTTGGTGTAATGTATCCCAATATTTCTACATCGGCAAATAAAAATGTAAAATATAAATCCATACTGATGCCTAAACGTAATGTTGCTCAATTCGAGTTACCGAATCTTTTAGATCTAATATAAAACAACCCTATCTAACCAAGCTTAGCTATAATATTGTTGATTTATAGTTAAGGATGAGTAATAAAATACTTTACAATAAAACGCTTCTACTTTCCAGAAATTTATCCATAAAGTGAAAAATAAAATTAGGAAAGTTATATTTTATTTGTAGAAAAATTTTATCTTTGTTCTGTATTTAAAACAATATCAATCAATAAAGTTAATTCATTCAATATTTGTCGTTTAAGACAATAACTTTAAGATTTTGTTCAAAATGTCTCCTCTTTTTTAAACTATTTAACAGTGAACCACAAAGCTCCAAAGAAATTTGGGGCTTTCGTTTTTTATCTCCCTTCAATTTAAAAGGCATCATTTTTGTAGGTTTTTAATCAACTAAGTAAGGATTATTTAAAACCATAAAAATTGTATGAAACTCAAACTGCTAATTTGTATTAGTGCTATTTTCCTGTGCTTTGCACCCACGAAATCCCCTAAATTTAAGCTAAAATCACCCTTCCGAAAGATCTTTGTTGGAGCAAAAACCGTTGACTGTTCAGGTGAAGGAAAGTTCAAATGTATGATGGTTAAGAATTCCCCTGAGAAAAATTGGGAGTATTTCTATGACCAAATTGAAGGCTTCAAGCATGACCAAGGGTTTGAATATCAATTACTTATCGAAATTGTGGATGTTCCCGAAGGTTTGGCGGATGGATCGTTGTTTAAGTATGTTTTAAAAAGAGTTATTAGTAAAACCGCTATCGAATCCAATAAAATGTCAAGTTCGACGGTGACAGTTGTTCCATCACCGCCCGTCAACAAAAGTCGAGCCACAGAATGGATTTTGACGGATTTTATTTACAAAAATAATGGACTCGAAGCCAAAGATTTTGAAGCAACCATGACCTTGGACTTCGCTCAGAAAAAAGTCTTCGGAAACGGACCGTGCAGTAAATATTACGGAACATTAAGGGATTTGGATAAAAACCGAGTACGCTTTGAAAACATCGGAAACACAAAATCGCCTTGTAATTTCACGGATAAAGAAAAAGCCTTTTTTGATTTGTTACCACTTACCCAAAATTTTGTAATTGAAGATGAAAGAATGTTTGTCTATCACGGAACGGAATTGATTTTGGCGTTTCGTCGTCGGTAAGTTTCTGTGTAATCTCAATCCCTCTAATTTTTAGAACTTTTGAAAACAGTTTTCAGTTAAACTCAATAAGAACTTATTACTGATGTTATGCAAATAAAGCCTGAAAGGCTTAAATTTGATTAGCCGTAGGTGAAGCCTACGGAAAAATAACGTCACAACCACAACCCTGAAAGGGTTAAATCAATTTGCATAGTAAGCTATTCAACCCTTTCAAGGTTTATTTATCCGATTTTATTTTCCGTAGGTTGCACCTACGACTATTCAAATTCAAGCTCATTGGGCTTGCATAGCATCAGTTATTATTCAAAAACTAATACAAAATAAACTGAAAACTAATGAAAAGATTTAAAGGAAAAGTTGCCCTCATTACGGGCGGAGGACGTGGCATCGGGCGAGCAATATGCGTTCGTTTTGCTCAAGAAGGGGCAAATATTGTTTTCACGGGGAGAAGTAACGATGAAAATGTGACAGAAACCATTCGACAAGTGGAAGCAACGGGAGCAAAAGCCCACTTCATTCAGTCGGATATTTCGCAAGTTCCAGCCGTTTTTGCCATGATGAAGGAAGCACTGGACACTTTCGGACAAGTGGATATTTTGGTCAATAATGCAGGCATTGAAATTAACGCACCGTTTTGGGAAGTTGAAGAAAAAGACTATGACGCTGTTATGAATACCAACTTAAAAGGAATGTTTTTCTTGACCCAAGCCTTTGTGAGATTTGTGAAGGAAAACAACCGCACGGGCGTAGTTATCAACAATAGTTCGGTGCATGAAGAATTGCCTTTTCCAAATTTTACGCCCTACTGTGCCAGTAAAGGCGGTATGCAAATGGTGATGCGAAACTTGGCAGTGGAGTTAGCACCGTTGGGAATCAGAGTAAATAATGTTGCCCCAGGAGCTATAAAAACGCCAATTAATGCCAAATTGTTAAGCGATCCCGCACTTTTAGCAACCCTAAAAAACAACATTTCGCTCGCTCGTTTGGGTGAACCAGAAGATGTGGCGGGTGTAGTTGCCTTTTTGGCTTCCGACGATGCCAAATACGTGACGGGTTCAACCTATTATGTGGATGGTGGATTGACTTTTCATTATACGGAACAGTAAGTTTTTAGGTCACTAAGTTTCAAAGAGTTAGGCACGGAGTTTCACTAAGTTTTTTAATTACTCTGTGAAACTTTGTGGTTAACTCGGAGCAACTCCGTGACCAACCCTTAAAAGGTTCAGCTTTTTTGTAAATTGCTGAACCTTTTTTTATTTAACCACTTTTATAAAAACGAATCAGCCATTTTATGATTTTATTATTCAAGATAATGCTCAAACGTTTGATTTCGAGAGTACGGGGAAATATATTATTAAGAAAAAAATTCTGTATCAAAATACAAGTCGAAAGATATTCTATAATTTAGCCTTAGTTGACGTTTTAGACGACGGTAGTTTTGACGATATGGTGGAAAGTCGAAATGGGGATATGGAGAAAATATTGGCAACTGTTGCAAACTCATTACCAATATTTTTCGAGCAATTTCCAGATGCAATTGTGTTATTTAAAGATAGCGATGAAAGGAGAACTCGGTTATATCAAATTATTATCAATAAAGAAATGGATAATATTTCTCATATATTTACATTTTTAGGGATAAATGACATGAAATTTGAGCCATTTAGTAAAAATAAAACTTACGATGGTTTTGCAATTATTTTAAAAAAATAGTAATATTGAATATGGTAAAGACATTAGAAAATAATAGAAAAATAAAGTCTATTACTAAATCAAGAGATTTAGGTAAGGCTACTATTGACATCAAATTAAAAAGTCAAAAATCAAAGTTAGAATGGGTAAATGATGTTGCAATGAATGCTGATTTAGCACAAATTAGAGCGTTGTTGTAAAAATCCATTGATAAAAGTATTATATTAAGTTTAGCTTTTTCGTAAATAGCTAAATCTTTATCACTTCTCCGAAAACCTTTCCAAAGCCTCCTTCTCCCGTTCATTCAAACTTTCAAAACCTTTGGCACTAATTTTCTCTAAAATCGCATCAATGTCTTGCTGACGAGCCACTTTTCGTTCGTTATATTCATCATCAATATTTTTGTAATCCTTTTGATTAAAGGTGAATTTTTCGATAAATAAATAGTCTGGACGTTTGATAATCAGGAAGATAAATGCCAAAGTGGGTGTAACGACCAAGACAATCGGAAGATAATTAGCTTGTAAACTCTCTGGATAAAGTCCCACCGCCACCAACATTCCCAACAAAGCTCCACCCAAATGTGCATCATGTCCGATGTTGCTCATGCGTGATTTTATTCCGTAAATCGAAATCAACACAAATAACAATCCATACATCCAACTGGTCAGTGAAAAAGGCAACAGAAGCATCCCAATTTCCATATCGGGAAAAATGACAATACTCGCAAAAATTATCCCACAAACCGCCCCAGATGCTCCAATGGCAGAATATTGACTATCAAAACGATGAATATAAAGAGATAAAATGTTGCCGCCAATTAAACTTACGAAGTAAATAAACAGAAAATTTGTGCTGCCAATAACCATTTCAAGCGTTTCACCAAACGAAAAAAGAGCGTATAAATTGAAGAATATGTGCCACCAAGAACCATGCAAAAACCCCGAAGAAATTAAGCGGTGATATTCTTTATACCTCAAAACTCCCTCAATGTTAAAAGCATATTTATCGAAAAATACCTTATTCTGTAAGCCTTGATATGAAAAAATGACGGTGACCAACGTCAAAAATAATGTTACTGGACTATTCATGAATATTTATAATTGGCAGTTTTCTAATAACACGCAACTTCTAAAACCTAATACAAATCTAAAACAAAATAAAATCCCGCAGATTGAGTTCATTATTGAGTAATTTTGAATTCTCAAATATCAATCCATGATTTATACAGAAGAAACTATTAAAGAATTTCAAAGACAAAATCGCTTGAAATTTACAGAAAATAAAAAATTCTTTGAGCGACTCAAAAATAAGAAAATCAAGAATTTAGACCAAGAATTCCACACGAAACATGAAGAAGTTTTTGATGAAATTGATTGCTTGAAATGTGCCAATTGTTGCAAAACAACCAGTCCAATTTTCAAAGATGTGGATATTGAAAGGATTGCCAAACACCTCAGAATTCGTCCTGCGGAACTCGTAAAGCAACATTTGCATTTGGATTCAGACGGTGATTATGTCCTCAATTCATCGCCCTGTACTTTTTTGGGTTCGGATAATTATTGTTCTATCTATGAGCATCGCCCAAAAGCCTGCCGTGAATATCCTCATACCGATCGAAAAAATATGGCAGGAATTTTACCTCTAACTTTGGAAAATACACAAGTATGCCCAGCCGTTTTCGAAATGGTTGAACAACTTAAAAATGCAGGGTTGGGAGGGAAGCATGAGCGTGTTTTTTAAGTGATTATATTATATCCCAAATTTCTTATTTAATTGATTAATTGACTCATCCTCAGTCATATACTTACTCACATCTTCTGGCGATTGGTCTTCATTATCTGAATCATCTATGATTTCTCTGACAGTAATCGTAATATTTTGTCCTTTAAAATTAGCTTTGATTTCTTCCAAAAAATCTTCACCAATATCTTGGGCTGAATTGAAATGATAGGTCAATTTCATAGTTGATTAACAATTAAATTTGTGAGTAAAAATTAAAAGGATTTAAGCATTAGAGAGGTACAAATATAAAGATTTCTGAGTCACATTTCCGCACCTAAATCAAAGATATTCAAACAACTCATAAACATAAAACGTGATGTTTGAAAAATATATACTAATTTTGAAATCTCAAACCCACAATTATAAAAATAACGCATAACTGAATGGCAACTGAGTATTTAGGTATTGATATTGGCGGAACAAACGTCAAAATGGGAATTGTAAATTCTGAGACTGGACAACTCTCAAATTTTTACAGTCACGACACCGTAAGTTGGCGTAAGTCTGGGCATTTTGAAGAGCGTTTGGGTGAAGCAATTTCTTTGCAACTCATTGATAATAAAGAAATTACGAAAGTTGGAATTGGTTTACCTGGTATGATCAATTTAGCCAGAACAACACCCATCGAAATTACTGCAATTCCTGAGTTGAATAACGTTCCGATGGTTGATATTCTGAAAAAACGTTTTCCAAATATTGATTTTTATTTAGAAAATGATGCTAATGCTGCTGCCTTGGGCGAATTTTATTTCGGAGAAGAACGTATTAACGAAAGTTATATCTTTATTACCTTAGGTACGGGTGTGGGTGGTGCTGCTATTATTGGTAAAAAAGTATTCACAGGTGGACGTGGAAATGCGATGGAACCTGGACATACGCCCTCTGCCAGCGGAAAAGTTTTAGAAAGAAATATTGGTAAAAATGAATTGTTAGCAATGGCAAACGCTATGCGTAAGTCTTACAAAGGAACAACGCAATTGCCTGATGATGAGACCATTAGCACCACAGGATTAGTAGCAGCGGCTTCGGAAGGAGATGCTTTGGCTTTGCAAATTTTTGAAAAAGTAGGGGAGTTTTTAGGCGAAAACCTTTGCCATTTAATTGCCATTCTTGACATTAATCATATTTTAGTTGGAGGAGGACTTTCTGCCTCTTTTGATTTTATTTTACCTGCCATGAAAGCGAAATTTGCTCAATGGCTTACCAAATATCACGCTGATGGATTAAATATCACCCGTGCGACGCTGGGCAACGATGCTGGACTTTTAGGAGCCGCTTCTTTATGTTTTTAGATTTTGAGGACTTAGGAATTTATTACTCTACCCGATGATTTTTATTAAGTATTGATAATGAGAGAGTTGTATTTGAATC
>JANXML010000387.1 GCA_025354645.1 Arcicella sp. | reverse complement strand
GCTTGGGGTTTCCCTCCATACTTAGGCGGAACGCTCTCATTCGTGGACACCGTAGGCATCAAAACCTTCGTTGCGGAATGTGATAGATTAGCAAACACGTATGGCGAAAGATTTAAACCAACTGATAAATTACGAGAGATGGCAGCGAGTGGCGTTGGGTTTTATGCGTAAGGATTTGGAATAAAAAATGCGAGTCGTGAGGCTCGCATTTTTTGGTTTATATACGGATTTGTATATATGTAAGATTGTACAGGCACTTACTTCTGAATTAAATCGTAGATTTTAGTAAATTATGGAATAAATAAGTAAAGATTTTGGCTTGACTACTGTTCTTATTATTTGATTCATTATTTCAAAACCCCACTATTTCAAAATTCACTTTGCCAAACGACTAATTATTGTTAATTTTGCATACAAATAAACCCGAAAGAGCAAGACGAAAATCTTTGCTCTTTTTTTGTCATCATTGCAACCACATCAAGAATCGGTATCATAGCAATATATTAATAATCAGTTAGTTATACGATTCTGTGAGTACTCTTGATTTTTAAAAAATATGGAAATCATCACAAAAAAAGATATACGTAAACAGTCAATTGCTCAAATAAAGGAGTTTTTGACTGAACATAAAGAACAGGCATTCAGAGCGAAACAAGTTTATGAATGGCTTTGGAAAAAATCGGTGCAAGATTTTGAGGAAATGACCAATCTTTCCTTGAAAACCCGTGAATTATTGAATGAACATTTTGAAATTCGTTCGGTGAAAGTGGCTGAAAAGCAGGTCAGTTCTGATAGAACCATCAAATCATCGTTTGAATTATTCGATAAAAATTTGGTTGAAGGGGTGTTGATTCCAAACGACGATCGCATGACCGCCTGTGTGTCGTCGCAGGTGGGTTGCTCGCTTACGTGCAAGTTTTGTGCAACGGGTTACATGGACAGAAAACGTAACCTTGATGCTGCCGAAATCTATGATCAAGTCGTTAGAATCCGTGACCAAGCGGAATCACATTATCAAACGCCCCTCACAAACATCGTATATATGGGTATGGGTGAGCCTTTGTTGAATTACGCAAATGTCTTAGAATCAGTTAATTATATCACATCTTCGGAAGGATTGGGAATGTCTCCAAAACGTATTACAATTTCGACAGCGGGAATTGCCAAGATGATTACAAAGTTGGGCGATGATGAAGTGAAGTTCAATTTGGCACTGTCGCTTCATGCTGCCAATGATGTGAAACGCAACGAAATTATGCCCATCAACGAGTCAAACACCTTGGAGGCATTGAAGGATTCTTTGTTGCATTTTTACAAAAAAACGGGTAGTAGAATAACACTTGAATATATCCTTTTTTACAAATTTAATGATACCTTAGAAGATGCTCGTGAACTTTGGGAATTTGCCAAACAATTCCCTTGTAAAATTAACATCATTGAATATAACCCTATTGCGGAGGCAAGTTACACCAATACTGACCCACAAACCTTAGCAAAATTTGCAGGATATTTAGAAGCCAAAAACATGATTATTAACGTCCGCCGTTCACGTGGAAAAGATATTGATGCAGCTTGCGGACAATTGGCAGGGAAGAAAGCACCTGTAATACTGTAACTCGAAATGCTATTTCGGGCTACAGTATTACCCCATTATCATAAAATATTCTCCAATTGCTAATCCCGCTAAAATAATCATTGCTAAGCATAAAATTACTTTGCCAACGATTCCAGTAATTAATCCTATAAATGAACCAACGGCAGCTTTGAAGGCAATTTTTGGTTCTGTTTTTCCAAGTATTTCTCCGATAAAAGCTCCCAAGAATGCCCCCAAAAACATTCCGATTGGTGTAAAGAAAAGTCCTAAAATGAGTCCAATCGTTGAACCCCACGAACCGTATTTTGTTCCTCCGAATTTCTTAGTTCCCCAAATGGGTGCGTAATAGTCGAAGATGCTCATGCCAACCGTTAATAAAACAAAAAATGTAAGCGTTGAACGATCAAATTGAGCATATTTTGAATAATGAAGCATGAACAGTCCAATCAAACTAATGGGCGGTCCAGGCAGGGGAAGAACAGCACCAGCTAAACCTACGAAAAGGCAAACGATTGAACCAATTAATAAAAGTATATCTGACATTATGATTTGGGATTGATCTATTTTGTAATATCTTCACGAAATAAACATAAATCCACGCATGAAAAAACATTTAGCTCAATTAAACATTTCCAGAATTATTCCAGAAACGATGGAAGACCCAATTATGGCTGATTTTGTGGCTCAATTAGATACGATAAATGCTTTGGCTGAAAGTAGCAAAGGCTTCATTTGGCGATTGAAAGGCGATGAAAACAATGCTACAAATTTCCGTCCATTTGATGACGACAGAATAATTGTTAATATGTCTGTCTGGGAATCTGCGGAGGCGTTGATGGAATTTGTTTATAAATCGGCTCATACTATGGTAATGAAAGACCGCAATAAATGGTTTGAAAAATTCGGAAAACCTTCAATGGTGTTATGGAATGTGGAGGAAGGACAGATTCCAACTGTCCAAGAAGCCCGTGAACGATTGGAATATTTTCAAGCAAATGGAGCCACAGCATTTGCTTTTGATTTTAAGAAAAGGTTTTGATTGGCTTAACCTTTCTTTGTTTTGACCGCTTAGTAAATCCGTTTGTTATAATTTATGATTATGCTTGATAAACTAATATTAATCTCTACATTTGAGAAAACTACGATACAGTCGATAGATTACCATTATTTCTTATTTCAAAATTTAAAATCACTCATGAAAAAACAATTATTATTAGCATTTGTAGCAATCACCACATTGGCTACATCATGTCAAAAAAGCACCGTTGGATATTTCAACAATTCACAAGCTGTTTCGTATAAAGAAGCAAAAAAAGAGGCTAAAATTGCCACTCAAGCAATTGTAAATGAGCGTGTTGATAAGCAAATTGTCACTGCATCAACGGAAGAAGCAATCATTTCAACTTCGGTTTTAGATAAAGCCTTAGCGGAAAATAACGTTGTGGTAAATGAAAATAAGCAAATGGTTTTTGCAGGTCAAAAAGTAAATTCAAAAGCAGAATTTTTAGCTTTGACTCCCGCTAAAATCAAGGAAACTTCGGGTAAATCTCTTACTTTCAAAGAAAAAATTGTATTGAAAGCGACTCAAAAACAATTAAAGAAAAGTAGTAATGTAGTAGAGGATGATAAAAGTCACGTTGTGGCGATTTTATTGTCATTCTTCTTAGGAGTATTGGGAATTCACCGTTTCTATTTGGGTTATACATGGCAAGGAATTGTTCAATTATTAACCTTTGGAGGTTTGGGTATTTGGGCATTAATTGACTTTATCAGAATCATCATTAAAGACCTTCAACCTAAGGATGGTTCATATTATTAATATTTTCAAAATGACTGTATCCAACAAAAAAGGGTTTGCTTTCGTCGGCAAACCCTTTTTTGTCCTTGAGATTCCAATGACAAATAACCAGTAACTAACTCTACCTTGGAACTTCAATTTTCTGCAAAATCTGAGCAATCACATCGTCTGCCGTTGAGCCTTCCATTTCCTTTTCGGGCGTAAGAATGATGCGGTGACAAAGCACAGGTTTTGCTAACTCTTGAACATCTTCGGGCGTTACAAAATCACGTCCACGAATGGCGGCAAGGGCTTTTGAAGCATTCAGAAGAGCAACAGATGCCCGAGGAGAAGCTCCTAAATATAAGAATTTTGAGTTACGAGTTTCATGAATGATTTTAGCAATATATTCTAAGATTTTCTCCTCAACCAAAACCAACCGAACCTTCTCTCGAAGACCTTGTAATTGTTTAGCACTCATGACCGATTGCACCATTGCTACTGGATTATTCGCTTGCCCAACCGAACGCTCGTGATTGCCTTGTAGAATCTTTATTTCCTCTTCAAAGGTGGGATATTTAATCACAATTTTGAACAAAAAGCGGTCTAATTGAGCTTCTGGCAAACGATAAGTTCCTTCTTGTTCGATCGGGTTTTGCGTTGCCATTACTAAAAAAGGAAACGACATTTGATAAGTTGTTCCAGAATTGGTGATTTGACGTTCTTCCATTACCTCAAACAAAGCCGCTTGGGTTTTGGCTGGAGAGCGATTTATTTCATCAATCAACACAATATTTGAAAAAATGGGACCTTTTTTAAAGTCAAATTCTGTGGTTTTGGGGTTATAAACGGCTGTTCCCAAAACATCCGAAGGCATCATGTCGGGCGTGAATTGAATTCTACTGAAATTTGTGGAAATAGTTTTAGCTAATAGTTTGGCGGTAAGGGTTTTAGCAACGCCTGGAACGCCCTCTAAAAGCACATGACCATCGGCAAAAATGGCGGTCAAGAGAAGGTCAATTGTGTTCTGTTGTCCGATAATGATTTTACCAACTTCGGCTCTAATGTTTGTAACGGCTTCGTGTAGTTCGCTAAGGTCAATTCTTGATTCAAATTCCATGATGTTGATTTTTACGGTAACTCGAAGTGCCACTTCGAGAATCTTCTGTTTGTTTATCCATTCTCGAAGTGCCACTTCGAGAATCTTTTGTTTGTTTATCCGTTCTCGAAGTGTCACTTCGAGAATCTTCTGTTTGTTTATCCGTTCTCGAAGTGCCACTTCGAGAATCTTCTGTTTGTTTATCCGTTCTCGAAGTGCCACTTCGAGCTACAGTATTAGACACTCATATAAAAATTTTCTATTCGTTCGTTTAACGTAATTAACTGATTTTCAGTAATATTATCGTTGTTTTGAACGAAAGAAATGTACTCAAAAAGGTCATTAATTTCTTTAGTTGAAATGCCTGATTTGTTACTTAAATCGCTTCTGAATTCTTGGTCAATTTCAGTTGTTTTTAAGTAAAATTTCGTGCGTATGTACGCCAGTAGATGCGTAATTTTTTTCTCAGCAATTGATTTATGATCTTTCTGATTATAATACAAACTCCCAATCGTTTCCACAAATTGCAATGATGTATTTTGCGGCGTTTCAATGATTGGAATAATTCTTTGACGACGCTTTCCTTCAAAAATCAAGTAAATCAATAGGGCGGAAAGTGTAATAAAATACGCCCATTTCAAAGCAGGCTGACTTACGATAAACTTGAAAGGCGATTCCTCAACATCTTCTTCTCCCTTAGCTTCACGAGATTTTGAGGTACTTTTTGCCGATTTACTTATCGACATCACATTCACATATTCATCCCAAAAAGTGGATTGTTCGGGTAAGTAGGAGAGGGCTTTGAAAACATAATCCGAATTATCGTTTTTTGCCATGTAGAAATTGGTAAAAGCCATTGGAACGGTATTCAAATAAAATGTTCCTTTACCAAAATTTACCCGAATAAAATTAGGAAAACCTTTACTATTTTTACCCAAAACTGTTATAATATATTTGTTTTTTGCTTTATCATTTATTTCAAAATATGTATCAGCAGATTGCTTTTGATATTTATAATCAATTGATTTTCTGAGTGTTGGATTAACAAAATTGATACTTACAGAATCATTCAAGGCTAAATCTTGTACATATGAAGTTTGAAAATTGAGTGTATCATCAAGTCCGAAGAAATTCTCGGAAGCAATGAAAACGGAATTGCCTTTTTGAACGTAATTTAAGAGTTTTACCAATGATAAAGAATCGGCTCGAAAATACCTGTAAACGTATAAATAGTTGCTTTTTACAGGAAGAATCACCTTCTTTTTCTTACTGAAAAACGGCACCTTTTCATCCGTAATTTTTTGATTTGGGAAAACATCGGGAAGCACTTTATACAACAATTCGCAACCGTAGGGAATTTTGTCCTTGTTGGAAAAAGTTGGGGTCCAATCGGTTGGTTTTGGTTTATAAATTTCAAATAAAACAAAGCCAATGATGGTACTGAGTAAGATGAGCAAGTAAAGTCGGTGTTGTTTCATTATTTATTATTCCTCCGTTCCATCGTCTGTCACCGTTGCTAAACCCACAATTTTATCGTTTTGAACGGTTATTTCTAAAAAGGAGTCACTCACGCCAAACTGAACGCTGACCGTTGTAACCCAGTCATCAACGGTGTTATCAACATCACGAAGTTTGTATGATTTTGGAAAGCGTTTCTTTATTTTACTCATCGGGTCTCCCACTTTCAAACCGCCTAAATTTTGGAGGGTATATTTGGGTGTAATTAGTTCGAAACCGCTCACATTTTCATCCACAACAAAGAAAGCATCTTTACCATACAAATACATTTCAAAATGGTTAGAAGTCTGAGAATCAGGGGTTTCCTCTTTGCGAACAGAATCGGGAGTACCCAATTTTTCTAAAATAATACCATAATTTGCTCCCAATTTTATGCCCGAAATATTCATGGATTGGAAATTGAGCGTGTCGTAATCTTCATCGTCTTCTACGTGGATTTTGGACTTAAAAGAGAAGAAAATTAGACTGATTAAAAACGTAACGAGAAGTGTTATACTTAATGATTTCATTGGGTTAGTTTTCGCTGGGGTTATGTATAAAGTATTAGGTATTAGGTCTTAAGTATTTTACGCCAAATAAATTTTAAAAATAGTATTTCAAAAGATTTTATTTGTCGTAAAATTCTTGATACTTAATATTTAGGACACTCTACTCAATCCTTCGCTGAAGGTTAAAAATTGATTTTTTATATGTATAAATTGTGTTTCGTCCACTGGAAAATCGCCGTACCAAGCATATTCAAATTGAAGTGTAATTTGCTCAAAATCTGGACGCAAAGTTGGTGAATTTAGTTCATAAACGTATGAGCGATTGGTTTTATTGATTTTCCAATCAATCATTTCATGGTCGGTCAGTTCTTTTAAGGCTTTCAGATAATACAACCGAACTGCTAAACGATAGTTTTTTTTCGTAGTTGCCTCCGTAATAGCATTCGCAAAATCAATGGCGTGAATGTTCTCGCCAAGGGTTTCGTAAGGGATTTCATTACTGTTTTTCTTTCGATATAAACCAGAAAAATCAACACCCATTAATTTTAAGGTTACATAAACTATCACGCTTGCAATGAAAACATAAGCGGCTGTTTTCCAGAAAGTTGGATTGCCTACGCCCGTGAAAAGACTGCCAAACCAATTGAAAAAACGTCTCAATAATCGTTTCCACCATGTATCAATAACCTGTGATTCTTGAACGGTATATTGATAATCTTTCAGTTTCCTCAAAACCGACATTTTGCTTTCTAAGGGCTTTCTGACGGTTATTTTTGAAGAATCTTGGGCGTAATTTTTATAAATTTCTTTTGAAGGAAGGGCAGAACTGGAATTGGTTATAAAAAGGATTAAGCCGTATAAAAGAATTGTTTTTATCAAGGTCAGACGATAGTCAGACCGTCTTTTATTATAATTGTCCTTTCGTCTGACTCTCGTCTGACTGAAATTATCATCCCTAAAATTAATATTCTCCATCTTCATTCAAATCTAATTTCTTTTGTCCAATGCCTTCAATGAGCATTTTTAGTCCATTTCCTTCTCTTTTTTCTATCAAATTAAAATACTGAAAACTGATTGCTACGTAGGTAAGCGAAGACACAACCACTTGCCCAATCGTAGAAATCATCGTTGTCACAATCAACGGCATATTCCCAGAAATACCTCCGCCAATTTTCAACACCTTCATAAAGGTTACAATCGTGGCAGGAGCTCCAAAAATCATGGCAACAAACGAGTTGATGATACCGATAATCATAATCAGTCCGAAAGTTGACCACCATTTATCTTTAATTAAATATTTTGCTCTGCTCAGTGCCTCTAATGCACCAACGCCCTCATACGCAACAATGGCGGGGCTTAGAGAGAATATGACAAAGAAATAAAATACTACGATAAATCCGACTAAGCCAATAATTGCTGATAAAAGCCCCCCAGAAATTCCACCTAATCCGCCTATCAATGCTCCGATGATTGCCACGAATGCAACTACAATTACTAAGAAAATTAGAATTGTGACACCATAACTACCTAATACGGGCAGAAAAATGGTTTTCATTCTCTCCCAAACACGTTCAATGGTTAACGATTCTGGATTTTCTTTATATTCAAGCATGATGGCATAAACCGTTATGGCAACCGTTACCGAAGCTAAAATCAAGAAAATGATGGCTATCAAATAATTCAACGTAAGAAAATGCGAGAAACTATCACCAAAAGAATTGGCAAAAATTTCGCCTGCACTTGTCCCTCTTGGTTTAACGGCACCCGATGTGGTAAAATCTAAATTATTGCTCTGAACAATTCCGTTAGCAATTCCGCCAATCATGCTCAAAGGTCCCGCAAAATAGAGAACCGATAAGAATATGGTCTTAAAATTTTGAGAAACGAAGGTAAAACTGGCATTAATTTTATCGCCAAAATCACGTTCTTGTTCAAAGATTATTGTGTCTTTTTTCATGGAAGTAGGGGTTAAGTTTTAGGGGTTGGGTTTTAGGGTTAAGAATGCCTAACCCCTAAAACCTAACCCCTAAAACCTCGTTTATTCAAAACAATCGGATAAATAACAAAATACCAAATAATGAATACTCCCGAAGGAATAATTATCATCAAACTGGGCAATAATCCTAAGTGTCGGCGGGTCAGGAAACTTTCAATAAATCCTGCCGTAATGAACAAAGGAACTAAGCCAATTATTATCTTTAAGCCTTGTTTAGCCCCTTTTTTGAAGGATTCTAAGCGAGTAAAAGTCTTCGGAAAAATGAGGCTATTTCCCATCACCAATCCCGCACAACCCGCAATAACGATGGATGAAATTTCCAAGGTTCCGTGAAGCCAAATCGTTAATAAAGATGTTTCCAAAAATCCGTGTTGATAACAAAAATACTGAAAAACACCTACCATAATTCCGTTGGTAATCAGAAAATATCCCGAACCAATGGAAAAGAATACGCCCATTACGAAGACAATAAAAGAAACTTTGATATTATTTATCGTTATCATGAAAAACATATTCAATTCGTCTTGACTTCCATAAACTGCCAATGGATCGCCTTTTTCTACGTTTTCTAAGGTCATATCCACGTAATCACTGCCCAAAATTAATCTCGCAAAAGAATCATCGTAAGCCGCTGAAACAACACCAATCAATGCCGCAACCGTGAAAATGATGAAAGAATAGAGCAATTCTCTTTGGTAATTATACAAAAGAAAAGGTAATTCTTCTTTCCAAAATAAGATAAAACGACTGGCTTTTTCTCGTTTATTGGCGTAAATTTTTCCAAAGAATTTTCCCGTTAAACCGTTCAAATAACTCGTAGTGGACGATTCTGGGTAGAATGTTCGAGCATAAGAAAGGTCGTCAGTTAGTTGGATAAATCGTTCAGAAAGCACGTCGGGGTCAGACGTGAGCGTGTCTTGCTCAAATATTTGCCATTTATCAATGTTTTGTTTTTTGAATAATGCTTCCCGCATGAGGTTTTGGGTGTATATTGAGTTTGGAATTTGTTAAAACCAGCTATCTATTTTATCTTTCGGAAAGATACAAAACTTTTATAAAAACACAGTATCAATGAGTCAAATTCAGATACAGACTACCCAAAATGTAGCCCTTTCGTTCACACCTGCCAGCGTTGGTGACCGCATCTTAGCCCATTTTATTGATTGGGTAATTTTTATTGCTTGGTTTTTGATTTTTGCCCTTGTGTACTCGGGTATGGGTATTTCTTTATCAAATGGTAAGATTGGAATGGTTATCTTTTTCATTTTTATGCTATTGCCAGTCATGCTCTACGATTTACTTTTTGAAGTTTTTATGAATGGACAAAGCCTCGGAAAACGAGCCATGAATATCCGAGTATTGGCTCTGGATGGCACTCCGCCCACATTGGGAGCATACATCATGCGATGGATGTTCAGATTGATAGATACGGGAATATTTGGTTCGATGGTGGCTTTAATCGTAACGGCAGTGAATGGAAAGGGGCAAAGAGTGGGTGATATTGCCGCAGGAACAGCCGTCGTAAAATTGAAGCAAACGGTCAGTTTAGCTCAATTAAAACAAGAAAAATTACAAGACAATTACGTACCAATGTTTCCAGAAGCCTCTCTTTTATCCGACCGTGACGTGGTGACAATTAGAGCGGTTTTGAAAAAAGGAAGAGATGAAAACAATAGCCTTTTGGTTTGGGAAGCCGCTCAAAAAGTAAAGGAAGTCATTGGTATTCAAACAGATATGGACAATGTGGTATTTTTGCAACAGATACTTCAAGATCATACTTATTTGATGACTGTGGAGTAGAATTTTCTATTTGTCTTGTTCTTCGGCAAGTCTTATAAATGCTTCTGTGATTTCTTTGTAATGCAGATTATTTCTTCTAATAATTAAAGTATTATGATAAACTCTACCATCAATATCATTAATAGTTGAGTTAACTTTTGTGAATTCTGTGCCTTTGAAAAACTCAATCCATTGATCAAATTTTCTTTTGCGAGCTGACTGTCTTGCATCAGAAGAATCGCAGATATATACAACTACCTGTTCTGGAATTCTTTGAAAAAAGTCAGTAAAGATGGAAGCAATAGTAAATGGGATTTTAGGGTCAAGAGGTGGATTCTTGTCCGTAGGGTTATATGCTACTGAAATTGTAAATTCAAAAGCATCAATTGGGAAATCCAAATAATTATCAAAAATATACGAAGTTGATTTGAATTTTACTTCATATACTATTGAATTTGAAGTTTCAAAGCTGGATAAATTGTCTCTACCACCAGAAAACAATGTTTTGTATGGTTCAATAGAATTTCTATTATCCATTTAATTCCCTCAATTTTTTTAAAATTTCTTGAAATTCAGGCTTTTTACTATTTCTTTTTGATTCTTCAATCATTTCTTTTTTATTTTTCATCAATTGCCTTGCAAAAGCAATTGCCCTTTTGCTGCTCGGACCATTATGTGGGTGAACGGTTATTTCTAACATAATTTTTTGTGTTTAATTTATGCAAAATTACGAAATAATTTAATGCTTTATATCGTCGCTAAAAACATCTTTCTGTAATTCAGTGGGCTGTATCCCGTTACTACTTTGAACTGTTTATTGAAATGAGAAATATTGCCAAAACCACTCTCAAAACACACTTCTGCCACTTGCTTATCGGTGGAATTCAAGAGGTTACAAGCGTGTTTTATTCTAAATTCAGTCACTAAATCTAAGAAAGTTTTTTTGGTAATTTTCTTGAAATATCTGCAAAAAGCCGTTTCCGTCATATTTGTTAAATGAGCCGCAGTTTCCAAATGAATGTCTTGCGTGTAATGCTCAATTACGTAGGCGTAAACCTTATTTATTCTATCCAAATCAACGGCGGATAAATCATACTTATCTGGTTGATTATCAATGATTTGAAAGTCATTTGAAGTGGCAATGGTATTTAATAAATCTAATAATCCTAACAACTTTTGGAAAGGCGGAATAGTTTGCAAAAATATCATCTCTCTTGCCACTCTGTCTCTGGTTTTTCCAGATATTAAAATACCTGATTTCGCCTTATCCAGTAAAATTTTAATTGGCTGAGTCTCAGCATTTTTGAAGAACCCGTCTCCCAAAAAATCTTCTTTAAATTGCACTACGATTGAGCGAGCAGAATTCTCATTTCCGATGCCATCGTTCTTCCAACAATGCGGCACATTTGCCCCCAATAAAACTAAATCTCCTTCCTTAAAATCTGCCACCTGATTACCCACAAAGCGTTTTCCTTCACTTTTAAGGATAAGTGTAAGTTCAAATTCTGGATGAAAATGATAGGGGGCATCAAAGTAGGGAAGATTAAATTGACGGAATAAAAACGAGCCGTCTGTGGTATTGGCTAATTGTTCAAGGGAGGCTTTCATGCAAAAAGTAGGGGTTAGGGGTTGGGGATTAGGGATTGGAGAAATGGTAAACTAAAAGTTTCTAATCCCCGACAACTAAAACCTAAAACCTGTTTTATTGATAAAATTGCACAAAAAATGGCAAAAAACGATAATAAGTATCTGAAAACTAATGAATTACTTTGTGAAAGATTTTTAGTTTAACAAAATTGAAAAATGAACACAACAAATGAACTGCCAGAATTGACACAAAACTACTCAACTACAAAAGAGCAACAAGCTGATTATCAAACGAATGGACATATTTTATTAAGAAATATTTTGAATCAAGATGAGGTAATTGCCTATCGTAATGTCATAGTAGAAACTGCCGACCGTTTCAATACTGAAAAGCGTAAAATGGAAGATCGAGACACTTACGGGAAGGCTTTTTTGCAAATTATGAACCTTTGGGAAGTAGATGAGGACGTGCGTAAATTCACGTTAGCAAAGCGTTTTGGCAAGATTGCGGCAGATCTAATGGGCGTTGAGAAAGTACGGATATATCACGACCAAGCCTTATTTAAAGAAGCGGGCGGAGGACATACTCCCTGGCATCAAGATCAGTATTATTGGCCCCTCGAAACCAAAAATACCATTACCATGTGGATGCCTTTGATGGATATTTCCGTTGAAATGGGAATGCTAACTTTCGCCTCGGGTTCGCAGGAATTAGGAATTATGGGAAATTTAGAAATTTCGGATAAATCAGAAGAAATTTTGGGAAATATGGTGAAAGAAAAAGGTTATCCCATCACAAGAGCGGAGATTATGCAAGCGGGTGATGCCACCTTCCATGCGGGTTGGACTTTGCATTCAGCACCTGGTAATTATTCGGATAAAAAAAGGGAAGTCATGACAATTATTTTTGTTGAAGATGGAGCCACAATTACTGAACCTAAAAATAAAAATCAAGAAGCTGACCGTCTGAGATGGTTTAATGGACTACCCGTTGGCAGTTTGGCGGCTTCGGAGATTAATCCAGTTGTTTAGTTATTAATAATTGGTTATTAGTTATTACAAGCACCTGATTATCAGCAAAATACATTTAATTTTTAACGTCTCCTGATAAAAAGTAACAAATAACTACCAATTAATGCTTCGGACATCCGCAGTCATTTTTCTTAAATAATCCCCACAAAAAACCTTTCTTGCGACGACGTTTCCCGACTGTTTTTGAAACTGATGAAGTTTCAGAAATAGTCGTTTTTTTGTGCGACGTATTATTGGTTGCTTCTGATTCTGCTTGGAAACAAGCAAAAATAACAGTTAAAAGAATTGCCTTTTTCATATTCTTAAAATTAATAAAGTCTGTACTACATCTAACGAAAAAGCCGTGCCAAATTGTATCTAACAAGCAAGTTTATTGATGGAAAGATTCGGAAATACAGAAAAATTATGAAGTTATGCTTTTAATCATCTCAACCATCTGCAAGTGCTTATAATCTAAAAATAAAATGTGTCTGTAAAATATTTTCTTCATCAAATTCAACCAATGAAGCCCTCTGTCGATGATTCCAACAATATCCAGTTTCGAAGGTGAAATGTGGTGTAAAGACGTGATTATAAGCAAAATATAATTGATTTTGACTAAATGAATTAGCAGGAACATTGGGAGAAACATTATACAAAGGTTCTTCGCTAATGAAAATCGTATTTTCTTTATTCCATGAATATCGGAGTTGTAATCGTAATCTTGTACGTCCTTGTTCATCGCCCCAAGAACTATCATCTCGCTTAAAAATACGATATTCGTATCCTAAACGGGAACGGAATGCCCATTTTTCGGATAATTTTTTGGTCCATTCTCCAAAAAAAGAAGGTCGAATTTCTATTCTATCAGGACGATTTAGATCACTATTTTTACTGTATAAAGGAGAGGAATACATAAAAAAAGGAGCAAATGATAAGGCAAAGTTTTTGATGCGGTAAGTAGTCGTAATTCTGTAACCTTCCATCAATTTCAAAGCAAAAGGATTGATGTCCGACGAATTAAAATCACTTTGTCGTCTCAAATGAACATCTCCCATAATTTCCCAATGGTCGTTTATTTTCTTTTGAATGGCAAATCTATTCCACGATGTAAAGTGCCCATAATGTTGAGCATCGCAAATACGTATTATAAAAGTTAAAATTATTAAAGTGGTAATTAATCTCTTCATGAAAAATGTTTTTGGAATACATACAAAACTATTTCAAAACACTTTTAAATCCTACATTTACTCATTATTGAACCATAATTCGAGCATTATTTTAATCATTTATTGATATTCATAAACCTAACAAAATCAAGTAATTATGAAGACAGTTACGGATTTTAATTATATTTTTTTCAGTAAATATTTGCATACAAAATCTGAAAACACTAATTTTGCATCATAATTCACCAGTACATTATGCGAAAGTAGCTCAGCTGGTAGAGCGCAACCTTGCCAAGGTTGAGGTCGCCGGTTCGAACCCGGTCTTTCGCTCAGCTTAAATGAAGCACCTTTCGGGTGCTTTTTAAGTTTAAGAGGAAGGGAGAAATCTCAGACTCATGCCAGGGTGGTGGAACTGGTAGACACGCAGGACTTAAAATCCTGTGAACGTAAGTTCGTACGGGTTCGATTCCCGTCCCCGGTACTCGAAAGGGTAAAATCAACCAAACAAAAAGAGTGTAATTAGCTAATTTTCAGCAAGTTACACTCTTTCTTGTTTCTAATAGTTTCCTTTGTTTTGACGTTGTTTTGTAGAAAAGTGTAGAAAAATTGTAGAAAAAAATTGTAGAAAAAACCGCTCCACTCACTTCATACCCAAACAGTCCCTAAAAAACAGTCCCCATTTTGTAAATCTAACCCAAATCGTACCTCCTCCACTTGTAAAAAACTTCTAATTGTCGTAATTTTAGTCGTAAATGAATTAGGAAGAACAAAACAACGAGCCGATTTTGGGGGCGAAAGGAGGGTAACAGATTGGTAAAATGACGTAAAAAGGTTGTAAAAAGTACGAAAAAAGTTATAAAAAGTTACTAAAAGTTACTAAAAGGTCTGAAAAAGTCCTGAAAAGTCCTAAAAAGTCCTGAAATTTATCGTTCAATATTCAACAAAAACCCATCAAAATGCCCAAAATAACGCAACCTTACAAAGATTCTCAAAAATATTTCATCGAAACGACCGTAACGCCCATGATAGAGGAAAATAGAAAACTACCATTACAGGTTCGTAAAACGGATTCTCGAATGATTGAAGAGATAGCGTTTCGGTTTGGAAAAACTGTTAAAAGTCTTTACCGTCAATTGGAAGAATACGGTAAACAAGCACTTCAAAATTAAAACCTCATTCTTTGGCGTTTTAAGACAACAGAAAAGCGTGGAGGTACAAACGAACCTCCACGCTTTTTTTACGCCCCTCTCTCAACGAACAACACCCCTCTTTGAGTTTTAAACTTATCCACAACGACCGACCGCCCCGCCCCCTCTTTGCGGAGCTTTTTTTGTTGGTTTGGCTTTTAAGGAAAAGGTTAATTTCCTCCATTTTTTTGAAATTGTCGTTGTATTATTTTTTTTAAATATCTTTTTTTAGCTTTTTAAAATACCTTGTTAAAGTATATTTTTATAGATGCTGTAAAAATAAAACCCTGTGCTGTGGTTTGTGCTGTGGTTGTGCTGTGCTTCTTAGTCAATAATTCTATCCAAATATTTTTGCCATGACTGCCTCTCGCTCATTCTCTTTAATTTTATACTTATCGTTTTTACCTTTTACAATTATTGCCAATGCTTCCAAATCCATTTTAAAAGATACATAATAACCTCTCATTCTGATATACTTGTTTGTCGAAACATAAATCAAATACCAATCATTTTGCAAGGTTAATTTCACTTTTTTCAACCAATCCCGTTTTGAATACCTTACCCTCAAATCTTTCTCTGCTTGCGTTGTTTCAGCGTTTTGATATTCCTTTACAGTCGAGTACCCAAACGCCCTTGCAAGCCAAAATTCATTCGTTCCTTTATAATAGGGTTTAGTCCCTACTATGCTACGAATAGCACAATAGAAACTAAATACCATCAAATCAAATTCTGTTTTCCGTTCTTGAAATTCAAGCATTTTCTTAATGCTAATACTTGCGTTTGGCGTTCCGTGGAGTGTATCGTAAATTTCCTTACCACGTTCCATTCTGCCCTTTAAATCATTTGGCAATAAATTAAAATACTCCATACTTCCCTCCATTGCTGGCTCTTCAAAAGCATCAGGTTCTTCTTCTGCATAATAAGGATTTTCTTTTATCATACGGTCGTACAAGGTATAATCAATCATTTTCCTAATCGTTCCCTTTTGGTCGATGTGAATGTTCCTCAAAAGACTAATTGGAACAGTCCCGTATCGTGGTTTATCATTCATTTCTACCTCCCATTTTAAGTTTATACCACTCATAAAACCCTGTAAAATCCTTTGCCACAACGTAGTAACCACGTGCGTTTTCAATCTGTCTTTGATATTCCTTTTGGGCTTCGCTTTGTCTATCAGTATTAATTTTTACCTCCACTTTGACCGACCGCCCCAAGATAGTAGCTGAAATATCTGCCGTACCGTTCTGCATGGAGGAGGTGGCACGGAATGATTTACCGTACTTATCCCTACGCATTACGCCCTCATTGCTTATGCGTTCAGCGTGGCAATGGTCTTGACTATTCAGAAAATCCAAGATACATTTGGTCAAACCGTTTGCATCGCTATCCTGATAATTTGGCACTGGCATTGCGTACTCAGGAACGTTTGGATATTGGGCTTGTTTCTTGGCTCTTACAGCTTCTTTTAGCAATCTAATTGCTTGCTTATCAGTTAGTTCTGTAAACATTTCTGTATCTTTGGGCTGTCTAACAGTCAAAGATTTTTTAGTGTCAATCGTTCCCATGATTGGCACTATTTTTTTA
>JANXML010000337.1 GCA_025354645.1 Arcicella sp. | reverse complement strand
TTTTCAAATTAGCACATTTTCAAATTACCAAATTGTCATTACATAAATCCAAGTTCCAACTTGGCAACTTCCGACATCATATCTTGCGAATATGGTGGATCGAAAGTTAATTCTATACTTACATCTGAAATGCCTTCAATTTCTTTGATTTTTCCTTCAATCTCCGCAGGAATTGCTTCTGCCGATGGACATGAGGGCGAAGTCAAAGTCATCAAAACGTAAACATTATTTACTGGAAAAATTTTTATATCGTAAATCAAGCCTAATTCATACACGTTTACGGGTATTTCAGGGTCATAAACCTCCTTGATGGCTTTAATTACTTCTTCTTTTAATTCTGATTCGGTCATTTTATGTTTTAGTAATTTAATGGTTTTGAAGAATGACGAATTGTTAAAATTTCAATATTATCACCTTTATCAGTTTGATACAGCAATCTATATTTCCCAATAATCATCTCTCGAATAGATTGAACTTGTAGTTCTGGAACAATTCGACCCAACCGTGGATTATTTTCTAATAAATGAGTTACCTCGAAAATATCATCAGCCCATTTTTGAGCAAATTTTTCTGAAAATTCACAATATTGAAGATAAAATTCTTCTAAATCTTCCCGTGCTTCTTTTGACCAATCTACTTTGCCCATGATTTCACTAACGCTTTCATTTCATCATTACTAAACGATTCACCATTTCGTAATTGTTCTTGTGCTTTTTGAACTTTTGCCAAAAGAATAACTCTTTCCATCACTTCATCAACAGAAAATCTATCAGGCAAAGTTTGCATGAAATCAATAAATGACGTTTTTTCTAATACTTCCATGATTTTATTCAAGTTTAAAACTTAGTTTTTTAATGAATAAGCTATTCCATAATTTTTCATCTGTTTCACCATCGAAGCCAAACCATTTGAACGAGTTTGGGCTAAGTGTGAACTCATTCCGATCTTGTCCATAAAGTATAAATCAGCCTTCGCAATCTCTTGTGGTGTATGTCCAGACAAAACTCTAATGAGCATATTTACTAAACCTTTCACGATAATTGCCTCAGAATCAGCCTCGAAGATTAAACTTTCATCGTCTTTTCGGGCATTCAACCAAACTCTACTCTGGCAACCTTTGATGATATTGTCTTCGGTTTTTTGCTCTTCGGGTAATCCTTTGAGTTTTTTGCCCAAGTCAATGATATATTCGTATTTGTCTGCCCAATCGTCAAACAATTCAAATTCTTCTATTATTTCGTCTTGTGATTCGTTAATTGTCATTTTTCTGAAAATCGTTCGCTTGTGCTGTTCTGCGAATGGTTAAAATTTCTATTCTATCATCAAATATCTCATAAATGATTCTGAAAGTACCATAAATGAAAACCTCTCTCACCATTTCATCTTTCAATTCAATTGTCATTCTACCCATGAGTGGATTTAGAGATACCAATTCAAGAATTTCAAAAATCTTTGCCTCAAATCTATCTGCATTTAGTGGTGAATCATTTTCAATATAAGAAAAATGACTTTGAAATGTTTCAGTACCTTTTTCTGTCCAAACTATTTCTTTCGCCATTCTCTTGTCATTGCTTTTACTTCGTCATTGGTGTAAATTTGCCCATTTCGAGATTGTTCACGGGCAGTCTCAATTTGTTCAAGAACGAGAATTCGCTCTATCATTTCTTCCACAGAAGTATTATTAGGAAGAGTTTGGAAAGATTCTATTACTTGATTTGGCGTAATCATTTTGTTTGTGAATTATTATTAAACCACTTTTTTGATATTGTTTCTACTTCCTCCTGAGAATAACTATTTCCGTCAGCAATTTGCTGTAAACCCTTTTCAACTTTTGTCATTAGTAAAATTCTCTCTATTACATCATCAATAGTAAATCGTTGAGGCATTCCTTGAATGCAAAACAGAACTTGCTCTTTTTCTAATGTTGCTGTCATCGTTTTATATTTTTACAAAATCATTTTCTTAACCTTATGCAATCCTGCCACTAATCTATCAATCTCCTCTACGGTATTATAAACAGCAAATGAGGCTCTGGACGTTCCCAAGATGTTGAATCTTTGCATCAATGGTTGGGTACAATGATGTCCAGTTCTTACGGCAACTCCTTGATTATCAAGCAAAACACCAATATCTTGATGGTGGATACCGTCCATTACAAAACTGATTACTGAAATTTTTTCCTTCGCTTGTCCTACAATTCTTAATCCTTCAATTTCAGATAATTGCTCGGTTGCGTATTTCAACAACATATCTTCGTGAGCAGCAATATTTTCTTTTCCGTGTTTTGCAATGTATTCCAATGCAGTTTTCAAAGCTACAACGTCTGCAATATTGGGCGTACCCGCTTCAAATTTATAAGGCAATTCGTTGTAAGTCGTTTTCTCGAAAGTTACATCTTTTATCATCTCGCCACCGCCCATGTACGGGGGCATGGCGTTAAGGATTTCTTTCTTGCCA
>JANXML010000336.1 GCA_025354645.1 Arcicella sp. | reverse complement strand
CACAGACGATGAAGATAATTTTGTCGTCTGTGGAGACACAGACAACGGCAAGTCAGTTTTATTTTTTACTTGATTTTCTGCTTGGTCGTCGCTTTTTTTTTTTCAGCATCCGAATTTGAACCCGCTTTGGCTTCTAATTTAAAAGCTCCTTTAATGGGTACACATTGCCCTGTGGCATCTGAACAGGCTTGTCCATCGTGCGTTCCTTCAATTGCAATGTTATCTTTTAATACTTTGATGGATTGTCTGATTTCCCCTTTTCCTTCAAAATATGCTACATTTACCTCAAAAACCTCATCTTTTTTCTTGATGGGATTAATTGATTTCAACTTGCCAACTAACTCATACGAATCATTAGGTTTGAATTTTATGGTGGTGATGATTGGTCCGCCTTCATCAAAATCAGTAGCGAAGTGATGCCAAGTTTTATCCGATTTAATCGTGAAAATAATATCAACCGTTTCACCAATTGCTGGGTTGGGTTTAGATAATGCCCATGACCATTTCGAGGGCGTAACTTTCTGAGCATCAGCACTCAACGAAACCGCAAGGAGAATAATTAGACTAAAAAATATCTTTTTCATTGGGAGATGGGTAATAATGGATTTAATTAATGGTTACTTTCGTAAGGAAACGAATAAATGTTGTTAATCATTATTTGAATTGACAAATTTAACACTTTGGTTATTATTTACGACTCAAAAACTGTATTTTTACAAGAAAAAGATTTATGCCAGTTTCATACTCAAAATACAAATTTAACGATTTGGATGCTTTGAACATCTTGACGGAGCGAGAAAAAATTTTTTCCGAAGCCATTACGCCGTTCATTCCATCTGAATTATTGATGAACGTTTTGAACTTCAATCAAAGCCTTCCATTAGGGACTGAAAAAGCAAAATCTGAGTTATTGATTACGCCAATTCTCAACGAATTATGTCAAAGAAATCCTGATGCTTTCACGTATTTTTCGGGATATAATTTTGACGTTGATAAAACGCTCGGACTCAAAGGACGTTGCGATTATTTACTCTCAAAAAACTACAAAGCCGCTCGCATAGATTCTCCTCTTTTATGCATTGTCGAAGCCAAAAATGACGATGTAAACAACGAAAACAGCCTTGCTCAGTGTATTGCAGAAATGTACGCCGCTCAATTATTCAATCAAAAAAAGCATAACGATAGCATCAAATGTATCTATGGAGCGGTCAGCACTGGTTTTGAGTGGATTTTCTTGAAGTTAGAAAATTCAAAAGTAAACGTTGATACTCGTCGTTATTATTTGAATAAACTTGAAGAACTACTTGGAGTCCTTCAAGTTATAGTGACGGAGAACGGGGAAGTGTAAACGGTGAACAGAAAATTCGCCGTCAAAACCGTTCACCGTTCACCATGTACCGTTCCCCGTATTACTGAGCCTTCAACCTATCCTTAAAAGTTTTTTGTAATTTATCCATCTTCGGTTTTATAACTACCTGACAATAAGGATTATGACCGTTCAAATCATAATAATCTTGGTGGTAATCTTCGGCTTTTGAATAGTTTGAAAGAGCCGTAATTTCCGTTACAATTGGGTTTGGAAAAACGTGTTCGTCATTCAATTTTTTCTTCCAAGCCTCAGCCGCAGTTTTTTGGGCTTCATTAGAATAATACACGCCTGAACGATACTGCGTTCCAGAATCTCCCCCCTGACGATTCAACGTTGTTGGGTCGTGGGTTTTCCAGAATATCTCCAAAATCGTATCAAACGATACTTTTTTAGGGTCAAAAGATACTTGCACAACCTCCGCATGACCCGTATTACCCGTACATACTTCCTTATACGAAGGATTTTTTGCCGTTCCATTTGAATATCCCGATTCAACTTTTACAACACCTTCAATTTGTTGAAAAACGGCTTCAACGCACCAAAAACATCCTGCCCCAAAGGTGATAGTTTCCATACCTTCCATATTGACTTTTTCTTCGTTCATTTTTTTGTTAATTTTCTGATTTTCAGTAGTTTGACCGCATGAAACACTCGTAAATAATGTAACTATTCCAAGAATCAGCGAATTTATTTTTGTTATCATTGTTGATAAAATTTAAAAGATAATGTAATTTTGTTTTTTCGATGTTCGTTTTTCGATGTTCGTTTTTCGATGTTCGTTTTTCGATGTTCGTTTCTCGATGTTCGTTTTCTTTTAACAAAATATCGAAAATCAATCACTGTTTTTTAACCAAACACCGAAAAACGAACATCGAGCCGTGCGACAGTCGCATCGAATATAAAACCACAAAAGATGTTAAAAAGTTACACTTCATCGTTTTTACAAAACTGGAAGGAATCCTTAGCTAATCAAGACTATGTTGTAAAATTATTCACAGCCGTGGCAGTATTTGTGTCGGGTGTATTACAATTTCCTACTTATTTTCGAAATATTCAAAAAAGACCTGGTATTGACATTAACGATTTTATATTAAATTACATTCCATTTGTTGACGTTTCTACCTACATTTTTGCCATAATTTACGGGCTATTGATTTATATGCTTCTGCGGGTTTTAGCTAAACCTCAATTGTTTTTGCTGTTCGCTTTGACCTTCGTCATTGAAACAGTTTTCAGAATGACAACCATTTATCTTTTTCCTTTAAACCCTCCTACCGATTTAGTAATTCTCCATGATACTTTTGCTGAATTGTTGATTTATGGCGATACAGAACCCATTACAAAAGATTTGTTCTTCTCGGGTCATACCGCAACAATGGTTATGATTTGCTTGTTTGTGGAAGGTCGAAGAGATAAAATTATCGCCCTTATTGCCACTTTTGCTCTGGCTGTTTTATTATTAATCCAACACGTTCATTATACCGTAGATATATTTGGAGCTCTATTTTTTACGTGTATCTCATACCTAATTGCCAAACAAATCGTTGATAAAAAGTGGCAGGTAACAGTTGGCGTAATGTTAGGTTTTTATGTTGTTCTTCAAACGGTGTTTTATTTAGGTTCAAAAATCGGTTAAGTGCAAAAATGATGGGCGGTAATATTTTATGATAATGCTCTGACTAATTGAAATCATAACGACTAATTTTGTGCTTCAATCTTAAATTAAAATAATAACAAAAATTTTAGAATTGTAAAAAATACGAAATCAGTATAAATTTTCGTAGATTAATTAATAATTTTCTAACGAAAAAATTACAATTTGATTACATTCAATTAATTTGCATCGTTTTATCAAAAGTAGAAAAACAAATTTTTAGTTATGATAAAAAAGTAAATTCAGTTCTGCCCAACTGTGTTTATCGAAAAGTTTGAGAAACGTAAAAACTTTCTTTTGTACAATTTTTTACAAGACTAAATTGGCGGAAACGGTTTGGTTTTTGTAGCGAGAACAACACGAAATAAGTTCTTGTAAACCACATAAATAAAGGGTAAAAACATGGTAAAGTTCGAATACAAAACCTTCCCATTTGGCGAGGTTCTAACCCAAGAGCAAAAAGATTATTTCCGTAAATTCGGAGTAATTCATTTTAAAAATTTTATCAATACTGACACTATTAAAACTTTTATTGACGAGTTAGCTAAAATCGAAGAAAAGTGGTTGGCAGAAGGTGTTGAAAAAATAAATGGAATTCCTTTAAAATTCGGGAAAGACCCAAAAGGCAATAAAATGATTCAGAGAATGTGCTTTACGAATAAGTATAGCTCAATTCTTGCTGAGTTTCTGAAAGACCCACGCTTGCAAATTTTGGTTGAATTATTAGCCCCTTACGACGGACGCATCAGTGACGAAGAAAAAGATGGTTTAGTTTTTAATCATTATGTGAACTCACCGAATAGTAAATTCACGCAAATGGGATGGCACACAGACAGCCCACGTGATTTGTTTTTAGGTCAGAAAATTCTTCCAATGTTGAACGTTGGTATTCACTTGGATACTTGCCCAACCACAAATGGAGGCTTAAAAGTATTACCAGGAACGCAAAATCAGAGCGTTTTCAAATTATTGTTCGGTAAAAAACAATTTGTTGATCACAAGCCTGATGTACGTGAAGTTGGTTTTGAGATTGAAGCGGGCGATTTAACAGTGCATGATGGTCGCTTATGGCATCGTGTGGAAGTGTCGCCAAATATGGGTGAAAAATCTCGCCGTCGTGTAATGTATGTACCAATTATTACGGGTAAATATATGCCGAAAGATGAGAATAGTAAGACTCCTTTTTATCACCGTTTTGCAAAGGTGGTTCAGAAATAGTTTTTAGAATAAAATATTTAAAAAAGCCGTTGGAAATCATTTCTAACGGCTTTTTTGTGTAATTGTGTTATTAAATTTATACCTTTGAAATGAATAAAATAATCCCACTAAAACTATTTCAATGGAAAACATTATACCTAACCCGCATGACAAGTTTTTTAAAGAATCCTTTTCACGTTTAGAAGTAGCCAAAAGTTTTATCGAAGAAGTATTTCCAAGTGAAATTCAAGATAAAATGAATCTTAATTCACTTAAAATGTCTAATGCTTCTTTTATTGACGAAATGTTAAAAGAGAATTTTGCGGATTTAGTTTATCAATGTGAATATCAGGGCGTTAAGGCAGAGATTGTTTTACTTTTTGAACATAAATCATATCAAGAAGATTTTCCAGAATGGCAATTACTGCGTTATATCTCTAATATTTGGGGAGAATTTCAGAAACAGAAAAAGAAGAATAAAGGTAAAAAGCCATCCGTAGTAATTCCTGTAATTATTCATCACGGAGAAACTCCTTGGAAGAAAATCTCAATGCGTTCCTATTTTGGCAATCCACCTACCGAACTACTTAGATTTTTGCCCGAATTCGATTATTTACTATTTTCCTTGAATGATTTTGAAGACCATCAAATCGCTAATTTCAAAAATGATTTTCTCTCAACCGCTGCAATGCTTTTAAAACACAGTAGAGATGAGAAAGAGAAATTTTTACTGATAGAATCGTTTATTATTGACAAATTGAGGACTTTTGATGTACTTCATGAAAATAGTTACATAAATTCTATTGCCTTTTATTTACATGGCGTTGCGAACTTGACAACAAATGAGTTAATCATTATCTTTACAAAAGTTTCAAACAATTTAAACAAAATTGCTATGACATCCGCAGATCAAATACGACTCGAAGAAAGAGAAAATAGTACATTTAATTATGTAAAAGGATTAATTCAAAATGGAGTTTCTATTGAATTAATCGCTAAATCTTTTGGATTGTCCATTCAAAAAGTTGAAGAGATTGTTCAGAAAATAAAAGCGTCTTATAATTAAAAAATGTCGTTACTCAAATAACATAGAAATAGCCATGAAAATCAATTCACAGCTATTTCTATGGTTAATATTATCTATATTTTCTTTCCAAATTGAGCCTTCAAAACTCCAACAATCATTGGTAAAACTGATACCGCAACAATACCTAAAACTACTTTCTCAAAATTGTGCTTCACCCATTCATTACTGCCTAAAAAATAGCCAATCGTCGTAATTCCAGTTACCCATAAAACTGCCCCAATGATACAGAATGTAATATATTTTGCATAAGTCATACTACCAGCACCCGCCACAAAAGGAGCGACCGTCCGCACGATAGGAACGAAACGTGCCATAATAACAGCTTGTCCACCATGTTTTTCATAAAATGCCTCTGTTTGCTCAATATGGCTACGTTTCAAGAATAAAATCTTCTCTTTCGACTTAATAAAATTACTAAAAAACTTACCGACAAAATAATTGACATTATCACCCAACAAAGCAGCTGCAATCAATAATGGAATCACAAAAGTTAATTCTATATTGCCCGTTGCGGAAGCCAAAACGCCTACCGCAAAAAGTAGAGAATCCCCTGGCAACAGAGGCATAACGATAAGTCCTGTTTCTACGAAAATAATTAAGAAAAGAAGTCCATATGTCAAAGCTCCATGTTCAGTAATAAATTGTGATAATGCCGTTAAGGGATCTTTGAGGAGTTGTATGACGAAATCTATAATTTCCATTTTGTTAACTTGTTAAATGTGTGAATAGTACAAAAATTATAAACGTTCAATGCTCAATTTTCAACTAACAATTTTCAAGGTTCCCTTCCCTGAATATTGAACATTGAATATTGAGCATTGAACATTATTATTAAAATTTATTTATCTAAGAAAAAAGAAAAAGTATCTCCTCTTAAACCTAAACGTATGGTTTCCAACGAGATAACTTCATGTGGAGCGATATTTCCAACGTTTACGTTAGCACCAACCAACTTCACAAACCAAACTTGTTGATCTTTTTTAGGAGCTTCCCAAATAATTTTATCTTCTGGAATTTCGGTTAAAATCTCTTCTACTAATCCCTGACGAACCTCACCCGAAGCACGGAAAAGTCCAACATTTCCACCCTCACGAGCCTCACCGATTACTTTCCAAGCACCTGCCTCTAACTCCGCTTTCATTAATTTTATCCACTTATAAGGGGGAATGATTTTGGTTTCATCCTTTGAACCAACTTCCGAAAGCACCGTTACCTGCGTAGCTAACGTTCTGATATACTCACACTTATGATCCTGATTCATTTCCAAAGAACCATCCGAAACTTCAGCGTATTCCATACCAAATTGATCAAGCACCCTACGATATTCATCAAATTGATTTCTTACAATAAAGGCTTCAAACAGCGTACCCCCAAAATAAGTTGGGATTCCAGCGGCTTTATATATTGCCAATTTTTCTTTCAAATTGGGGGTCACGAAAGACGTTGCCCAGCCTAACTTTACAATATCAGTATAGGCACCACCCATTTCAATAAAATCCTCTACTTCTCTAAGGCTCAACCCTTTATCCATCACCATTGTCAATCCTTTTTGGCGAGGTTTTTCAGTTCTTTCGGGTATTTGGTTAAGTGGATAATTCATATTTTAAATTCGTTGTTAATTTTTAATCTGCAAAAATACTGATAACCTTTATATTCCACAACATATCAAGTTGGTAGATTGTGTTAATTTAATATTTGTTTTAATTAAAGTGTTGAAATTCAATTAATTAAGTATTATAAAAAAATAACTTTTCTTAGAATTAAAAAAATATTTTCAAAATCTTTTGTTTTGCTAAACAGTGTTCAGTAAGTTTACAACGTTTTATTTAAAAATTCTCAATCATGAAAAAATTAATTGCTCTTTTAATTATTATTATCAGTTTTGTAAATGTTGGTCATTCGCAGGCGGTAACCAAGGATGCTGTTTTGGGTGAATGGCTTGCCGAAAGTAAAGATGGTAAGGTTTTAATATACAAACAAGGTGAAAAATATTTTGGAAAAATTTCCTGGGGAAAAGACGGAGAAAGAAAAGATGTGAATAATCCTGATGCTAAATTAAACACGCAACCTATCATAGGTTCTGTCATCTTAAAAGGATTTGAATTTACGGGAAAGGCTTGGGAAGACGGAACAATCTATGACCCAAACAATGGTAAAACTTATTCATGTACGATTAAAATGAAAAAGGCTAATGAGCTGGAAATCAGAGGTTTCATTGGAATATCACTCTTGGGAAGGACTACTGTTTGGACGAGAGCTAAGTAAATTAGGGATCAATTATTGGGTAATTGGGGATTAATAATTGATCCTCATGAACATTCAATAAACTCTGATTTTAAAAGGGAATCAATTAAAAATAATGGGTATTTTAGAAAGAAAAGAACGGGATAAGCAGGAAATGCGGTTGATGATTTTGGAAGCAGCCAAAGAGGTTTTCATCGAAGAAGGCTTCGAGAAGGCTTCCATCCGTGTCATTGCTGAGCGAATTGAATATAGCCCCGCCACGATTTATCTCTATTTCAAGGATAAAAATGAGCTATTCCATGAAATTCATGAGATGGGTTTTGATAAATTATTGGAAGAAATGACGGTAGCAATTGAGGGCATCACAGACCCCATTGATGAACTCCGTGCGAGGGGTTTTGCCTACATGAAATTTGCTTTTCAAAACCCCGAAATGTATGATTTAATGTTTATTTTGAATGCCCCTATGGATACTTTGAAGGAAGAAGAAGATTGGCATAGCGGGCATAAATGCTTTATGCTTTTATGCGAGAGTATCCAAAAAGGAATTGAATCTAATCAGCTGAAATTCAGTAATATAGAGATTGCAGCTATGTCGATATGGTCATTCATGCACGGGATGGTTTCGCTGAAAATTAGAAATAGGTTTAAGAAATTCAATGAACAATCTGATGTAGATTTATTGATGACGGCTTCTTTGGAACAAATGATTGAATTAGTAAAAAAATAATATGAATCCAGCCTTAGAATTTTTTAAAAGTAATATCGGTAAGACCTCAGCGGAAGTCAGTCCTTCGCCTTTTGGGCGTTGGCTCAATGGCACGCTTACAGACGTAGAAGAAGGTTCGCTCACGATGGAGTTTATTGTCCGAAAAGATATGTGCAATCCTGGGGGCATCATGCACGGGGGCGTAGCAATCGGAATGATGGATGATTTAATTGGTATGACCACTTTTTCGATGGGAAATCAGGTTTTTTATTCCACAGTAAACCTAAATACTGATTTTTTGTATTCGGCAAAGCCCGATGAAAAGCTAACGGTAAAGTCCAAAATCGTGAGAATGGGGAAAAAGATTGCTCATGCCGAAGGAGAAATCCGTAATGAAGCGGGGCAAATTGTGGCAAAATGTACTACCAATTTAGTAGCAACGAGCAACGAAATTAGGTCGTAGGTATGAGGTTGTAGGTATTAGGTTTTGAGGAAGTCATTATAAAGTACAATTTTGACCTCATACCTACGACCTCATAATTCATACCTAAAAATTTACCTTCACACTAAACACTGTTAAGTAAATACTATCTGTTTATGAAACCTCTTTTATTAACCATGTTATGGAGTTTTGGGGCTTTGGGGCAATCCGAGATTTTGAATAACTATGTGCAGGAAGGTCTGAAAAATAGTCAGACATTGAAGCAACAAAACTTTCAATTACAAAAAGCTGTTTTTGCTCTCAGCGAAGCCAAAACGCTTTTCAAACCGAACGTCAATTTCAACACGACCCTTTCGACGGCACAGGGCGGTCGGAAGATTGAAATTCCCATTGGTGATTTGGTTAATCCAGTTTATACAACTTTGAATAAATTGACAGCTACCAATTCCTTTCCCCAAATCCAGAACACTTCTGAACAGTTAGTTCCCAAAGATTTTTATGATGTTCGGGTAAAAACGACAATGCCCTTGATTAATGCTGAATTGAAATATAATCAGATCATTAAACAAGACCAAATAACGATGCAACAAGCTGAAATTCAGGTATATAAACGTGAGTTGGTTCGGGATATTAAGTTGGCGTACATCAATTATTTGAAAGCAACGGAGGCAATAAAAGTCTATGAAAATGCTCTAAAAATCTTACGTGAGTCTGAACGGGTGAATGAAAGTTTGATTAAAAACGGTTCGGCAAATCCGACAGTTTTAGTGCGTACTCGTAATGAAATTTCAAAAATTAACGCTGAGTTTGATAATGCACGAGGAAATCAAAAAAATGCGGCTGCCTATTTCAATTTTTTACTGAATAAGGATTTTACGGAGAAAATAACATTGGACAGTTTGGGCAAGGACGGATTGAAGACAGAACAAACAGAAGGACATCGGGAAGAATTGGATAAAATCCAGACAGGCATTAGTATCAACCGTCAATTATTAGGCATGAATCAATCATATAAAAAGTTTAAGATTGGAGCATCCTTAGACCTTGGGTCGCAAGGAAGATTTGACCAAATTGCGAGTGCCGATAAGAACTTTTTCGTTCCAAATGCCTTTGTACTTTTGGGCGTTTCATTTGATTTACCAGTATATTCTTTTGGGCGTAATCAATTGAAAATCAAGCAATCAGAAATGGAAATTGCTTCTTTGGATGCACAAATGCAACAAGTGAAAAACCAATTAGATTTACAAGCAGAAATCGCCAAAAATTCTTTGGAATCAGCCCGTGAAATTTATGAATCGAAGGCTATGCAAGTCTCGACAGCAGAACGATATTACCGTGATATGTTCAGAAGATACAAGGAAGGGAATTTGAACTTTATTGAGTTGTTGGATGCTCAAACGCAAATCACAACGGCTCAATTGCAACAATCCATTTCGCTGTATGATGTCTGGACAAAATGGGTAGAATTAGAACGGGCAAAAGCGAGTTTTCAGTTGTGAATATCACGATTGTGATGGAACGCAGATAACGCAGATGCCTTCGGCAACGCAGATTTTCGCAGTAAAAAAAATCCTTTTAAATCTGCGTTGCAAAGCATCTGCGTCATCAGCGTGCTATCATGTGCCAATATTTATAGAACATAAAATACTTTAAACATGAAAAAAATATCCATACTATCTTTCATAATCATCTCATTATTAGTGAGTTGTGGAAAGAAAAAAGAAACTAAAAAAGCATTGATTGAAGATGATATCGTGGCGGTGAAATTGGCGGATGTCTCTCAGGCAAATTCAACGGAAGCCCTCAAAGCATCGGGTTTAATTGCCTCTTTGGAAGAAGCTCGTTTGTCATTCAAGACGGGTGGAATCATTGAGAAAATTTACGTAAAAGAAGGGCAGAACGTCCGTAAAGGGCAATTATTGGCAACTTTGAACCTTACTGAAATCAATGCCCAAGTGCAACAAGCCAGCGAAAGCGTTAATAAATCTGAACGTGATTTGAAACGAGTTACGAATCTTTACCGTGATTCAGTTGCTACGTTGGAACAAGTCCAAAACCTCACTACCGCCCTCAGCGTGGCGAAACAGTCCTTAGAAATTGCTTCTTACAACCAAGGATATTCTAAAATTTATGCTTCTGCCAATGGCGTAATCGTCAAGAAATTGATGAACGAAGGCGAATTGGCAGGACCTGGCACACCCGTATTTTTCATGAATGCTTCGGGGGCAAACGACTGGGTGATGAAGATAGGAATTGCCGATAAAGATTGGACTCGCCTACACGTGGGCGACCGTGCAACCGTAAGTTTAGATGCTTTTCCAGAGACAACTTTCTCAGCCTCGGTTTCTAATCTCTCGCAAGGGGCAGATGTGAATTCGGGACTCTATCAGGCTGAATTAAAAATCAATACCCAAGGTAAAAAAATGGCAACTGGATTATTCGGAAACGCTCAAATAATGCCCTCAGTCATTCAGAAACACACTTCTATTCCGATTGATGCCGTGGTAGAAGGTAATGGTGATGAGGCTTTTGTATATGTAGTATCGGACGGAAAGGCACGCAAAATGCCCATTGCTCTGGCGGGCATTGATAACACCAAGGCTTTTGTGGCAAGTGGTTTGGCGGGTATTACGCAGGTAATTACGGACGGTTCTGCTTATTTGGTGGAGGGAAGTAAGGTTCGGGTTGTGAAGTAAAAACTATAAATGGCTGTCATTGCGAACGGAAGGAATGAAAACTATAAATGGCTGTCATTGCGAGCGTAGCGAATCGGAGTTTCGTTAAACCAATCTTCTGGATTGATGATAACAATTTTAAATGGCTGTCATTGCGAGGCACGAAGCAATCTTTCGGATTGATGAAAATGACTTTGAAAGCCACTTTTTTCAGTCTTTTGAGCTTAAAGTCCACTTCCCGTAAGCGAACAGATTGGTTTAACGAAACTCCGATTCGCTACGCTCGCAATGACAGCTTCCCACACGTAAACAGATTGCTTCGCTACGCTCGCAATGACACCAATTCAAACACTATCATGAAAATCTCTGAATTCTCAGTAAAAAATTACCAATTCACCCTCGTGGTGTTTTTGGGAATATTATCCATCGGCGTTTTCTCTTTGTTGAATATGCCACGGGGCGAAGACCCCGAATTTTCATCTCCACAATTTGGCGTAACGGTCATCTATCCAGGGGCTTCTCCTAAGGATGTGGAAGAATTGGTGGCGGATGTCGTGGAAAAACGACTCAACGAATTGGACAACATGAACCGTGTTCGCAGTACCATCGTGGACGGTGCCGCCATCTTCCAAGTCGAATATGATTTCGATACTGACCCCGAAGAAAAATACCAAGAAGTTGTGCGTGAAATGAACGCCGTTCGCAAGGATTTACCCGCCGAGGTCTTGGACGTTCGCATTGAAAGATACCAACCTGATGGCGTAAATATCTATCAATATGCCTTAGTTTCCGAGAATTTGCCTTACCATAAATTAGAAAAATATGCCGATGATTTGGAGAATCGTTTGGAGAAAGTTTCAGCGTTGAAAAACATCAAATCGTGGGGATTTCCGAAGCGAAAAATCTCCGTAGAATTGAATTTGAGTAAATTAGCCCAAGACAAAATCCCGCTCAATCGTGTTTTGGGAGCAATTCAGTCAGAAAATGTGAATATTCCAGGCGGTTCGATTAATTTATCTACCAAAAAATTTAACCTAAAAACTTCGGGTAATTATAAAGATATTGATGAAATAAATAATACGATTGTCTTCTCGAATGGAACAAAAATTGTCTTGCTTCGAGACATCGCCGAGGTCAAATACGACTACGAAGACGAAACTCACAAAACCCGTTTGAATGGACACCGAAGTGTGTTCGTGACGGCTTGTCAGAAGTTTGGGCAGAACATCATTAAGGTAAAAGCACAGACCGAACCCGTGGTGGAAGAATTCCGAAAAACGCTTCCGCCTTCCGTTGATTTAGTCAAAGTTTTCGACCAAGCAGAATCCGTTCAAAAGCGTTTGGCTCGTTTTGTTAAAGATTTTGGCATCGCTATCATGCTGGTTCTCATTACGTTACTGCCGCTGGGTTCACGGGCGAGCTTGGTTGTGATGATTTCAATTCCGCTTTCACTCGCCATTGGATTGACGCTTTTATATGCCTTGGGTTTCACGATAAATCAACTTTCCATTGTGGGAATGATTGTGGCTTTGGGGATTTTGGTGGATGATTCTATTGTGGTCGTTGAAAATATTGAGCGATTTATGCGGATGGGAATTCCCAAAAAACAAGCCGCCATTGATGCCACCAAGCAAATCAGCATGGCGGTTGTGGGTTGTACGATTCTCTTGATTTTTGCGTTTCTGCCCGTTGCCAATTTGCCCGAAGCCGCTGGAAAATTCATCCGAAGTTTGCCGATGGCAGTGTCCGTAACAGTGTTTGCTTCCATGATTGTTGCCCTCACGATTGTACCGTTTTTATCAAGTGTTCTCCTTAAAAATCACGCAAATCCAGAAGGAAATTTCATTCTTCGAGGCATGAAAAAATTGATTTCAGCCACGTATGGAAAGTTGATGACTTGGTGCTTAAAACATCCAAAAACTACACTGATTATCTCCGTTGGCGTTTTCTTGGGTGTAATGTTTATGGCTAAATTATTCTTGGGATTCTCTTTATTTCCAACTTCCGAAAAACCAATGTTCCTCGTGAACGTGAGTACGCCCGTGGGAACAAACCTGCAAGCCACTGATAAAGTAGTGCGTTTTGTGGAGACAGAATTAAAGAAAGTTTCTGAGATAAAAAACATCGCCGCCAATGTTGGCAAAAGCAATCCTCGGATTTATTACAACATCATCGGCGGACCAGAAACCGAAAATTCGGGGCAACTTTTTGTGTTATTGGAAGACATGGAAACCCGTGATAAAAAAGTAATTATCAATCAATTGCGGGAGAAATTTATGAATTATCCTAATGCCAAAATTGAGGTAAAAGACTTTGAACAAGGTCCACCCTTGGAAGCTCCTTTGGCGTACAGAATATTCGGAAATAATTTGGATAGTTTAAGAATTGTGGCGACACAAATTGAAAAAGTTTTAGCCGACCAACCAGGGACTATTTACGTAGCAAACCCTTTGAAAGTGCAACCAACCGACTTTCGGACAATTATTAACCGTGAAAAAGCGGGACTTTTGGGCGTGAATATTTCGGAGATTGACCGTGTGGTTCGCTTGGGTGTGGCGGGGTTGAACGTCGGAACTTTCAGAGAAGAAGGGCAAACGGACGATTATAATATTAACGTTTCCCTCCCACGAAGCAATATAAAACAAGATTTAAGTGTATTTTCTAATTTGTACGTCAACAACATTTTGGGAACGGCAATTCCGTTGAAACAATTGGTAGAAATCAAGTTTGAAACGTCCCCAACGCAGATTCGACATTTTAATAAGGAGCGGTACGTAACAATTACCGCCTTTTTGAAATCAGGTTTTAATACGTCCGTTGTCAATCAAGAATTGGTTAAAAAGTTAGCCAATTTCAAATTCCCTAAAGGATTTACGTATAAAGTAGCGGGAGAAGCCGAGAACGCCGAGAAGTCGTTTGGCGGTATAGGGGTAATTATCCTCATAACTGTCTTTGGTATGATTTCTATTCTTATTTTAGAATTTGGCAACTTCAAATCGACCCTAATTGTGCTTTCAGTGATTCCGTTGGGCATCGTTGGAGCAATCTTAGGATTATTAATTGCAGGAGAAACCTTAGGATTTACCTCAATCATTGGTTTTATTGCCTTGATTGGAATTGAGATAAAAAACTCCCTTCTTTTGGTGGATTTCACGAATCAATTACGAGAAGAAGGCATGGCACTCGATGAAGCAATTCACGAAGCTGGGGAAGTTCGTTTTGTTCCAATTTTACTAACATCTTTTACCGCAATTGGAGGATTAATTCCCTTAGTAATTGAATATTCAGATTTATATTCACCTTTGGCAATTGTGTTAATTGGCGGTATTACAAGTTCAACTTTGTTAGCTCGTTTGGTTACGCCCGTGATGTATAAATTATTGCCACCCAAGGTTACGTTGAAAACACAATCTTAGAATAATTAAATTATGTTAAAATTTTAATAAAACGTATGCTTAATCATAATTTAACAATAATTATAAAAAAACAACCATTTTAAGGCACTAAATTGATGATTATTTCGTTAAAATGTCACATCATTATTAAATCTTTAAATTACTTATACTTATGAAATTCAATACCAGTACATTGACACAATTTTTATCACGGAATTTTTATATAAATCCGAGATTAATTGCTCCCCAAAAACGTTTTTATGCCGACTTGGGAATGAACTCTTTGGAGTTTTTAGAAGTAGTCGTTTACTTAGAAAATACCTACGGAATCACCCTACCAGATAACGAAATAGATAAAATTCAGACTATCAGGCAATTATCTGAATTAATGGAAGCAAATTTAGTAATGGCAGAAGCGTAGTTAAGATTTTATAATAATTAAGGCTTGAACGACACCGTTCAAGCCTTTTTTTGTGTTTGTTGATAATCAATATTTCACTAATTTCCGAACTACACTTTTTTCTCCCGCTTGCAGTTTTAAAAAATATGTTCCTGCTTTCATATTCGTAAGGTTGATTGTTCCTTCGTGAATTTGAATGCGAGTGGTCGAAATTTGCGAGTATTGCGTTATGCCTAACACATCAACCATTTCAACCGTAGCATTTGTAGATTGTGGCGTTTCAATTTTCCAGTTACAAATCTCCGAACTTGGAACGGGAAAAACCGTTACGTTCAACTCCTTTTCTTCCTCCGCCGAAAGGATAATTACCTCAATTTTTGCCGTACCAAAAACCGTACCCGTTCCGCAAATGTTACTTACGCCAATAAGGCTGTATGTGGTTGTGGATAAGGGCTTTACGGCTATTTCAAAAGGTGATTTTGTGGCGGTATATTCCTTGCCATCCGACAGTTTAAACGTCCACGGAGCGTGAGAAGTTAGGTTGATTGAGAGTTTGGTTTCTATGTCATAATCAATCTTTTTATCTCCCGTGAGTGTAGCCGTGGGAATGATATTGGCTAAGGTTTTTAGCTTGACGCTTGGCGTAATTCCCCAACACGCCCCACGTAGGAGCGTAGCCTTGTAAAGCCCATCGGCGGAAGCCGTGAAGGTGGCTTGATTTGCCTGATTGATAACTGAATTATTACGCTCCCAAATGTAAGAAAGCCCCGCTTCGGTACTGACTTTTAAATCAACGGTTTTGCCTGCACAAAACGTTACA
This sequence comes from Arcicella sp., assembly GCA_025354645.1. Taxonomy (GTDB): domain Bacteria; phylum Bacteroidota; class Bacteroidia; order Cytophagales; family Spirosomataceae; genus Arcicella. The sequence continues at coordinate 36 of JANXML010000336.1, read as the reverse complement.
GAATCGCTTGGGGTGATGCTGGTAGGAATTTTATCG
>JANXML010000316.1 GCA_025354645.1 Arcicella sp. | reverse complement strand
AACAGACTTGGAAAGAGGATAAATTTAAGTTTACTGGAAAGGAGGATTTATCAGAAACTGGTTATATAGACTTCGGGGCAAGATTATATGATAAATTAGTACCAAGGTTTACAACTATCGACCCATTGGCTGAGAAAACTTTTAATATTTCTTCATATGCTTATGCGAATAACAACCCTATAAATATGACGGATAAAGACGGAAGATATGCTGTCTCTGTCCATTATGATATAACATATGAGGCTTTAAGGGGATTAGGATATTCAAAAAAACAAGCAGACTTAATCGCTCACTATTCAAGTACATATGCTGACCATCCTCCTGAAACTGCAAGATTCTTAGATTTTATGCTCCATCCTTTGGCGATTGACCCACACGTTTATAGACCAGGAATTGATTACAGTAAAACTGCGGATTCACAAGAAGAGAAGAATAGTCATTGGCATTCTATGATGAGTGATGCCGAAGCGGAGCGTGGAATGACAGAAGAACAAGCTACAAGTCGAGGTCTTCAATTTGGATGGGACAATATTTTTGCTTCTGATGGGGGGAAAGATTTAGGCAAACTTGGTCAAGGTCTTCATGCACTTCAAGATGCAATTGCACACAAGGGGGCTAAAACTAACGACCATTTAGGCTGGAATATGTCATCTGCGGGTAAATTTTATAATGACTTGTACGGAGATACCAAACAGGCATCAAGTCTTACAAGGTCTGCATTAATGGTTGTCGATTTACTAAACGGTAAAAAGGTAAATTTAAAAGATGGGGAAAGTCTAAATGTTACAGGAATGTCAAGTGGACAATTTCAACAAGTCATGCAACAGCTTATCAATCAGGGTTTTCAAGGAAGTATAAAAACAAATTAAAGTTTATGAAGACAGTTATCTTTCTCACAAAAATATTAGCAATTTTACTACTAATCTTGAATGTCTTTTTTTGGTTGTTAGCACATGGTAGTGGGCATAAAATTCCATCAAAAACAGACTGGTCGTTTGGAATCAGTAGTATAATCTTATTAGGTTTAGCTTTTTTATTGAATTTTATTGGTAAAAAAAATAAGTAACAGTATAAAAAGCCCTCAAAACATTCATTTTGAGGGCTTTTATAGACAAATATATCCATACAGTCAGGATAAGAATACCCAAAAATAAATTTAGAGGGCTGCCACATTTTTAGCAAAAAAGTCTTTAAACCGCTTATTGGTTAGCAATTTATCCACGAGTTTAAAGATAGTTTGCTTGTCTTCTTCTTCGAGTTCAGCAATAAGTTTTAATTGCTCGGCAGCCGCTTTATCTTCAATAACTACCTCTTGGGGTATGCTCATACCTCCTTCATGGTTAATAATTTGGTCGGTAGTCATGCCAAAGAGTTGAGCCATTTTTTGGAGTTCTTCCACCGTTAAAGCCCTTGTACCCTTCTCAATTTTACTGTAAGCCGATTTATCTACGCCAATATGCGTAGCCACCTCAATTTGTTTGAGGTTTTTATCTTCTCTGATGATTCGAATATTATCTGCCAAGTGTTTCATAACACAAAAGTAACGATAATAAATATTTAAGTCAATATATGGAAAATACAGAAACTTTTATGTTGTTATATTAGAAACTATATTCTATTTTTGTTGTTGTGAAATTAAACACAATTATTTTTCAATGGAAATCAGCGAAATAAAATCAAGATTAAGCATTACGGCAGTTTTAGGGCATTATGGTTACAAAGCCGATAAGAATAGCCGTTTACGTTGTCCTTTCCACGAGGATAAAACGCCCTCGATGCAAGTCTATGAACAAACGGGAACGGTGTATTGTTTTTCTGCCAACTGCAAAACCCACGGCAGGAGTATGGACGTAATCGAATTTATCCTACAAAAAGAAGGAATCACAAAACACGAAGCCATCAAGAAAGCGGAAAGTTTTTTAATAAAAGTTCAGCCTGAAACCAAGGAAATAGCCCCTATCGCCTTGACCAAAACGGAACTTGTCAATAAACTGTTTACCTACTTCAAAAATGGTTTAAAACTTAGCCCCCAAGCCAAAGAATATTGCCAACTCAGAGGGTTAGAATACGACAAGGTAGAAATAGGTTTTAACGGAGGGCAGTATCACCACGGAAGCCGAAAAGACGAAAACTTGATTAACGCCTGTCTTGCCCACGGGTTTTTATCGGAGAGCAAAAGCCCCAGCCGAACAGGTGAAATAATGTACAACGTATTCGGAAAAAACAGCCTTGTTTTTGGCTTGAAAGATAGTAGTAATCAAGTCGTTAGCCTATATTTTCGTTCCATCCACAGTGAAGCCCCGAAGGGTAATCAAGCCAGACATTTTTACTTAAAAGACCGCAGGGGACTTTATCCCAATTATCCCGCCCATTACGTGCCGAAGTTGATATTAACCGAAAGCATCATTGATGCAGCTACGCTTTTACAGAACGCTAAAATAGCATACGAATACAGCGTATTAGCACTTTATGGTACAAATGGACTGACGGAAGAACACCAAACAGCCATTAAAAGTATTAAGAATTTAGATGAAATCATCTTCTTTTTTGATGGAGACGGAGCAGGTCGGGAAGCGGTAAAAAAGTACGCTCCGATGCTGAAAGAAATGGTCTCACAAGCCAATATAACGGTTGTAGAATGTCCTGAAAGCGAAGACATTAACAGTTTATTACAGAGCCATGAACCAACGGTTTTAGAGCATCTAATTGAAACAAGACAGCCTTTTATTTTTTCAATTGAAGAAAGAAAAGTAATCCAAGAAATTAAGGCGGATAATGTGCCGAAACTGGTATCGGCACACCGCCCCAACACATTAGATACCAGCAACCCTTTTAATCTAATCTACCGAACCGAGGCGATAACCTACTGCATCAAAGGGGGAATAAAAGGCAACTTGGACAGCCTAAAAATTAGCGTTCAGATTATCAATAACCATAATAAAACCGACTACCGCAGTAAATTAGACCTTTACGAAAACAAGCAAATCGTAGCAACCGCCCAAGCGACTGCCGAAAAAATACATCTTAATCACAACGCCATCGAAAGCGATTTAGGCAACCTAACGGCATTATTGGAGGATTATAGAGATAGTCAAGAGAAACTCAACGACAGCCCCGAAACCCCTAAAACTAAGGTATCAGAGAGCAATACCAGAGCCTGTGTAAGTTTTTTACAGCAAGAAAAACTTTTAGAAAGGTTCAACCAATTATTAGGCGATAGTGGCATCGTGGGCGAAGAAGCCAGTCGTTTATTATTGTTCGTCATTGCCACCAGTTACGCCATGCCCAAACCCCTACACGCCTTAGTACAAGGCAGTTCGGGCAGTGGCAAAACCCATTTACTCTTAAAAGTTGCCAGTTTAATTCCCGTGGAAGACACCATCACTTTAACCAGAGTAACCGAGAACAGTTTTTATAATTACGGAGAAAACGACCTCAAAAATAAACTCTTGTGTATGGAAGATTTAGACGGGATGAAAGACGAAGCCTTTTTAGCGTTCCGAGAATTACAGAGCCGTGGAATGCTGACGAGTTCCACCAGCATCAAAGACGAAACGGGGAATATCAAAGGCGTAGTAAAAACGGTGCGGGGACCCATCGCCAGTATGTCCGCCACCACCAAAGGCGAGATTTACGAGGACAATATGAGCCGTTGTTTTTTAGTAGCAGTCGATGAAACCGCCAAACAAACCCAACGAATCATTCATTATCAAAACCAACTATCGGCAGGGCTAATTGACCGCCACCGTCAAGAGCAGAACAAGCATTTTATCCAAAATAGCTTACGCTTATTACGTCCCTACGAAGTGGTAAACCCCTTTGCAGGGCGTTTAAACCTGCCCCCCGAAGCCCATAAAATCCGAAGGCTCAACGAATTATATCAAGCCTTCGTAGCCCAAGTAACGCTATTAAACCAGTTCCAAAGGCAAAAAGACGACAAAGGGCGATTAGTAGTAACCAAGGAAGATTTACAAACGGCTTGCCATATCATGTTTGAAAGTATCGTGTTGAAAGTGGATGAATTAGACGGCAGTTTACGGCTTTTTTACGAACAGTTAAAGACCTACATCCAAAGTAAAGGCAGAGAATATGAATTTACCAGGCGTGAAGTTCGGCAGTTATTGGGGGTCAGTAAAACCCAACAACACAGCTACTTTATGAGGCTTGAAGAATTAGAATACCTCAAACAATCAGGCGGTTACGCCAACCGAGGATTACACTATAAAATCGCCCATTGGGATAGTTACACGGCATTAAGAGCCAAAATCAAAGACCATTTAGAGGGGCAATTAGCCCAAATCTTATAAAATAGAAACAGTAACGGAACACCAGCGAACGCCAGACCGAACGCCAGCATTAACGTTAAGTATCTGATAATAAACGAATTAAACCTTAAAAAGCCTTTGGCGTTCCGTTGTTCCGAGGGTAGTAATATAATGGGCAGACCCACGAGCATCATACAGCCAACCGTACAGGCGTTTATCGAAGCCAAAATGAGTTTCGAGCATTATTTACAAACCATTGGCAGAAACCCCAAATCAGTCAATCATCGGCTCAGACACCTGATTGAGTTTTTTAGTTGGATAGAGAGCCAAGGCGTACAGGATTTAGCCTCCATTAGTTATTCTCATGTCAAAAACTACGAGCTTCATTTACGCCAAAGAACCAATAAAGTGAAAGGGGGATTATTAAGCGAAAAGTTCATCAACGACCAAAAATGGGTAATCAGTAAAATGTTTGGGTATCTGCAACTGACGGGCAGAATTACCCACAACCCCACCAGTAAATTAGAAATCAAATTCCCCAGAGATTCAAGACAAAGAACCATTCTAAGCCAAGCCGATATTAAAGAACTTTACGACTTATCGAATGACTTTGAAAGGTCATGGTTCGGCTTGTGTTACGGTTGTGGTCTCAGAGTGATGGAGCTTCGGGATTTAGACATCAACGACATACAATTATCTGAGGGCGTGGTAGTGGTCAGGCACGGCAAAGGCAATAAAAAACGAATTATTCCCCTGACTCTCAAAATTATAGAAGACCTACGCCAGTATCTCAAAAAACGTAGAAAGACCATAACAGAACCCCCAACCGAAGCCCTATTTTTACACATCAAAGGCGGTCGAATGATGCACTATACCTTCAATAAATACTTTAAAAGACTTATGCTAAAAAGTCAAAACGAAGCCCTCAGAAGCAGAGTAGAAGAACTTTCTATCCATTGTTTACGCCACAGCATCGCCACGCATTTAATTGAGAATGGGGTAAAAATGGAGCAAGTCAAAGAATTTTTAGGGCATAGCCATTTAGAAACTACGGAGATATATACAAGAGTTAGTCAGGAACAAATAAACCTTTTAAGTCAATGAGTTTAGAAGAATATATCCAAAATCGTTTTAGTTCAACGTGCCAAAATAGCTATCTGAACGGCATTAAACGCTACTTAGCATTTATGAATAATGATGCTGTCAATAGCACATATCAAGACGTTTTGGACTTTATAGCGTACTTACGCACCACGAAAACGGGCGGTGTTCCCTTGCATCCCAAAACCTTAATGAATTACCTGTTTAGTGTCAAAATATATTATCAATGGTTATTAATTACGGAGCAACGAGACGACCACCCTTGCAAAACGCTTTACTTAACCGACCAAATCAGCAAAGCCATTCCTGTGGAAACCCTTTACAGCGAAGCCGAATTACAAAATATATTAGCCAATCATAAACCCGTAAAAAGCTATATCCAGCACCGAGATAAAGTAATGTTGAGCCTATTAGTTTATCAAGCCTTAACCACCAGCGAATTAGTAAATATCAACTTGGAAGACCTTGACTTGGAGAAAGGAACGGTTCACATCAAGCATCCAAACATCAAACAAGACAGAATTTTAGCCTTACAAAGCAATCAGATATTATTGATATACAACTACTTACATATCGAAAGACCCATCCTTTTAGGGAGAAATAAAGATATAGATTACGACCTAAACAAGCCCCATCAGAACGTAATCATTAACAACGAAGGGCGACCGATGAACCCCCACGGCATTAGCCGACATCTCAACCAACACAAAAGCAAAAACGAAAGAATAATCCCCTTTAAAATCCGTCAAAGTGCTATTAAAAATCTATTGAGAAAAGGAAATGACCTAAGAGTAGTTCAAGTTTTTGCAGGACATAAGCGGTCAAGTAGTACCGAAGCCTACAAACAAACAGGCTTAGAAGAACTCAAAAATATTATCCAAAAATTACACCCCTTGGCATAGAAAAGCCCTTGAAATCGGCAGATGTACAGTGACCAAAAACCCACCGCACGACCGAAGCTAAGTAACATAATTCAAATTATACAACTCCTCACTACACTACACGGCTACGCCAGTTTCGTTTCGTTGCGGGATTGCATAATTGGGATTTATGTTAAATAGCCACGCACCCACGCACACCCTACGCTCAAATCGGCAGATGTTCGTGTTTAAATGGGGAAGAATCCGCATCGGCGGTCCGACCCAAACCCCTCGGGCTTTTCTGTCATGGTTTTTGCTGACCCACCGCTCAGGCAGGGCTATGGGGGGCATTCAGCCCGCCCTTCGCCCTGCCTACCCACCGCACGCAAAAAGCCACGCCAGAAAAGCATGGCAGATGTTTATGTTTAAATGGGGGCTTCACCCCCAAACCCCCGAACCTCAAATCGCTCGTGCGATGCTGATTAAATCTTTGCCAAGAACAGATTAAAACCCCAGCATCACCCGACCGATTCGAGGGCGAATCGGAGACGCCCAGTCCATGCACCAGTAAAGAAATGAACTCTTCTTTTTTTTCAAATGAAAAGAAAAAAGTGGTAATATTACAGAAAGGTATGCTTATTGAAAGTGGTCAAATAATTGAAAAAGTGGGTGTAAAGTGATAGTAAAGAATTGACCCACTGGCGGAAGAAAGAATGTGGGTTTCGCCATACAATTATGCTCAAAATAACCCGATTTTGCGGATTGACCCCGATGGAGCGTTGGATTTTGTTCAAAGTGGTAATGGTAGTATTTACTGGGATAAAAACGCAAACTCACAAGCAACCACCAAAGCAGGTGAAACTTATTTAGGAACAAATCTAACATTTACATTTACCAGTAATATTGATGCTAAACTTTGGGATGGTCCAATGGGCAGTTTTCCTGCGGGGGATAAATTGATTTCAACTGTTAATGTTACAGGTAATGAGGATAAAGCTGGAAATCTAACTTCAATAGATGTAAAATCTGGTGAACCAAATATAAAAGCGACAGGCGGAATCTTTCAAGGAGTTGGCTCTTTTCCAGGAGAAACAAATACCTCAGTTGATAAAAAAGGTATGACGAGCGGAACGGCAACCTATGAACAACACGCAATGGTGAATGGTTTTGAGGCTATGGGTTTAGGTTTAATGAATTACGATGTTGTAAATGTTGCTCAAAAACTTACAATTGGACTTTCAGGGAATAATTTATCAGTTTCAGCCGCAACTGATATTTTTCCTTCTGCAAATTTATCTGTAAATGGAAAGCAGTTATTTAATTACAGCCAACCATCGTTTCAAGCAACTCATGGAAGAAACACAAGCACAGTTGTTGGAGATAGTGGAACGGGAACAAGTACCATGTCGATAACAACACCAAGAAGACCAGACCCAAGTTTTATAAATCGTTACAAGAAATAATTATGAAAAATATAATATTTAAAGTTTTAGGCTACATAGTTTTGAGGAATGCGATTTTTCATTTTATACTCCCTTTTCTGTCAAAGGAAGTAAAAGTTGTGAAATTAGATGATTTGAAAAATTATGAAGATTGGTTTATGTTTTCTTGGCTTTTTTTATTGCCAGCAGTTATTGAGGTAATAATATTTACTTTTCCTTTTTCATATGGGTTAAATAAAATAGGAGGCAGTTCAAATAAATTGAATTATGGTCTTTTATTTTTAGGCTTATTTATCATTGAATATGCTATAAATCATTGGTTTATTGGCTTAGTTTTTCCATTTTATAAAATTGGAATTAGTATTTTACTGTTCATTTTACTGTTCCGAAAGCAACTATCTTAAAACAAAAAAAGCCCCGAAGTTCGGGGCTTTTTTTAACTCATAACCCCTTGTAGTTTGGTTTTGAGGATAAAAGCATCAAGGAAAGTCCATACGAGGTTTTTATCTTCGGTGTTCATTTTACTAACTTCATTGAGGCGATTAATACTTGCCTTATCTATTTGAATCTCAGCGTTTCCCACTAAGTAATCCAAACTTACTTCAAAAGCATGGGGCTGGTATTGGGGGAGATGCAGCGGCAGTAGTGGGTGAAGCTGTTTCTTTTGGAGCTGCAACCCCAGCGGCAATCCCATTAGCCATTGGTAGCACTGGACTGATTTTACACGGAGGAAGTACCATTTCAAAATCTCTGGATAATATGAAATCAGAGGGGACAAATACGGGTCGTGGGAAAAATCACTTAGAGCCAGATAAGAAAAATGCAAGTGGAGACCACTCAACTTTTAGAACAGACCCACAAACTGGTAAAACAATAAACACCGCTACTTATAAACAAAATAGCCAAAACCCAAAAACTGGATTTGATGAAGTGAAGCGAGTTGATGTAGTCGGAGCTCCTCACAAGAGTAAGATAACAGGTCAAGATATTCCAACTCCCCACGTTCACGAGCCGAAATTAAAAGACCCAAGACCAGCACTTCCACATGAATTACCAAGACAATAAAATAATAGCAAATGAACTCAACACAATGGTTACAACAATGGTATGAATCTCAGTGTAATGGAGATTGGGAACACCAATATGGGGTAAAAATCACAACCATAGATAATCCAGGCTGGGACTTAAAAATTGATATTTACGACACTAATTTAGAAGGATTAGAAATCGATTATCAATTAGTTGAAAAGTCAGAAGAAGATTGGTACGGTTTTAAAGCTGATAAATATAAATTTGAAGCATTTGGAGACCCTACAAAACTTGAAACATTAATATTAAAATTCAGAGAGGTTGCTGAACAACACAATACTTTGAAAAAAGTATAATCAAGTATCAATTACCAAAAAAGCTCTCAATCTAACGAATTGAGGGCTTTTTTGTTTTCAATGGAAATTTAAATCTGGGTCTGGTCGTAGCATCCGCTACGACCTATAACTTCGTAGAGCGTCCGCTCGTTGTTGGATGATGAAAAATATTATGAATTTCAAAAGCCTTTAATAACTTTCGCCTTTCAAAAATTTGTGATTTATTCCAACAGCGAGCGGACGCTCTATGAGTTTTTAGGTCGTAGCGGATGCTACGACCAGAAGCGGTTGTCAATTAAGAATTTCAACGATATTGAAATTGGCGACGTGGTTGAATGCTATGAGTTGAAAGAATTGAAACGGACTTTGTAGGTAAGTGGTTTTGTAAGATAAAAAAAGGGTTTCTGATTGATTTCAGGAACCCTTTTTTTGTGTGATTTTATCTCCTAAAAAACTTAAATCATCGACACATTGTAGTAGCATGTGCTAATTAGTTTTTCTTAAAGCCTAAATTCGTTAGATTTGTGTAAACATCACCCCAATGAAACCAACCACACTGCCAAAATATCAAATCTTTGTCTTGCACCTCGCCTTCTGGGCTTTTGTACTGGCTTTGCCATATCTTTTATCACCATCTCAAATACCCCCCGCTCCGAATGTGAAATTTGAAAAGGGATTTACGGTAACTGAATTTTTCGCTTTCTTTGCATTTATTAATATTCCGTTTTTCTACATTAATAGTGAAATATTAATTCCAAAAGTCTTTCAAAAAAAAGGAATTTGGGCGTATCTTCTAACAGCAATGGGATTGATTGTATTAATATTTTCATTTAATTATTTAATTACCTACCTATTCTTTAAAAATCAATACGTTCCACGCACGGGACCAACTTTTCAATTATTGTTTTTCTTGGCAATTAGTACAGCTTATCGGCTTATTTCGGATAATCTAAAAAGTCAACAGGAAAAAAAAGAACAAGAAACCGAAAAATTAAAATCAGAATTATCTTTTTTACGGTCACAGATTAGTCCACATTTTATTTTTAATGTCTTAAATAGCATCGTTTCTTTATCCCGCAGAAAACCCGAACGAGTTGAACCCGTTGTAGTAAAACTTTCTGATTTGATGCGTTATATGTTGTATGAATCCGATGATGCGAAAGTGAGCATCGAGCGTGAATCTCAATATTTAAGAGCCTACATTGAATTGCAACAATTGCGTTTTGGGGATGATATTCAAATAAATTTTCAAGATAACCACCTTGATGAATCGCAATCTATTGAACCTATGCTTTTAATTCCTTTCGTGGAAAATGCTTTTAAACACGGCGTTGGGATGATTCAAAATCCGACGATTGATATTGAATTATCTACTGAAAACAATCGTTTGATATTTGAAGTCAAAAATAAAGTTAATCGTCAATTCAAGGAAGTGAAAGATAGTGCATCGGGAATTGGATTAGCAAATGTAAAACGAAGATTAGAGTTGTTATATCCTGAAAGTCACCAACTTATAATTAAAGATGAAGCTGATTTTTATTTAATTCACTTGGTAATTGGGTAATTCAAGGATAGATCATAGAGAACATAGTTTAGAGAATTGATTGTTACTGACTCATTGGTTTTGACCCTTTTACCGTGAACCGTTTACCCTTTACCGATTAAAATATGCTAAATTGTATAGCCGTCGATGACGAAAATCTTGCCCTTGATTTGATTGAGGACAATATCCAAAAAGTGCCATTCTTGAACCTTGTGAAGCGTTGCAAAAACCCTTTTGAGGCAATGGAAGTGCTTCAAAATCAAGAAATTGACTTAATTTTCTTGGATATTCAAATGCCTGGAATTACGGGTGTGCAGTTTCTGCAAAGCATGACTAAAAGTCCGATGGTGATTTTTGTAACGGCTTATAAACAATATGCTTTGGAAGGATTTAATTTGAACGTAATTGATTATTTGTTGAAACCAATTGACTTTGAGCGTTTCTTGAAAGCCGTTAATAAAGCTGCTGAATTACACGGATTGAAACATAAAGCCGTTGCAAATGAAAGCATTAATGAATTCAAAAATTCCACTATTTTTGTTAATGCAGATTACGCTTTGGTTAAAATAAAAACCGATGAAATTGACTACGTGGAAGGTTTGAAAGATTACGTAAAAATCAATCTTAATTCATCCAATAAACCTATCGTTACTCGTATGACGATGAAAGCGATTGAAGAAAAATTACCAACTTCCGAGTTTTTTCGAGTTCATAAATCCTTCATTGTTTCTTTGGATAAAATAGAATCTGTTAGAAATTTAAAAATTAAAATTGGAAACGCCCAAATTCCAATTTCTGAAAGTTATTCTGAGGAATTTTTTAAGATGATTGGTCAGTAATTGTAACCCGATGTTTCCACATTAGTCAGAAAAATTTATTAAATCAAACTCCGATGTGGAAACATCGGGTTACAACCATTTAACAATATTTAACGCACTTTCTACGTATTTCTTTCAATAAACGTATCCTCCCATTTCACTATTAACCTTTCGCATGGCAATTTCTGGAAAGATTGCCCTAACTTTGTATTCGTTTCAATAAATAATTATAATGAAAAAACTTTTTTTATTAACCACCATATTATTCTTCTCGGTGAGGGTATTTTCGCAGATAACGACTTCTACGGGTATTACCATTAAAGACGAATTTTACAACAATCGCCAATTAGTTGAAATTTTGCAAGATTTGGAAGCTAAAACGAGCGTAAAATTCAAATACGACCTCTCAAAAGTGAGAGGCGTTTATGCCAGTTTTTGGTTTGACAATATGACGATGGAAGAGGGCATGAAAGGGCTTTTGAAAGGCTCTGGATTGAAATTTTATGTAGATGATAATCAAGTGATAAATATCATTTCCAAAGACCAAAAAGTATATGTCAAGAGTAGTTACAACAGTGGAACTTATTACGGCGGAAATGCAGGAGACAATCCAATTGTAGCCGCTCCAACTGTTCCCGATGTTGCCACAGGACAAGTACCCGTTGAGCGTCCAAAAATTGCGATTGTCAATAATCGTGCAACCAATAAACCGCCCACAAAATTCGGTTTTACCTTCACAGGGCGAATTATTGATGCTCGCTCATCTGAACCTTTGCCATTCGTAAATCTTTCCATTAAAAGCAATAAAAGTGGTTCACAAGGTAATGTGGACGGATATTTCACTTTATTGAGCGTTCCAACCGATACTACTACTTTGACGTTGAGTTATATCGGATACATCACAACAACGATTAAACTTGTTCCCGATGCACCCATCAACGGCGTAACGATTGAGATGGAACCAGACAATGCTGAACTGGATGAGGTGGTGGTGAAAGGTGAGAAAACCGAAGTTTTAAAAGCCGCTGAAACGATTGGAATGTTCAAAATGACTCCTCGAAATATTGCTAAATTACCGAACATTGGCGAGAAAGATATTTTCCGTTCGTTCCAATTAATGCCAGGAATTAGTGCCGCTAATCAATCGTCTTCGGGCTTATATGTACGTGGAGGAACGCCCGACCAAAATCTTGTACTTTATGATGGATTCACGGTTTATTATGTGGATCATTTGTACGGATTTTTCTCAGCATTTAATTCAAATCCAATCAAAGATGTTCAACTATACAAAGGTGGATTTGATGCCAAATTTGGCGGACGTATTTCGTCAGTGGTCGAGATTACCAGTAAGGATGGAAACAAACGTGAGCGTAATTTTGGCGGTGATTTAAACTTATTGAGTGCCAATATCTGGGCAGAAGGACCAATTTTGAATAAAGACAAACGATTGACATTTTCAGTGGCGGGAAGACGTTCATGGGGAGGTCCACTTTACAGCAAAATATTTGATACTTTTAATGCCAACAGTGTCAATACTCAATTAGGCGGAGGTGGTCGTCGTCAATCACAAACCACTTCAACCCCTACCTCCTATTTTTATGATTTGAACGGAAAAGTAACTTTTAAACCATCTGAAAACGAGAATATTTCTTTGAGTTTTTATAATGGAGACGATGTTTTAGACAACTCGCAAAGCATTACTTCTCCTTTTGGCGGTAATGGTGGTTTTAGTAATACAGATTTGTCAAAATGGGGAAATACGGGTTCGAGCTTGAAGTGGTCGAAGCGTTGGAGTGATAAATTTTACACCAATTCATTGATAAGTTATTCAAATTTTTTCAGTAAAAGAGATAATACAAATTCAGCCTCATTTACCCGTGGAACTGAAATTCAAACGGTTAAATTTGGCTCGTTGGAGACCAATAATTTGACTGATTTATCCGCAAAATTTGACGTTGAATACAAAACTTCATCCAAAAATAATGTGCTTTTCGGAATTCAATATAATAAGTTAAATATTGATTACACTTATAGTCAAAACGATACGCTCGAAATCATTAGTAAGCATGATAATGGCGGTTTAATTGCATCTTATTTACAAGATGAGGCACATTTTGGCAATTTGACGGTGAAAGGCGGCGTGAGAATGTCGTATTTTAGCCCAACAGCAAAGACCTATTTTGAACCACGTTTATCAGCTTCTTATTCAGTAACAGACCGCTTGAAAATCAAAGGTGCTTGGGGAATTTATAACCAATTTGCCAAACAGGTTGAGCGTGAGGATATTTCAAATGGTAGTCGTAATTTCTGGGTTTTAGCCAATGATTCATACTTGCCAGTTACAACTTCAAGACATTTCATTCTTGGGTTCAGTTACGAGTTAAATGACTATCTTATTGATGTAGAAGGTTACGTAAAAGATATTGATAATGATTCTCGCTACAGTTTGAGATTTGCTCCACAGATTGGTCGTGGTTTATTGGCAAAAGAAACATTCTTTAATGGAACTGGAAAAGTGAAAGGTATTGACTTTTTGGTTCAGAAGAAATTCGGAGATTATACGGGTTGGGTAGGATATACAATTGCACAAGCTGATAAAAACATTGTTTTACCATCAGGTGAAAGTACGTTTCCTTCAAATTTCGATGTGAGACACGAATTCAAATCAGTAAATATTTATAAATTAGGACGATGGGACTTGGGTGCAACCTTTATTTATGCAACAGGTAAACCTTATACATCAATTGTGGGAGGCTACACCGTTAAATTACTGGATGGTTCTGAAAAGACCTTTACCGACCCATCAACCACAAATGGAAACCGTTTGCCAGATGCACACCGTATGGACGTGTCAGCAACTTATAATTTCGGACATGGAAGTATTGGATTCTCAATTTACAATCTTTATGGAAGGAGTAATGTGTGGTTCAAAAAATACCAAACCGTTACTGACCCAACAAACAACGACAAATATCTATCAATCACCGACGTAAATTATTTAGGTTTCACCCCAAATATTACGTTTAGTTATAAATTTAAGTAATTTTTTTGTGCTGAGTTGCGTGTACTTGGTTCTGAGTTTTTGGTTTTAAATTGACAATTTGTAGTTTAACATAAGTTGTTATTCATACAAAACCCACAACCCACAACTGAATACTTAGAACCCAGAATTAAGAACTAAAAAGAGATGAAATCAAATTCAACATATAAATCACTCCTTCAATTAACGGTTATTTTAACGTTGGGAATGGGCTTATTATCTGCCTGTGAGAAGGATTCAAATACAATTCCAGGAGGTGCAAAACCAATTGTGGAAGCATATTTAGTGCCAAATCAGCCCATTGCCATTAAGGTGAAAAAGGAAATTGCTTTCAACGAAGATTTGACCAATAAGGAAACCCTAATAGCTGGACTTTCCATAAAAGTTACGGGCGATGGACAAACCTATCTATTGAAACCATACATAGGCTTGGATTCTTTATATCGTTCTGATGCAAATGTGAGATTGAAAGTGGGTGTAACCTATTCATTATCATTTGATTATAATGGTAAAACGGTTTCAGCAAGCACGATTATTCCGACAAAACCAGTAGGTTTAAAATCTGATATTAATTCAATTGTTCGCACTCGACAAGTTATCGCAACGGGTTTTGGGCGTGATGTTGATGGAAATGTAGATGTAAATTTATCGTGGTCAAATCCAAATAGTGACTATCATTTTGTGGTAGCGGATAATACTGAAGCTAAATTAGATTTAGTTGTTACACTTCCAACGACTTCAACAACAACTTTCAATAATTTCAATCGTCGCTTCAGAAGTCAACCCGTGCAGGGAACTGAAACCCGTTTACGTTCGCAACAATTTCAGTATTTCGGCAAATACAATGTTGTTCTCTTGAAGGTAAATCCTGATTACGCAGCGTTATACAATACCGAAGGAACAACTTCACAAAATATCAGTACACCACCAACAACTATCACAAATGGTTTGGGCATTTTCACAGGTATTAATGCTGATACGTTGAAATTTCAAGTGAAAGAAAGATAATTTACAAGTAGGAAAGGAAGAAGGGATAAAAGGAAACAGAGAATATAATTCTTCTATATCTTTTTATTCCTTTTTTTTATCGTCGTAGGAGCGTATTGCATACATCCAAACGGTATTTTATAAATTCAAAGTCTAATGCAAAATTTCAGAACAATTTTCCAGATTCCGCCATCAAGTACTAAAATTTCACTTGATTCTCAAATTTTAACCGTTGGTTCTTGTTTTGCTGATGTGGTTGGTAATCAGTTGAGAGACAATAAGTTAGATGTTTTAGTAAATCCTTTTGGAACGCTTTTTAATCCACTTTCAATTTTTAAAATTCTCTCGCCTACTTATACACAAGCGGATGAACATTTGTACATAGAAAATCAAAAAATGTGGTTGCATTACGATTTTCATTCTCAATTTATCAGTCATTCAAAAGAGAATTTACAGGAGCAAATCAATCAGACTTTATTTGCCATTAATTGCCAATTACCTACAACCAATTACTTACTCATCACCTTCGGAACTGCCTTTATTTACAAACTTTTGAACCCTCAATCTTACGTAGCAAATTGTCATAAAATGCCCAACAATTTGTTTGAAAAAGAATTGTTGAGTGTAAAAGATATTTGTAAAGGATTTGCGATTTTGCATAAAGAATTAAAGGAAATTAATCCCGATTTAACCATAATTCTGACCGTTTCACCCGTGCGACACACCAAAGATGGCATACCCGAAAACCAAGTTTCAAAATCTATTCTAAGAGCCGCTTGTCATTACTTAACCACTGATTATGAGAACGTTAGCTATTTTCCGTCCTACGAAATTATGATGGATGATCTACGGGACTATCGTTTCTACAAACCCGATTTAATTCACCCTAATGAAGTAGCGGAACAATACATTTTTGAAAAATTTTCGGAAACTTATTTTGATGAATCTTTAAAGGATTTTACCAAAGAATGGGCTTCCATTCAAAGTTCCTTAAATCATCGTTCGTTCAATGAAAAATCAGAAAGCCATCAAGTTTTTTTAAAGAAATTATTGGAAGATTTGACGAAAATTTCTGGGAGAGTTGATGTGCGAGAGGAAGTGAATTTTGTTCGGCAGAAATTAGTATAGTCCCGTAGATCATC
>JANXML010000215.1 GCA_025354645.1 Arcicella sp. | reverse complement strand
GCTTGTACCCACGGAGAAAATTTAGGCGTGGAAGTTTACAAATTTTTGAAGGAGCCTTTGATTCGGAAATATGGAGAAGCCTGGTATCAGGAATTATTGGAGGAAGTGAAGGATAGAAGCTAAGTTTTATTTGATTTGAAGCTCATTTTACATAGATTTACGGCTCAAAATACCAATAAATGAGCCGTAAAATGACACTTTTTGAGCTTTAAACTAATTTATTACATGAAACAAGATAACAAATACTATATTTTAGATTTCTTAAAAAATAATGCTGAAATTTCTTCTGGCGAAATTTATCAAGAGCTAAATTCTATGATGAGTTATGCATCTGTAAAGCGATTGCTATCTCAATTGTTAGATGAAAACGCCATCATAACGATTGGAAACGGCAGAGGAACAAAGTATAAAATTTCACTTAAATACCAAGTTTTGGGGTTAGTTGATATTAATAAATATTTTGATAAAGAGATTGACGAAAGAATTATTAACAAAAATTTCAATTTTGATTTAATCAAAACTACTTTAAATGCTCTTTCAATATTTGATGATGCAGAAAAACAACATTTAAGTTCACTTCAAGCGACTTTTAAAAAGAATCTTACTGAATTATCAAGCTATGAATATGATAAAGAACTTGAAAGATTAGCCATTGATTTAAGTTGGAAATCATCACAAATTGAAGGAAATACTTACTCACTTTTAGAAACAGAATACCTTCTAAAAGAACAAAAAACTGCATTTGGTAAAACCAAAGATGAAGCAACAATGCTTTTGAACCACAAAGAATGTATTGATTTTATTGTTGAAAATAAAGATTACTTACAGCCTTTAACCGTTTCAAGAATTGAAGATGTACACAGTATTTTGATGAAAGATTTAGGGATTCAACGCAATATTAGAATCAGAAAAGTTGGTATATCTGGCACCAATTATACCCCGCTCGACAATGAACATCAAATAAAAGAAGCTATTAATGATATGTGTGAACTAATAAACGCCAAAGAGTCTGTATTTGAAAAATCGTTTTTGAGTTTAATACTTTTGTCATATATCCAACCTTTCACTGACGGCAATAAACGTACAGCTCGGATAGTCAGTAATTCAATATTAATGGTGCATGACTACTGCCCTATTTCATTCCGAACTATTGACCCAATTGAATACAAAAAAGCAACGCTAATTTTTTATGAACAAAACAATCTTCATGCTATGAAAGAAATTTTTATTGGTCAGTTTGATTTTGCCGTAAATACTTACTTTTGAAATAAGAGATATTTTGTTTAACCATAAAAAAATGAAAAAATTTAAGAGAACCACCGTTACCGCTGCCTTAATTTACGCCAACGGACCTATTCATATCGGGCATATTGCGGGTTGCTACCTCCCTGCGGACATATATGTGCGTTATTTACGTTCGTCTGGACAAGATGTTAAATTCATTTCTGGAACGGATGAACACGGCGTACCCATCACCATTAAAGCCAAAAAAGAGGGCGTAACTCCCCAAGAAGTAGTTGATAAATATTACAAAATCATCAAAGATTCTTTTGAGGAATTTGGAATTTCGTTTGACATTTATTCAAGAACGTCTAACAAAGTTCACCACGAAATGTCACAGGATATTTTTAAAAATATTTACGATAAAGGACAATTCGTGGAGGAAACGACTGAACAGTATTACGACGAAAAAAACAAGACTTTCTTAGCCGACCGTTACATCATTGGGACTTGCCCAAAATGTGGAAATGAGAATGCTTACGGTGATCAATGCGAGCGTTGTGGTTCAACACTTTCACCCGAGGAGTTGATTAATCCACGCTCAACGTTGAGTGGTGAAACGCCGATTAAGAAAGCAACAAAAAATTGGTATTTACCTTTGGATAAATTGCAGCCGCAGCTCGAAAAGTACATTGAGAGTC
The DNA here is from genome assembly GCA_025354645.1 of Arcicella sp. Classification (GTDB taxonomy): domain Bacteria; phylum Bacteroidota; class Bacteroidia; order Cytophagales; family Spirosomataceae; genus Arcicella. Next base: position 35,873 of record JANXML010000215.1, on the reverse strand, counting down.
ATCCAGAGTGGAAAACCAACGTTTTGGGGCAAGTGGAATCGTGGTTGAACGATGGCTTGAAACCCCGTGCCATGACTCGTGATTTGGACTGGGGAATTAAAGTGCCATTGCCCGACACCGAAGGAAAAGTGATGTACGTTTGGTTCGATGCTCCAATTGGATATATCTCCATGACGAAAGAATTGACCGATCAATGGGAGTTGTATTGGAAAGACCCAGAAACCCGATTAGTCCATTTTATTGGGAAAGATAACATCGTTTTTCATTGCCTGATTTTTCCTGCGATGTGCATGGCGGATGGACGTTTTATCGTTGCCGACAACGTGCCTGCCAATGAATTTATGAATTTGGAGGGCGATAAAATTTCGACTTCTCGCAATTGGGCGGTTTGGTTGCACGAATATTTGCGTGAGTTTGAAGGCAAGCAAGATATTTTGCGTTACGTGTTGGCAGCATCGGCTCCTGAAACCAAAGATGCAGATTTTACTTGGGCAGATTTTCAGACTCGTAATAATTCAGAATTGGTTGGAATTTTTGGAAATTTCGTGAATCGTGCGATTATTTTAACGGAGAAAAATTTTGAATCAAAAGTGCCAAAACAGGGTGAATTGACCGATTTCGATCGTCAGACCTTAGCAACGTTAGCAGAAATGCCCACAAAAATTGGTGATGCCATTGCCAATTTCAAATTGCGGGAAGCCTTAGCGTTGATGATGGATGTGGCTCGTTTGGGCAATAAATATTTGGCGGATACCGAGCCGTGGAAAGTCATTAAAACTGATACTGAAAGAACTGGAACAATTCTGAATATTGGTTTACAAATTGCCGCAAATCTTTCCATTTTATGTGAACCTTTCATGCCTTTTACCGCTGAAAAATTACGTAAAATATTGAATATTAATCAATTAAATTGGTCAGATGCAGGTCGGGCAGATTTATTATCGGAAGGTCAAAATATTACAAATATTGGTTTATTATTTGAAAAAGTGGAAGAAGAAACCGTTGCTACCCAAGTCAAAAAATTGGAAGATGCTAAACAGCAAAATTTGTTGGAAGGAAAAGTAGTTACGCCAATAAAAGATGAAATTCAATACGACGATTTCTCAAAAATGGACATCAGAATCGGGACAATTGTAGCGGCAGAAAAAGTGGCAAAAAGTAAGAAATTATTAAAATTAACAATTAATGATGGCTTAAAAGAACGTACCATTCTTAGTGGAATTGGTGAACATTTTCAACCAGAAAACATTGTAAATCAACAAGTTACGTTCTTAGCAAATCTTGCTCCCAGAAAAATGATGGGTTTTGAATCGGAAGGAATGGTGTTGATGGCGGAAGATAAAAATGGTTCATTAAGTTTCATTCAACCCGATAAGAAAATCTGGAATGGAGGAATGGTATCGTAATAATTAAAGAAAAAGCAAGTATAAAAAAACCGCAAGGGCGGAAGGACACAAGAAATAATTTGTTTTCTTCCGCCCTTATATTTTCTCTAAAACTTGTTCTTGCATCCTCCCGTTCTTGCGGTTTTTACTATGGCATAGTATTTTTAAAACTTTGATTGATGTAGTTTCATCCATAAAAACACGCTAATAAATTGAAATTTACTTTTACCTTTTTAATCGTTCTGTTTTCAGTTAAAAATTCCTTAATTTTTGGACAAGAAACCAAAATAGATTCCACGAGTGTCGTCATTGATGTATCTAAACAAGTAGATATGAAGGATTTTTTAAGAACGATTTTTACTAAAAAAGAAATAGCCGAAAGCGATTCCACTAAAAAATCTATTGCCAAAGAGGATTCTACCAAGAAAAAATCCCTCGGACCTTTTTATACACCTCTTATTTATCCTGGTTATTCCTTAGTATCTGGTTTTTTAGTCGGAGTTGTTAATAATCTTTCTTTTTATTCGCATAGAGGTGATGGAGCAAAACTTTCCAGTGTTTCGCTGTTGAATATGTACACCCAAAACAAACAATTTTTAAATCAACTTCAAACAAATCTTTGGTTATATCGTGAAAAGTATAATGTTCAGGGCGACTGGCGTTACTACAAATATCCAAATTTTACTTATGGGTTAGGAAGCAAAACCAATTTAGAAGATTTAAACAATGTTGATTATACCCTCATTCGTATATATGTGGTTGTGATGCGAGAAATCAGTAAAAACACTTTCATTGGGTTAGGATATAACTTCGATTATCACAAAAATATCTCGCAAACAAATGATTCAGAAATTGGAGAGACAGATTTGCAAAGATACGGGTACAGTGAATCATCAAAATCATCGGGATTAACTGCCAATTTCCAATATGACAGTCGTTTAAATAGTAATAATCCAGCGGAAGGAGTTTATGCAAATGTGCAGGTAAGAGCAAATATGAAGGCTTTGAGCAGTGATAGTGATTGGCAATCCGCTACTATTGATTTAAGATATTATATTCCATTAACCAGAAAATCAGGAAATGTTTTAGGTTTTTGGACTTACAATGTTTTGACTTTGGGGGGAACTCCACCCTATTTTGATTTGCCAAGTACGGGTTGGGACGTTGCTAATAATACAGGCAGAGGCTACGTAGAAGGGCGATTTAGGGGAACAAATGCCCTTTATTTTGAAACAGAATATCGTTTTAACATTTCTAAGAAAAGATTTTTAGGTGGGGTGATTTTTTCAAACATTGCATCTTATTCTGAACCGATTACCAATAAATTTGAAAAGTTAAATATTGCGTACGGTGCTGGCTTACGCATAAAAGTAAACAAATTTGCTAACACCAACTTAACGATTGACTATGGAATTGGGCAAGGTGGTTCAAAAGGTTTTTCTTTCGGCTTGAATGAAAATTTTTGAAAATCTTATTATGGCACGCAGATTCTTCATCAATGTGCCAACCTAATCGGTATCCATATTTCTTCCTCAGAACTTACATCATTGTTTTTATATTTTTCTCCTAAAACTTCAAAATGAGGTCGGTTGTCTAATTCATATTCAGAATTTGGAAGCCAAGTTTCATAGATATATTTGAAAGTTTTTTCGGGTGTGCTTGTAGCGTTTTTATGTAAGAAAACTGCGTATAAACCTCCCTGTAAGGTAAAAGTCTCCATTTTTTCTGGAATAATATCAAAATCTGACACTTCTGATAAAGCCCATTTTTTAAATTCTGTGCTTGGATTGAAATTGTTAAAAAAAAATTCGTCGTAAATCTGCAATGATAGTAAATCATTAGAAATACTATTTAAAATTTCCTTTCTTCTTGGCATAAATTCTTTCCATAATTCAAACGTTTTGTTATTTGCAAATGACATTTTTATAGACTTGCCGATTAATTTTTTCTCGGTAATTATTTCTATTCTCAAATACATCTTTTAGTTTTTTTAAATTAAAGCTCAAAAGGACAATTTTATTCACATTTCGCACAATATTTTGCACTTTTCATATTTTATTTAAAATCATTCTAAATAAATTTCTTTTTTATTTGTATCAAGTCTAAATAAGAATTAGTTTTGTTCATTATTTAGAAAGAATCCAAATAGAAATGTTATGAAAAAGTTTATCCAAGATACCTGTTTATTATTTGTGGTAATAATCGGGTTTAATTTGATTTCAAATGCACAAAATAATAACTTAAATTTTACTGGAAATTTAAACCAAATTTACCCATTCCCAATTGTAGATAATGCTCTGGGTGGAAGTGTGAAAGGGAAAATTACGAATAAAGATGGTGAAGGTATTCAGTTCGTAAATGTTACGCTAAAAGACACTAAATTTGGAACGGTTACCAATGAAGATGGTGAATATTTGATTAAAAATGTCAAAGCCAGCACATATACTTTAATTGTAAAATTTGTTGGACTGAAAACCCAAGAAAAGTTAATTGAAATTAGTGATAAAAACACATATAATGCTGATTTCCAAATGTTTGAATCTGCCAATGAACTTTCAGAAGTAACGGTTTCGGGCGTACAATCTGCGAACGAAAAAACAGTTTCTATTGGTAAAATTGCCATAAAACCAATGGATTTACCACAATCCGTTGCCACCATCGACCGCACCGTTTTGGAACGTCAGCAAGTATTGCGTTTGAGTGACGCTTTAATGAATGCCAATGGGATTTATATCATGGGAAATACTGGTGGATATCAAGAGGAAATTGCGGGTCGTGGTTTTGCCTTCGGAAGTTCAAATACCTTCAAAAATGGGGCAAGATATTTTAATGGAACAATCCCAGAAATGTCATCAGTTGAACGAGTTGAAATTATGAAAGGTAGTTCAGCAATCTTGTTTGGCAATGTGGCAGCGGGTGGAATTTTGAATTTAGTTACGAAAAAACCAAAATTTGAATCGGGTGGTTCGGTTTCGATGCGATTTGGAAGTTTTAATTTTTATAAACCTGCACTGGATTTATACGGAAGTGTTTTGGACAGTAAAAAAGTAGCATATAGAATTAATGGAACGTATGAAAAAGCCAATAGTTTCCGTGAAAATGTGAATTCAGAACGGGTTTATGTAAATCCTTCTTTGCTTTTTAAATTAAGTGATAAAACAGAAATTCTCTTGGAAGGAGATTATATGAAAGATCGCAGAACGGCTGATTTTGGAACGGGTGCAGTGAATTATGCCATTGCCGATGTGCCTCGTGAGCGGTTTTTGGGCGTGACTTGGTCGTATTTTGATATTGCTCAAAAATCAGCAAATGTGACAATTTCACATCAATTAAATAACGCTTGGAAACTCACAGGAACGGGGGCTTATCGTGCTTTTGAAAGTGATTTATTCTCAAATCTTCGCCCGAATAGTACAAACTTTATTGCAACATCTGGCAAGTGGGTACGTGGTATTCAACGTTCGCAAGTGGAAGAAAAATATTTGATGGGGCAAGTGGATTTAACGGGACAATTCAACACGGGAAACATTGGACATAACGTTTTAATCGGTTCGGACTTTGACCAATACAACACGCAAACTACGGCTTTTATTAACTTACCAAAATACGATTCAACGAATATTTATCAGCCAAATTTATACGTTTCAAGAACGGATATTCCATCTTTAAAACAAAACACAATAACGATTGCACCCATCAATCGTGTAGGATTTTACGTACAAGATTTAATCAATTTTTCTGATAAATTGAAGTTTTTGGCAGGCGTACGTTATAGTTATCAAGATACAAAAAGTAGCGTTTTAACAGTTTCTACTAACAAAACGATTGAATCAAATACCTTTGATGGTGCTTTTACGCCCCGTTTTGGATTGGTATATCAGCCTACTAAAATGATGTCGATTTTCAGTAGTTATTCAAACTCTTTCACGCTGAACACGGGCGTTGATGTTTCAGGAAATGCGTTGCCCCCTTCGTTCATCAATCAGTTTGAAGTTGGGATGAAAAATGAGTTGTTAGGTGGACTGCTTTCTGCCAATATTACGGCTTACCAAATTGTTAATAGCAACTTGGCTCAAACCAGTTTGGCAAATGGAAACACGAATACGAATATCAGAGAATTAGCGGGTGAGGTGACGAGTCAAGGTGTAGAAGTGGATTTGAAAAGTAAGCCATTTTTAGGATTTTCGTTAATGGCTGGATATAGTTTTAATGAGACGAAATACACGAAAAGCAACATTTTCATTGAAGGTAGTTTGTTAAGATATAATCCCAATCATACCGCCAATGCCAGCGTATATTATACTTTTTCAAATACAAAATTAAAGGGATTAAACTTAGGATTGACTGCCATGTATTTCGGCGAGAGACAGGCAGGACGTTCGACCAGATTGACGGTTAATAATGACGTTTTCAAATTAATTCCAATCAATGCTTATACGCAAATTGATGCAAGTGTTGGGTATAATTTTACCAAATTCTCCATCCGTGCGAAGGTTTCAAACTTGTTGAATGAATTAAGTTATAATGTCCACGATGATAATTCCGTGAACCCCATCGCCCCAAGAATGGCATCGGTTACTTTGGCTTACAAGTGGTAATTTTCATAATCTGTCAAACAAAGAAATACTTAATGTCATAAAACAACACCTTCAATATATTAAGAACCGAACAAATTGATTAAATTATCGTTCTAAGAAAATTCTTAAACAACAAAAGCACTACTTACAAATCCGTAAATAGTGCTTTTGTTGTTATTTTTTCTATGCCTTTGTGGTAAAAACTTAAACCCGATTATTCAAAATATCCCCAGCCCGCAACACCGTCGCATACATGGGCGAAGCCATCGTTTTCTGCAACATTTCAATTTGTTCTTGCTTATGGCAATCCGTACCCAGAAAGCTAACCATTTGAGCAACAGATAGATACTCGGCTAATTCACGGGCGGCATTTCCATAATACCCTGAGAAAGAATTAATATTTACTTGAAATAGAAGCCCAGTTTCGTATAATTGATGAACCAATAATCGGTCTCTTTGGAGGTAATTATACCGTTCAGGATGAGCCAAAACGGGCGTATATCCTTTCCTAACAATGCGTTTAATTGCCTCAAAAATATGTTTAGGTTCGTGAAGATGTTGCGTTTCAAAGAGGAGATATTTCTTACCGTCTTCCGAATCAAACGTCAATAAATCATTCTTGGAAAGTAATTCTTTCATGAAAAACGCATCTAAATAGTATTCTGCGGCGGCTTCTATTTCGATGTCAATATTTCTTTCTTCTAAGTATTCTCTAAGAATCAATAAACGTTGTTGAATTTTATTAGGAGAATTTGGATAAAATCCAGCCATAATGTGGGGCGTGAGAATCAGTTTTTGAAAGCCCAGATTTCGTAATTCCAAAATCAATTCCAGACTTTCTTCTACATTTTTTGAACCCTCATCTAAGGCTGGCAATAGATGCGAATGTACATCAACTCGCAAGGGAGCAATAGAAATGCTTTCGGGTCGTTTTTCCCGATTTTTCATAAAAGTTAGCCGCATATTGTGTATTATTTTTAGGTTGGTATTTAGGAATGTTTATCGACACGTTTTCTTGGAAAGTACAGTTAATTTTTCGGATATAATTAACACCTAAATAAACTTTTTTACTGAAAATTGTCCACGCAATACTGGCGGCTATTGTGCCTATAAACAAGCAAAAAACGTGCCTTGCTTCATTTTTTAAAGGAAAATATAATTTATGCCCTTTTTGAATATGCCAAGCGAGATAGTAATTTTTACTTATTTTTATGGCATCATCTTTGTGGAAATTGCAGACTTGTAAAATGCCTGGTTTTTACTTAAAATATTGTATCTTCGGAAGATAAATTACCCAATAAAATAGAGAAATATGAACGACACACATTACATTATTACAGGGGCGGGTTCTGGAATTGGTCAAGCATTAGCGATTTTGGCAGCTTCAAAAAGAGCAAAAGTAATCGCTTCGGATATTGACGAAAAGGGTTTGGAAGAAACACGTCAAAAGGTGATGGCTCAAAATGGTTGGATAAATACGCACCGTTTGGATGTATCTGACCCACAGGCGATTATAGATTTTGCAGCAATGGTCAAGAAAAATTATAATCCACAACAAATCGTTTTGGTCAATAATGCGGGTGTAGCACTCAATTCTGGCACATTTGTGGAAACTCCCATGCAGGATTTTGAGTGGTTGATGAACATCAATCTCTACGGTGTCATCCGCATGACCAAGGCTTTTTTGCCCTTGATGTTAGAACAAAATAATGGCAATATCGTAAATGTGTCCAGTATATTTGGGATTATGGGTGTGCGTTATCAATCGGCTTATTGTACTGCAAAGTTTGGCGTAAAAGGTTTTTCGGATGTTTTAAAATTTGAATTAATTGATACAAATATCAAAGTTTCATCGGTTCATCCAGGTGGCATAAAAACTAACATTGCCAGTAACGCACGAGTTTCAGAAGGACAAAACGCTAAACAAGTAGCGGCGGATTTAGAAAAATTTGAGCGAGAAGCCTTAATCAATACTCCAGAATATGCCGCTGAGGTGATTCTGAAAGGAATTCAAAAAGGGAAATCAAGAATTTTAATTGGCAGAGATGCCAAGATTTTGGATATTTTGGTAAGAACTTTTCCAGATAATTATTTCCGAAAAATCCCAAAGAGTATGACAGAACGGGCGAAGGTGGATTAAACTGAAATTTACAAGAAAAAATAATTAGACCACAGATTTTACGGATGTTAAGGGTTTACACCGATTTTTTATTTTATCTGTGAATATCTGTTAAATCTGTGGTCTAATTATTTTCTGCCTATGGATTATTCCTGCGTAATTCATTCAACATAAATCATAAAGAATCCCGAAAGAAATTTTATCTTTACAAATAGACAAAAAATATCCTCCATTAACCATAAACAAACATGGCAAAAACGTCCAAAATAATAACTGAAACAACCGAATCGACTAAGAAAAAAACTACGAAAAAAGAACCCGTAGCTGTTGCAGAAGTATCTCCTCAACCACCTGTTCAACTCAAAAGCGTTGAGACGTACAGCCGTTTTTCTGATTTTGATATTGACCTTTTTAAAGCTGGAAAACATTATCGTCTTTTTGAAAAATTTGGCTCACATATCGTTGATTTTCAGGGAGTTATGGGTACATATTTTTCCGTTTGGGCTCCTTCTGCGAAAACAGTTTCAGTGATTGGAAACTTTAATTATTGGGATAAAGACACGCATAATCTCTTCGTTCGTTGGGATTCTTCGGGAATTTGGGAAGGATTTATTCCATACATTGGCAAGGGCGAAACTTATAAATTTTGCATTCAAACCCAAGATGGAAGGTTTTTAGAAAAAATGGATCCTTACGCTCAAAAATTTGAAGTTCCTCCTCGCACTGCTTCCATCGTTTGGGACAATTGGTATGAATGGACGGATGCAGATTGGATGGCAAAACGGCATAAAAACAACTCGTTAGCTTCGCCAATGTCAGTTTATGAAGTTCACGTGGGTTCTTGGATGCGAAAAGAACATGATCAAAAACTTTCTTTCGTTGAACTTGCCGATAAATTGGTGAAATATGTGAAAGAAATGGGATTTACGCACGTGGAATTTATGCCTATCATGGAGCATCCTTATGAGCCTTCTTGGGGCTATCAAGTATTGGGATATTTTGCTCCTTCGTCACGCTTCGGAACGCCCCAAGATTTTATGTATTTAGTCGAGGAATGTCATAAAAACGATATTGGGGTAATTTTAGATTGGGTGCCTTCACATTTCCCTGGCGATGCTCACGGTTTATACGAATTTGATGGAACGCATATATTTGAGCATCCAGATATGAAAAAGGGCTATCACCCCGACTGGAAATCATATATTTTTAATTACGGAAGAAATGAAATTCGCAGTTTCTTAATTTCAAATGCCATTTATTGGTTAGAGCGTTATCATGCCGACGGACTCCGAGTTGATGCCGTGGCTTCGATGTTATATTTAGATTATTCTCGTAATCATGGCGAGTGGGAACCAAACATTTTTGGTGGAAATCATAACCTTGATTCCATCTCAATGTTTAAGGAATTAAATGAAACAGTTTATGCACAATTTCCTGATGTTCAGATGATTGCGGAGGAATCTACTTCATTTACGGGTGTCTCACGCCCATTGTACGCAGGAGGTTTGGGCTTCGGACAAAAGTGGATGATGGGTTGGATGAATGATACGTTGAAGTATTTTGAAAAAGACCCAATGCACAGAAAATATAGTCAAGACAGCCTGACTTTTTCAACTAATTATGTTTTCACCGAGAATTTTATGTTACCTTTTTCTCACGACGAAGTGGTTTATGGTAAGAAATCAATGGTAGAAAAAATGCCAGGCGATGAATGGCAACGTTTTGCGAATTTAAGATTGTTATATACGTATATGTACACGCATCCTGGCACAAATTTACTTTTCATGGGATGCGAATTTGGACAAACTTCCGAATGGAATTTTGATAAAAGTCTCGAATGGTGGCTCTTAGATCACGCTCCACACAAAGGAATGCAAGATTTGGTGAGGGCTTTGAACAATATGTATAAATCGCAACCAGCACTATATGATAAGCAATTTTCGCCCGATGGTTTTGAATGGATTGATACAACCGACCGTGAGAATTCTATTGTAGTTTACGCTCGAAAAGGAAATGACAGAAAAGAGCAGTTAATAATCATTTTGAATTTAACGCCAGTTCCCCGCCCAGAATATCGTATCGGAGTTCCTCTCTCGGGTATTTGGTCAGAAGTATTAAATTCGGATGATTCAGCGTTTCATGGTAGTGGAAAAGTAAATAGTTCAGCAATCATCACCGAAGAAATTTCATGGCATGGAAAAGCATATTCAATATGTTTGACGATTCCTCCGTTGGGAGCGGTGGTTTTGAAATTGAAGTAAGAAAAGAAAATTAAAGAACCGCAAGGACGGAAAGACGCTAAAATTGATATTTGCGTCCTTCCGTCCTTGCGGTTTTTTTATGATATCATACTGTCCTTCCGTCCTTGCGGTTTTTTAATTATATCTCATTGCCTCTAAAAAAGAAAAACCCTTGAATCCGCCAATTCAAGGGTCTAATAAGTTTTATGGGTTTGGATTATTTAAAATCCTTTAATTACTTAGGCAAATTTCTTTCCTTACATATTTTTGATTCTTTCTGAAAAAATTTAATTTATCTTTTTACCGCCATAAATTAACAAACTAAATTCTTTCAAGAATCGCATCTTACAATTTAATTACCGCCATAATTTCCTTGTTTGATGATACAAAATTAGAATAGTTTTATTTACATACAAACAATAAACATATAATTTTTTCAAGAATTACATGAAAAAAGAAATAAAGACGGGAAGCTAATTTTTGGAGGGGTGAAATTCTGGCAATGTGCGTTCAACACATAAAAAATACATTCAAAACACAATTTCTGACAAAAGTTTGAGTAATCGGTAATAAGTTATATGACAGTCGTAGATAATTCCTTGCAATTACAGAATTTAAAGCCTTGCAATATTTCAAGAAATTACTTCTGATTTTCATCAATTATTTTCCACTTAATAGATACGTTTTTTTTGGCTTATCGGATTGGGCAAAAAAATAAAGACTCGGTGCATAGCTCCGAGCCTTTACGCAATCCGCCTAAGTAGTTGTCTTTCGAGCCTTAGGAGGCTACAATATTTTTAAATCATTTCAGGATATTCTGTATTGTCTTACATAAATGCAAAAAGACAACACTTCACCTATCTGTGCGTTGGCATTGAAAGGTTGAAATCTTGTCTCATTGTTACTTGGCGGAAAATTGTTAAAAAAATAAGGATAAATAAAAGGCAACTAAGTGGCGGCTCAGTTACCGAAAAACGTAGTTGGCGGACTACGCTCAAAATTGAATAGCAAAATGGCGGTCTTGCATACTCAAATATTGTGACCACATAGAGATGATAGGGAGCAGATAATAAAAAAATTATCAATGCTTTATCAGTTTATGCAGGTAATATTCTTGTCAATAACTATATCCGAAGACATAATAGAAAAATGACCAATTGATTCATAATGAATCATCAGAACATACGCCGAGAAATATTAAGGATTTAAACAAAGAAGAAAAGTATGCAAAACTGCTTAGACAGGAGCAACGTTTTTCTCATCCTAACATTTGGCGGAATGTTGTTGAGTAATAAATATATTTCAAATATTGTGCCAAAAATAAGTTCTATCCACAAAATTAGCATTGAAATAACAGAAGAATTTGAAAATGTGATAGTTACATAAAAGTCAAAATTCAATTAAGTTTTATGAAAAGAAGTGTTACAAATTAAAAAATTATTATTTTAAAAAATTGCCATTTATCAAGTTTCGTGCCAAACAAAAGCAAAACCCCAAAGTCTTTCGACAATGGGGTCTTTTTTTAAATGGTTGGGGTTTTCACTCCAATAGCTAATCGTTAAAACTTCTTAGGCAAATTACAATTCTTTAGTCTGAGCCGCCACTCAAATAATTAAATCATAAATTATTGAATTAATTAGAATTTTCTTCCGCCAAAGTCCATTCTTTTCAATTCGGGGCTTATTTCAAAGGTCTTTTCCTTGTCAATAAGTTTGTTTGCAATAGTCTGTATCTGTAATTGTAACGCAAGGTTTTATTGGAAGTCACAATTAAGGTAATAACAATTTTTGCCTACATTAACCTTAAAATTACCATCCGTTTTTTCTGCCGTTTGTCGTAAATTTTAAACTATCAGCCTTATAAATATGGCAATTATTCTTCAAAAAAAATTTGAATAAATTTTACAAAACCCTCGAAATCATCAGTCCATCTCTAATTGGCATTAAAATATTTTCTGTTCTGATATCATTATGGCACATCAAATTAAAGTCGATGAGGTTCTGAGTGTCCTTATCAATCTTTTTCCCTTCATCAATATCCGCAACTTTGCCACTCCAAAGCACATTATCCGAAATAATATACCCTCCTACTCTCACTTTATCGAAAACTAAATCATAATATTTTTGATAATTCATTTTGTCAGCATCAATAAATACTAAATCGAAAGTGTCGGCAAGCGTAGGAATAATTTTGCCAGCATCGCCAATTCGGTAGTCTATTTTATCGGCATACTTTGATTTATTAAAAAATTCTCGAGTGAAAGTTTCTAATTCTTCGTTTACATCAATAGTTACAATTTTACCATTTTGAGCCAATCCTTCGGCTAAACAAAGTGCTGAATAACCCGTATAAGTTCCGATTTCGAGGATACGTTCGGGACGCATCATTTGTGAGAACATTGCCAAAACACGCCCTTGCAAATGCCCTGATAACATTCTGGAATTCAATATCTTAGCGTGTGTTTCTCGATTAAGGCACGCCAATAAATCATCTTCGGGCGAGGTATGATTTTTGGAATAATCGTCGATATTTTTCGGTAAAAAATCCATATTCTTATGATTGAAATGATAACTTATGGCAAGACTTTGAGTCGTGTCAGTTTTAAATTGCGTGATAAAGTTTGTTAAATTTCCCTGCAATGCTTTGCGCAGAAAATTGCATGACGTGCTTTTGCCCTGCCAAAATTAGTTGTTTTCGTAAATCTTTGTTAACTAATATTTGCAACATTTTATCGGCTAAATCATTTACATTCAATGGATTAGCATACAAAGCTCCCTCTCCCCCAGCCTCTTCTAAGCATGAACCCGTTGCTGCAACCACAGGCACTCCCGAATGCAACGCCTCTACGATAGGAATTCCAAAACCTTCAAAAAATGAAGGATAAACAAATAGTTCTGACCCTTGATAAATAGCGGGTAAGTCTTGGAAAGGCACTTTATTTAAAATTTTAATATTTTTAACACTATTTGCTTTGATATACTTTTCAATCTGGTTTTGGTATTTTGAATGACCTCCCACCAAAATTAATTCATAATTACTGAGGTTTAACTTCTGAAAAGCAGCTACTAAACTTGCCTGATTTTTTCGCTCAATAATCGTCCCAACTGAAAGAATATATTTTTTTTTGATTTGGTATTTTACTTTAACATTTTCAATATGTTCAGTACTCAATTTTTCATGAAAAGCCACTTCGCAATCTTGATAAATGACGTGAATTTTATCTGGATTAATTCCATAAAAATCAATAATATCTCGTTTTGTTTGTTCGCTTACTGCCACCACGGCATCTGCTTTCTGACAGGCTTTTCGGAACTTTATTTTGTAGATTAAAGCATCAAAGAATGGATACAGTTTTGGGTATCTTTCAAAGATTAAATCGTGAATCGTTACAACTGTTTTGATTCCCGAGGGCATTTTTCCGAAGGGTAATTCGTTACTTAATCCGTGATAAATTTCAATTCTTTCACGCTGTAAGTCGTTCTTAATCAACCAACTACGCCATAGAAATTTATTTTTAGGAATTATACCTTTAATTCCAATTTCTCTATTTGATAATTTAGGTGAGTATGCAAAATATTCGTTTTGAGGAAAATATTTCAGTAACGCTTCAATCACGAAACGGCTATAATTTCCTAAACCTGTATTGTTATGAAATGCTCTTTTGGCATCGAAACCTATTTTCATATTTTTTATGATTTGTAAGCCTTAGATTTGGCTAAACCTATCAGCAAATCATAAGATAAAAGTTTCTTCAATTCTTCTAATTCTGGAATAGAAATTGTGCCATCTTTTTTTCTATTCACCAGTTGTTGAACACAGTTTTGAAGCTCTTTGGTAAATTTAAAAGACAAGATTTGTTTTGGCATATTATCTGCCATTAATGAAGCTATTTGTTCTTGGCATAGTTTATTTTATTCATAAGTCATCACCTAATAATTCTTTAATTTCACTACTCAATTTTTCCGCTTTATTAGTAGTCATAGAATGTCCGCCGTATTTAATTTTTACATCTGCTGAAACAAATTTATACGGCAAAATTCTATCCACAGTTCCGTGAATATGTTTGAGATTTGGAAGAATAATTACGTTTTGCCAATTTACAATTTTATCAATTGCCCATTTTAAAAATATGCTATCTGTTTCACGTAAAATATTGGCTAACAATGCTTTATCTTTTTTAGATTCAGTTCCGAAAAACCAATTACTGATAAAATTTGGCAGTTTCATTACAGCGGTTGGCAATAATTTATAAAGTTTAAGCCTTCCTGCAAAACGATAATAAAATGGAATCTCGAATTTATTTTTTGCCGAAGCAATCAGTATTATTTTTTCAGTATTAATCAATTTACCAATTTCAACCGCCATCATTCCACCAAAAGAAAGCCCAATAATGATTGGGTTTTCACCTTTAATTTGTTCAGTTAATCGTTTGGCATACGCTTCAATACTTTCATTTTCAAGCGGTTGAGTCCATTTAATAAGGTTGTGTCGTATCCAGAAAAATCCAAATCTTGTAAGACTCTGTAATCAGCACCAAGTCCGCTAAGGAGATAGATTTGTTTCATTTTTTATCATTTGAATCATTCAGCTATAAAATTAGTTAAATTTGTAGTTATCTTCTACGATTTTGAAATCGTCTTAACTTTTTTAATGGAATCAATCAATCATCATACCTTGCCCAATGGCATTCGGGTTGTGCATCGGCAGGTTACGCATACTTCAATTTCACACATCGGAATTATGCTCGATATGGGAAGTCGGGACGAGAAACCACACCAACAAGGGCTGGCTCATTTTTGGGAACACATGGCTTTTAAAGGCACGCAAAAACGCTCTTCCTTACAGATTATCAACCGTTTAGAGATTGTAGGCGGTGAATTGAATGCTTATACTACCAAAGAAAAAATCTGTTTTCATGCCTCCGTTCTCACCCCGCATTATGAGCGTGCCTTGGAGCTTTTGTCGGATATCACCTTTCGTTCAACATTTCCCGATAAGCAAGTGGAACGTGAAAGAGGCGTGATTTTGGAGGAAATGGCGATGTATTACGACTCGCCCGAGGATGCCATTCAGGATGATTTTGATGAGATAATTTTTGCCAATCATCAATTAGGCAAAAATACGCTCGGAAATCAGGAAAGTGTATCTAATTTTTTGAGGCAAGATTTATTGGATTTTATCAGTGAAAACCTTGATACAGAACGAGTTATCTTTTCTTCAATTGGTAATATTCCTTTCAAAAAAGTAGTACAATTTGCCGAAAAGTTTTTTAAAGATATTCCTGCCAAAAGTTCTGCTTTAACAAGAACTCCGCCGAGTATTTATGTTCCTCAAAATCAGCGAGTTACAAAGCCTATTTCACAGGCACACGTATCCATCGGTCGGACGGCTTATTCATTGACGGATAAAAACCGTTTGCCTTTTTTTATGTTGGTAAATTTATTGGGGGGATTTGGCATGAATTCTCGATTGAATTTAGCCGTCAGAGAACGTAACGGACTGGTTTATTCGATTGATGCGGGTTACACGCCGTTCATTGATACAGGTTTTTGGGGGATAGGTTATGCAACTGAAGCGAAGCGATTAAACAAAGTTAATTCATTGATTTTGAATGAATTACGAAAATTTAGAGAAGTATCCTTAACAAAAACTCAACTGCAAAACACGAAAGAGCAGTTGATGGGACAAATGGCAATGTCGGAAGAAAGTAACATGAGTTTTATGTTGATGATGGCAAAAAGTTTGTTGGATATGAACAGGATTGACGGCTTGGAAGATTTATTCTCACAAATTAAAGTAGTTACAGCAATTCAACTGCAAGACCTTGCTAATGAGATGTTTAAGGAAGAGGATTTGAGTTATTTGACTTTTCTTCCTGAATAATGCACCTATATCTCCACATACCTTTCTGCCGACAGGCATGTCATTATTGCGACTTTCATTTCAGTACTTCATTGAAAGCTAAAAGTGAAATTGTGCAAGCAATTTGCCACGAAATTTTCTTGCAAAAAGATTATTTACAAGATAAGAATTTAGAGACAATTTATTTCGGTGGTGGCACACCTTCACTCTTAGAAGAAGCAGATTTTGCCCAGATATTTGAGACAATTGCTAATCATTTCAACATAAAACCAAATGCTGAAATAACGCTTGAAGCCAATCCAGACGATTTGACTAAGCAAAAATTGCAATTATTCAAAAAATACAATATTAACCGTTTGAGTATTGGCATACAATCTTTCCACGAGCCGCATCTAAAAAGTCTTAACAGAATTCATACCAGTCAAGAAGCTGAAAGATGCGTAAAACTATCACAAGATATTGGTATTCAGAATCTTACGATTGATTTAATTTATGCAATTCCTGCTGAAAACCATCTTATTTTTGAGTTAGACTTACAAAAAGCAATTGCTTTAAATACAAATCATATCTCTGCATATTGCCTTACGATTGAGCCTAAAACTGTTTTTGGAAAATGGTTAAAACAAGGAAAAATACAAGTGATTGATGATGATTTTGCGACAAAACAATTTGATATGCTGGTGAATCATTTAACGCATCATGGTTTTGAGCAATACGAGATTTGCAGTTTTGCCAAAAATGAGCGTTATTCAAGACATAATAAAAGTTATTGGCAACAAGAAGAATATTTAGGAATTGGTCCGTCGGCACATAGTTTTAATCTTGTTAGTCGGCAATATAATGTTCCGAATAATGCAAAATACGTTAAAGAATTGAACCAAAATATGGTTCCATCCGAAGTGGAAATTCTCAGCATCGAAGACCAAGTGAATGAATATATTTTAACAGGTTTACGTTCAAAATGGGGTTGTAATATTCATAAAATCAATGCTTTATCCAATCAATTATTTCAACAACAAAATGCATCAGCATTAGAAAAACAGATTCGGGAAGGATTTTTAATGATTGAAAACGATACGCTTTTATTGACTTATCAAGGAAAATTGTTTGCCGATAGAGTTGCGAGTGATTTATTTTTATAGAAAACAATTTTGTTTATAATTTCGATAAAATTAAACCATCTTATTACCAAAAACATGAATGATGTTATTCTTTTTTTCCTAAAATATATCAAATACGAAAAGCGTAGTTCTGACCACACTACTACTGCCTATGGGATTGACATGAAGCAATTTGCGGAATATTTAGTAAGGACGTATGACTTTAATCATCCAGAACTCGCTGATTTTCAGATGATTCGCTCGTGGATTGTTTCGATGGTGGAAAGGAAAGTAGAGAATCGTTCGGTGAATCGGAAGATTGCTACATTAAGAACTTTCTATAAGTTTTTATTACAAAAGAAAGTCATCGAAAAAGATCCAATGATTAAAATATCGGTACTCAAAACGCAAAAAAATATTCCCGAATTTGTGCGTGAAAAAGAATTAGATAATCTGTTAGACGATGTGGAATTCCCCGATGATTTTACGGGTGTACGGGATAAACTGATTTTAGAATTATTGTACGGGACAGGAATGCGACTTTCAGAAATGATTGATTTAAAAGAAAGGGATATTGATTTTTATAATAGGACGGTAAAAGTTTTAGGGAAGCGTAATAAAGAAAGAATAATTCCGATAAATCAACCTTTGGTAAAATTAATCCAAGATTATCAAAATTTTAAAAATTCAGAGGGTTTAGCCAATGAATATTTAATCGTTTCTGAAAAGGGGAATCAAGCGTATCCCGTTATGATTCAGCGGATTACGAAGAAATATTTGTCTTTGGTAACGACATTATCCAAAAAATCTCCCCACATTCTACGCCATTCCTATGCCACACATTTACTTAATAATGGAGCAGAATTAACAGCCATTAAAGACCTTTTGGGACATAGTTCACTGTCGGCAACGCAGGTTTATACGCATAATTCAATGGAGAAAATTAAGAAGATTTATCAGCAAGCACACCCGAAAGCGTGAAATAAACTTTCAAATGCTTCATGTGTTTGTCATTGCGAGCGTAGCGTAACAATCTGTTAAAACGAGAAATTGTTTACGTGTCATTGCGAACGCAGTGAAGCAATCTTTGTGAGTAGGGGATTGATGTTTGAAAACCATTCCTCATTCTAAAAGATTGCTTCGTTTCACTCGCAATGACAGACATTCATAGATTTTTCAACACGTTCGTAATGACAGATATTCATAGATTTTTCAATACGTTAGCAATGACAGACATGTATAGATTTTTTACTTCACTCGCAATGACGAAAACCCATTAATTTTCATCTAAAATCCTCTTCCTCCTCATCAAATTTAAAATTATCTAAATCAAATAATGAATCGGTTAAATCTTTGAATTGTAAGCCTTTTTCCAAGGTTTTTTTCGCAATTATCGAGAATTCTGATAGTCCGTGTAACACAAATTCCATCATAAATAACTTCTCACGTCCTTGCATTTGTGGATAAACTTTTTCGATTAAATCATCCAATCCATCAATGGTTCTGAGCCTTGCTGAGTAATCTTTATCACCGCTATCGTTCAAAATATCCATCGTATTTCCGTCCATAAACCAGTCAATAATTGGTTTGTATGGGTTCTTGCCTGCCTTATCTTTTGATGCTTTTTTGATTTTTTCAGGATCAGGGAAATAGTTGAGAAACTGCGTTCTGATGGCTTTTCCAATAAGGTTTTGAGCTACAATTACGGGTCCTTCCACTTCGCCTTCATATACTAATTCTACTTTTCCACACACCGCAGGAATTACGCCCACGAGGTCAGCCACACGCACATACGTTTTGTCTTCACCGTTCAATAAAGCACGTCGCTCAGCGGAAGAAATGAGATTTTCGTAGGCTGAAATGGTCATACGAGCCGATACACCTGACTTTGCATCCACAAATTCAGAAGCACGGGCTTCAATGGCAATTTGCTCAATCAAATCGTCCATGATGTGATTGGTCGTAACCATATCCACTTGTCCATCTTTCAATTTTGCTTCTTGCAACGTGATCTTTTTCCCAATCTCCAGCGTCTTCGGATAGTGCGTAACGATTTGAGAATCAATACGATCTTTCAAAGGCGTAACGATTGAACCACGATTTGTATAATCTTCTGGGTTGGCGGTAAAGACAAACTGCAAATCCAAAGGCAAACGAATCTTGAAACCCCGAATCTGAATATCACCTTCCTGTAAAATGTTAAACAATGAAACCTGAATTCGAGCCTGCAAATCTGGCAATTCATTAATGACAAAAATACAACGATGCGAACGTGGAATGAGTCCGAAGTGAACTACTCGCTCATCAGAATAGGGTAATTTCAACGTCGCCGCTTTGATTGGGTCAGCATCGCCAATGAGATCAGCAACGGATACATCAGGTGTAGCAAGTTTTTCAGTATAACGGTCGTCACGGTGCATCCAAGTCACGGGCGTATTGTCACCGTGTTCAGCAATCAAATCTTTGGCGTAACGTGAAAGCGGTTGCATTGGGTCGTCGTTCAATTCTGAACCTTTTACTACGGGTACATATTCGTCTAAAAGATTCACCATCAAACGGGCGATACGGGTTTTTGCTTGTCCACGAAGCCCCAAAAGATTGATGTGATGTTGCGAGAGAATGGCACGTTCAATGTCAGGAATTACGGTATCTTCAAAGCCCCAAATTCCTTCAAAAACTTTCTCTTTATTTTTGATTTTAACGATAAGATTTTCTCGTAATTCGTCTTTTATTGATTTAGGTTGATAACCCGAGGCTTTCAACTCACTAAGGGTACTAATATTTAAAAGGTCGCTTGATTTTAGGTTTTTATATTGCATTATTGTTTGTTTTAATCCTTTTCTTTAAAATGTTAATCCTTACTATTATAAACAACATATCTCTTAAAAAGTTCTTGGGCGATTACCCTAATTTTCTTGTTAAATTCGCTTAAAATTATTAAAATTGTAAGTATAACAGCTAATTTATCACACTATGTATCTATTTTCTACAAAGGGATTCTCGAAACCAATACTTTTTGCTTTTATCATTTCACTTTTCTCACATTCTTTTATTTCGGCACAAGCCACTTTTAGGATTTCTAACCCTATAATCGGTACAAATCAGATTTGTAGTAATACTTCTAATTATTATAATAATTTGAGTTATGCGTTTTCATCGAATGTGGTAAATTCCTTAGGATATTCACCACAACATAACATTGAATTATCGAATGAAAATGGCTTAACGTCGCCAATAGATGTGTCTTATACATACTCTTCCACAAATCAGATTACAACAGGCTCTTTTGATATTAGTACTTTGAACTTGCCAGCGGGAGGTGGTTATAGAGTTAGGATGTATTCAAGTTCTCCTTTGGTTTACAGTGATTACAGTGATACTTTCACTGTATTGCCGAGTCCCACTATGCCTACATTGAATGTAAGTGGAAGTGTAATTTTGTGTCCAGGCATTACTCAAACTTTAACTGTTAGCAATCCAGTAAGCAATGTTATTTATCAATGGCAAAATTATTCATCAAATATTGCCAATGCTACAAATAATACTTACAACGCAACAACTGACGGTAATTATAAAATAAAAGCTACTGGTGCAAACGGTTGTTCCGTAGCATCAAATTCGGTTTATATTTCTCGGGTTAGTGCGTTGAATAGTTCTTTAAATGCTTACTTGCCCTACAATTATTACGGTGGAAGTCCTTTATTTACATTGCCCAATCAAGCCTTTACATTAAGAGCTAACTTTAATGGAGGAAAACCGCCCTACGGTTTCACACTAAACAATGGAAATACGATAACTACTGAAACAAATATTAATTCCTCAAGAGAGTATAATTTAACGTCACCAGCAACGGGTTCACGAACCTATACGATGACAAACGTAACAGATGCTTGCGGAACTCAGTTGACCAGCTCTTCTATAGCGAGAGTTCGGATTAATGAGTCTAATTATTGTAGTACGAGTGGGTCGAGAACAAACGCAATCAATAGTTTTTCGATACAAGGCACGACTATCAATAATCTTAACTCGGGTAAATCAGCTGATGGATGGGGGGAATTTTTGACACCCGCTAATATTAATGCTAATGTCAATTATAATTTTACGATTGCGAGTAATAATTCCACTCAAAAATATTTTGCTATCTGGGTAGATTTGAACCAAAATAATGTTTTGGACAGCTATGAGAAAATTTTTCCTACGGGTGTGAATAATTCCTATGGGCAAATAATGACTAATAGTTTTACGGGAAAATTAAAATTACCCACCACTACCTACAACGGTCAAGTGCGTATGAGAGTGCAATTATCCGAAGATTCCTATTCGGCGTATTATAGTTGTTATTCAATGCAAAATGGCGAAGTTGAGGATTATGTTTTGCGGGTCTTTAATGGGTCATTACCCACTACGATAACTACTGATTCTGTACCAAGATTGGGAATTTGTAAGAATGGTACATTCAATGTAGGCTTTTCCGTGACAGGGACAAGCCTGCCTGCAAATACAACTTATCAAGTAGAGGTCTCTGACCAGTCCAATTTTTCAAATCCTCTTGTAATAGGAACTGGACAAACAAGTCCAATTCTGTGTAATACGACTAATCTCTATCCCTCTTCTTATGGCGGTTATGTACGTGTAGTACAAACCTCGGTAAATCCCCAAATTGTGTATGTTAAGGCACCCAATCAATTGTTTATAAAAGCAACGCCAACTGCGTATTTAACGCCCTTTTTCTTTGATAATAATTGGCCCAATCCTAATTGGAATTGTTGCTATGGAACTGGACGAAGTGCTGGATTATCCGTTGCTGAAAATAGTGGACCTTATGCCGTTTATGCGGGCGTTTCTTCATACAATTCTAACTTTCCGATTACGGTTACGATGAGTGACGGTAGAGCTTTTACAGTTAATAGTGCTTCAATTGGCGGTGCGATTATCAGAATTGACTCAAATATTATGGCTACTGGTATTAAAAAATATAAAATTTCCCAAGTTTCCAACAGTGTTTGTACGAATAATATTCCCGATAGTGTTTCAATTCGAGGAGGAAATCCGTACTTGAAAATAATGAAAGTTTACAAGGGAAATTACAATGATACCACTTCAATTTCAAAGCTATGCGGTTATTTTCAAGTAAAATTTGCGGGAGATTTTTTAGATACTTTGGGTTTTAAGTTTTATCACGTTCAGATTTCAGATGCCAATGGAAGTTTCACCAATCCAAAAGATATTGGACACGTTTGTATTTATAAAGTGTTTAATGAATCACAAGGAGGGCAAGAGATAAGTTGTTCAATACCAACGGGACTTGTTCCTGGCAATGGTTACAGACTTAGAATAGTCAAAAAAACGGGGAATGTAGTATCACCAATATACTCAACTGCTTTTGAGGTATTAGACCCCACAACCATCTCATTTACTGCCAATTTAGCGAGAAGCGTAATTAATGAAGGGGAAGTAACGACTCTGAACGTGAATTTCACGGCAGGAACACCTCCATATAGGTTATATATTGATAATAACTATACTTCACAAACTTATACAACCGTTGGAAGTAATACCTCAATAATAATTAATTTAGGACCAACTAATAGTACACAATATCAATTGTATTCTGACGGCAGAAATGCCTGTGGAAATAATAATAGTCTGGGTAAACGTATTGATGTTAGAACGTTGGATAATGATAATGCTCAGTGGTATATCAAACCAATAACTACTAACACAAATTATTTTTCTTACTATGATTATTTGAAAAAAATGTCTTTGTCGATTTCTTCTGATACGCTCTTTAAAAAAACATTTTCTAATAATTATAACAGTTTAATGATCAATAGTTATTACGACTACAGCTCTCCTAATTTATTGACTTCAAAAACAATTTTACAAATTGGGGAAAGCTATACTTTTTCTCAGACAGACAACAATAATTTTTTTAGTAATAGTTTGACTGGGATTTGGATTGATGCTAATCAAGATGGCGATTTTGATGATATGGGAGAAGAATTAGCCAAAAACCAGTTTGCAAGTCCTTGGAATTTAACGCAAAATCAAACATTTACCATTCCCAACAACGCAAATCTTGGATTTTCAAGAATTAGGGTTAGAACCGTCACGAAAGGATATAATGCAGAGCCATTTGATTTGTATCCTTCAAATCCGTTGAATAAATATGGTGTAACTTTTGATATTCCAGTAGTAGTTTTATCTAATAGCGTTTCCAGCATCATCTCTACCCCAAAAATATCAGGAAACACACTTTGTAATGGAAATTCATTTGCCGTTGATTTTAATAAATATGGTATTCCAGCGGGAACTTCTGCCAGTGTAGAATTGTCGGATATTTCGGGTAATTTCTCTGCAACGCCAACTGTGATTGGTCAGGGTGCAACGTCTTCAATTAACGTAACATTACCCCTGGCAATACCTTCTGGAAATTACAATATCCGAGTAGTAAGCAATGGAATAACAAGTCCAATTTCTCCACCTTTCAATGTTAGTTCAAATCAACTAATTAGCATGGTAGATGGTGATTGGCACGCAGGAAGTACGTGGTCGTGTGGGCGAATTCCTACGTATGTAGATTCCACCACCGTTGCGGGAGGAACAACCGTAACCGTTTTTAGTGGGGATGCAAGCGTAGGTTCAATTTTAACCAATGGAATTCTCTCATTTTTAAATGGAACAACGTTAAGATTCAGACAGCCATAATTAAAAAAGAGGCTCAATTCCAGTGAAATCGAGCCTCTTAATCTATATTGCCTATCTTAACTATGTGGTTACAAAATCAACGCACATCCTTCTTCCGATTCTTCTCATAATCCTCAAAGATAAACTCTCCAAGTCCTTTCAATGATGAATAATAGGCTCGCCCGTTGTTGATTTTGGTAAATTCTTGGACAAATTCTTTCAAATATTGATCTCTGGCAATCATGAAAGTGGTTACTGGAATTTTCAATCTTCGACATTGTGCCGCCAACGTAAGCGTCTTATTCAAAATCTTTTTATCCAAGCCAAACGAATTTTTGTAATATTTGATTCCTTCTTTCAAACAGGTTGGTTTGCCGTCCGTAATCATAAAGATTTGCTTGTTTTTATTCTTACGTCTTCTCAATAAATCCATCGCTAATTCCAAACCTGCCACGGTATTTGTGTGATATGGACCCACTTCCAAATAAGGCAAATCACGCACCTGAATCTGCCAAGCATCGTTTCCGAAGACAATTACATCCAATGTATCTTTTGGATATTTGGTCATAATTAATTCTGCCATTGCCATTGCTACTTTCTTGGCGGGCGTAATTCTGTCCTCCCCGTACAATATCATCGAGTGCGAAATATCAATCATCAAAACCGTAGAAGTTTGAGCTTTATACTCTTTATCCATGATTTCGAGATCGTTTTCGGTAAGCATAAAATTCTCTACGCCGTGGTTAATCTGGGCGTTACGGATGGATTCGGTCATGGCGATTTGCTCCATCGAATCCCCAAATTGAAATTCACGACGGTCGGTATTGTTCTCATCGCCCGTGCCTTGATATGGTGTGCGATGATTGCCCGAATTATTGGTTTTCTTTAATTTACCAAAAATTTCATCCAACGATTGCTTACGGATTGATTGCTCGCCCTTTGCCGTGAGGACTTGTTGCCCCTGTCCGTCTTCGTTTTTTTCTTCACGGATGTAGCCTTTATCCTTCAAATCCTGAATAAAATCTGCGATTCCATAGGATTCATCCGTGAGGTTATATTGTTTATCTAATTGCGTAATCCACGACAAAGCCTCGGAGACATTGCCCGCCGTCATGGTGATTAATTGATTGAAAATATCAAGCAATTGGTCGAACTTGGCTTTTTTGCCATCTTCCTCTTCGGAGGGTATAAATTCTGAAAAACGATAGCCTTGCATAATTTGATTTAGGATTTTTGACTGCGGATTTTATTGTACTCTTACGGTCAAATATTTAACAATAAAACTTTATTTCAAGTTCTGATACATAAATATTGTAGGAGATTTTAACGGTCAAATCCTTAACCCCTAAATCCCAACACCTAACCCCTACTTAATTTTTTCGCCCTTTAATTCCTCCAACGTGGCATACTCCAAGGCTTTTTCGTGCGTAGCTTCCAACACAACTGGCGGAGCAACGCCAGCATCGTAGGCTTCTTTCCAACGTGCAGCACATAAACACCATTTGTCGCCAGCTTTCAAGCCTGGGAATCCGTAGGTTGGGGAAGGTGTAATCAAGTCATTTCCACGGACTTTCGAGTATTGTAGAAATTTATCCGTAACAATTGCCGCCACCACGTGAATACCACGGTCAGCTGCTCCCGTTGAGCAAAAACCGTCTCTGTAAAAACCCGTCAGGGGCGATGTACCAGCGATTTGTAGTTCTGTACCCAACACATTTTTTTCGTCTTTTTTCGTTTGATTTTCCATTTTCTTTTTTAGGTTTGTTTCAGCCACAGGTCCACAACCAGGTTTTGATTTATTGGCAGGAGTTTTGTTTTGTGCTAATGATATAATTGAAATCAATAGCAATGCGGATGTTATGAGGGTTTTCATTTTGTTATGCATTTGTTTTGTCGATTTTTAATCTGAATTTGGATTGCGAAACGTCGCACCGTATGAGATTTATGGATTTCTTAGATTTTGTTATTGAAATCCCAATCCTAAAAATCCATAAATCTGACGAATCCAAATTCAGATATAGTTTTAACTTTTATAGAAGATGATTGTTTTGTGGGATTTTGGGCGGTGGGGGCGAAAATGGTATCTTTGCTTTTAGGAAATGAAAAAAATATACAATCATGGCTTTAAAAGATAAATACATAAATCCATTTACAGATTTTGGTTTTAAAAAACTATTCGGGACAGAGCCTAACAAGGATTTGTTAATAGATTTTTTGAATGAAGTTGTATTACCCAAAGAACGTAAAATTTTAGATTTAACCTACTCTAACAACGAAAGAACAGCTCGTTCTAAATCAGATAGGAGTGCAATTTTTGACCTTTATTGTGTTGGAAAAAATAATGAACGTTTTATTGTTGAAATGCAAAAAGCAAAACAAAACTATTTTAAGGATAGAACCGTCTATTATGCCTCATTCCCAATTCAAGAGCAAGGAGTTAAAGGAGATTGGGATTTTAAATTGTCCGAAGTATATACTGTTGGAATTTTAGATTTTGTTTTCTCGGAAGATGAGGATGAGAAAACGGTTAGACATGAGGTTCAACTAAAAGACCAAAAATGCAGAGTTTTTTATGATAAATTGACATTTATTTACCTTGAAATGCCTCATTTTATCAAGACAGAAGACGAGTTAGAAACACATTACGATAAATGGCTGTATGTACTCAAACATCTTCCTGAATTAGAAAAACGCCCTAAAAAATTACAAGAAAAAATCTTTGAGAAATTGTTTAAAGCGGCTGAAATTGCTAAATTTTCACCAGCCGAATTAGTTGAATATGAAAGCAGTTTGAAACAATACAGAGATTTGAAAAATGTGATCGATACGGCTCGTATAGAAAGTAAAGAAGAAGGAAGAGTAGAAGGAAAAATAGAAGGAAAAATAGAAGGAAGAGTAGAAGGAAGAGTAGAAGGAAGAGCCGAAGGAAGAATCGAAGAAAAAATAGAAGGAATAATTAGGGCATTAAAAAGGGGTAGATTAACCATTGATGAAATAGCAGAAGATTTTGAAGTTACCGTTGAATATATTTTGAAAATTAAAGAAGAAAATAAACTGTAAAACCATGTTTGACATTCATAAACACGTAGCAAAGTTCACAGATTTTGTTCCTTTCGAGAATTACGAAGATTACAAAAAACTTAATTCGGAAGAGAAAGAAGAATATGATTATAGATTGAGAATTTACCGTGATTGGAGGAATATTATTCAAACAGCCTATGATGATGGAAAAAAGGAAGTAAGGTTGAGCGCTCAAATTATCATAGCCTTACAGCGTAATAGACTAACAATTAAGGAAATAGCAGAAGATTTTGAGGTGTCAGTAGATTTTATTTTGAAATTAAAGAAGGAAAATAATTTGTAAGAGGGAGTTAATTAGAACAAAGAAAATACATCAATAAACTCGTAACTGTTTACTGATAATTGATAACTGTTAAAATGAAAGTATTAAAATTTGGAGGAACTTCTTGCGGTACTACTGAAAGTATTCAAGCGGTATTAAACATCATCAAGGGCAAGCAAGCCAATGGTGAACAAGTGGCTGCGGTTTTTTCGGCAATGGGTGGCGTAACCAACCAATTGTTGAAAGCAGGAGATTTGGCTTCGGTGGGCAATGTTAATTTTGCCGACCTTGTTAGAGAAATTGAAAATCGTCATTTCACGGTCGTAAGGGCATTGATTGATGTAAAAGCTCAATCGAAAGTATTTGCAAATATTCGCACCATCATCAACGAATTGGAGGATTTGCTGAAAGGCGTTTCGCTGATTCGGGAGATTTCTACTCGCACGTCCGACCTTATTGTGGGTTTTGGTGAACGCCTTTCCACAACCTTGATTTATGAGATTCTTCATGCACAAGGCGTTGATTGTCAGTATCTTGATGCTCGAAATGTGATTCGTACTGATGCAAATTTTGGTATGGCAAATGTGAATTTTGAAGTAACAAATGCTCAAATTCAAGCATATTTTTCCAAAACTAAATCCCTCCAACTCATCACAGGGTTTATCGGTTCGACTGAAAAAGGCGAAACTACTACGCTCGGTCGTGGAGGTTCTGATTATACAGGTTCAATTTTCGGGGCGGCTTTGAATGCCGAAGAAATCGAAATTTGGACGGACGTGGACGGCATGATGACCGCCGACCCACGCAAGGTGAAAAATGCTTTCACCATCCCGACTATCACGTATGCCGAGGCGATGGAATTGACGCATTTTGGAGCGAAGGTTATTTATCCGCCTTCTTTGCAGCCCGCTTTTGCCAAAAATATTCCGATTCGGGTACTCAATACTTTCAATACGGATTTTATCGGAACGGTTGTAAATCGTAGTGCAGAACCGTCTGAATACATCATTACGGGTATTTCTTCGATTGATAATTTGGCTTTGGTCAATCTCCAAGGTTCGGGGATGATTGGCGTTGCGGGAGTTTCAGCCAAATTATTTACGGTTTTGGCAAAACATAAAATTTCGGTCATTCTGATTTCGCAAGCCTCTTCCGAACACTCGATTTGTTTTGCCATCGAGCCGTCGGCATCGGTGGAAGTAAAGCAGATTTTGGAAAAAGAATTCAAAAATGAAATTGCCGTTGGCGATGTCGAAGGCATTGAAATTCAAGAAAATCTTTCGGTGATTGCGGTTGTGGGCGAAGGAATGCGTCGTCATACGGGTGTGAGTGGGAAGTTATTTTCGGTTTTGGGGAAGAATGGTATCAATATTATTGCCACCGCCCAAGGTTCATCAGAATTGAACATTTCCGTGGTGATTGAAAAGAAAGATATTTCAAAAGCCTTGAATGTTATTCACGATACGTTCTTCTTTTCGCAAGCCAAAACCTTAAATCTTTTCTTGGTAGGAACGGGTTTGATTGGTAAGGCACTTTTGGAACAATTACAAGGGCAAGAACATTACTTAGCAAAATATAAAGCACTGAAAATCAATTTAGTAGGCGTGATGAATTCTAAAAAAATGCTCATCGACCCACAAGGAATTAATTTAGAATCGTGGGAAGAAGAACGTGATTCAAGAGGGAAATCTGCCGAAATTTGGGCATTTGTAGAAGAAGCCAAACGCTTGAATTTACCCAATTCTATCTTTGCGGATTGTACCGCCAACAAAGAAATTCATAATCAATATATAGGATTATTTGAAGCCAATATTTCCGTGGTTACCCCCAATAAAGTAGCCAATTCTGGACGTTACGCCGATTATGCTTTGTTGCATCAAACTGCACTGAAAAAAGGCGTAAAGTTCTTGTATGAAACTAATGTGGGAGCAGGTTTACCCGTGATTAATACGCTACAAGGTTTGATTTCTTCGGGCGATAGATTCGAGAAAATTGAAGGCGTTTTATCAGGAACTTTATCCTATATTTTTAATAATTTCAAGGCAGGCGTAAAGTTTGCCGACATCGTGCAGGAAGCCAAAGCGAAAGGCTATACTGAACCCGACCCAAGAGAAGATTTGAGCGGAATGGACGTAGCAAGGAAGATTTTGATTTTGGGTAGAGAAATTGGCTTACGCCTTGAACCAGAGGATGTTACGATTGAAAAACTGTTGCCTGAGAACTGCGAAAAAGCCCCAACGGTAGAAGATTTTTTCAAGGAATTAGAAGTCTCAAACGCTTATTTTGAAGCCATGGTAAACGAAGCCGAAGCCAAAGGCGAAGTGCTAAGATTTATTGCCTGTCTAGAAGATAATAAAATCAATATTGGCGTAAAAAGCATCGGTAAATCGCACCCATTCTACATGATGGAGGGAGCAGATAATGTGATTTCATTCACCACAAAACGCTACCACGACCGCCCATTGGTCATCAAAGGACCAGGAGCAGGAGCAGAAGTAACGGCTTCGGGTGTATTTGCGGATATTGTGGCAATTGGGAGTTATTTGGCTTAGGTTTTTGTTTTAACTTTAAGGAAAAATTTAGAAAATAATAAACTCATGAATATACAACTGCAAGTAGATGATTATTTGGTGGAAAGATTGGGTATTGATACAATTACAGCCAAATGCCAACAATACTTAGCGAGAGAAAGAAAGAAATTTCTCGCTAATGATAAAAAAGTTGAGATTATTTCTCAGCCCAAACGTAAATTTACTGCCGAGCAACAAGAATTTATTGATGGATTGAAACAGGCTTTAATTGAAGTTGAATTACATCAGCAAGGGAAAATTAAGTTACAATCAGCAAGAGAATTACTATCTGAATTAAGAGCTGAGAATTTATGAGAATAGAGGCTATTCATTCATTTGCAAAGGACATTAAAGCCCTCAAAAAGAAATACCGTTCAATGGATAGTGATTTTGAAAAATTTATTGAATCATTATTAGAAGACCCATTTCAAGGTGATAACCTGGGTAATGATTGCTACAAAGTTAGAATGGCAATTGAATCAAAAAATAAGGGTAAATCAGGCGGTGCAAGGGTTATTACTTGCGTGAAAATTGTTAATGAAACGATTTATCTTTTGTCGATTTATGATAAAAGTAATCAATCAACGATAACAGACAAAGCGTTAAATGAGCTTTTGAAAGAAGCTGGAATAGAATAACAATAGGCTCAAAACAACCATTTTTAAACCAAACTCGTCCTACATTTTAACAAAAAAATCAAAATCAATGAAAGCATCTATATCAACTCTTCTTCTACTTTTCTCATGCTTTTCATTCGTATCAGCACAGAAAAAATATACTACTAAAATACAAACATTAGATGGTAAATGGTACAAAGGAGTTTTGATGAAAGTAGATTCTAATGGTGTATTTGTTCTACATAAAAAAAAGGGGGAAATCGTAAAGACCCTATGATATCTTTCAAGAATGCTAAGTTCTTTGATTTTAGGCAAATTAGAATAATTAAGGTTAGGAAGCATAGTAGTGTGGAAAAAGGGCAGCTTATAGGAGCTTCGGTAGGTTTAGTCGTAAGTGTTATAGTTGCTAACAGTGTTGTTGAACGTTACAATAAAAATTATCAGCCGACTAACGCAATAATTTCTTATTCGAGTCCAGGAATGAATGCTTTGGGAGCTTATATTTCACTTGTACCAACCATGACAAGTGCTGGTGTTGGAATCGGAAGTTTGATAGGCGGGCATTATCCTTACAAATATGAAATAGGTAATCGCTCGTCTGATTTTCAATCCTTAAAAATAGAATTAAAAAAATACGAGTGGTATCAAACAGATAAGGATACTTCAAACACTAAATGACAAATACAATAAAAGTTTTCGCCCCTGCAACGGTGGCAAATGTAGCCTGTGGTTTTGATATTTTTGGCTTTGCCGTTGATAATCCTGGCGATGAAATCATCTTGAAAAAATCTAATTCAAAAGGTGTAAAAATTCTCAAAATTGAAGGAGATGATGGTCGTTTACCTTTGGAAGCTGAAAAAAATACCGCTGGAATTGCCATTCTGAAATTTTTGGAAGCCATTGGCGAAGAAGGTCAAGGTTTCGAGATGGAACTTAAAAAACTGATGCCTTTGGGTTCGGGTTTAGGTTCATCGGCGGCTTCGGCGGTGGCAGGAGTTTTTGCAGCTAATGAGTTGATGGGTAAGCCTTTATCTCAAAAAGATTTATTGCCTTTTGCGATGGAAGGCGAGCGTATTGCCTGTGGGTCGGCTCATGCGGATAACGTAGGACCCAGTTTGATGGGCGGTTTTGTGGTCATTCGTTCTTATGAACCTTTGGATATTATTCAACTGAAAACTCCAAAAGAATTGTACGCTACCATCGTACATCCACACATTGAAGTAAATACAAAAGATGCTCGCAATATTTTGAAAAGAGAGATTTCTTTGAAAAATACCATTACTCAAATGGGAAATGTGGCGGGTTTGGTAGCGGGTTTGATGTTGCCAGACTATGATTTGATTTCCAGAAGTTTAGTCGATGTAATTATCGAACCTATCCGTTCCATCTTGATTCCACAATTTGATGATGTTAAAAATGCGGCTTTGGATAACGGAGCTTTGGGTTGTTCAATCTCAGGTTCGGGTCCTTCGATGTTTGCTCTATCAAAGGATTTATTTACGGCAAATCGTGTCGGGAAAGCCATGCAAGACGGTTTTGCCAAAGTTGGGATTGGTTCTGAATGTTATGTTTCGGGGATTAATCAAGCAGGTCCAGTTGTGTTGGGATAATGTATGTAGGACAGGTTTCCAACCTGTCCAATTATTAATCGTTTGATTGACAGGTTGGAAACCTGTCCTACTTAAAAACCTGCAAGAATCCATTTCTCGCAGGTTTTTTTATTCCCGTTCACCCTTCATCGTTTTCCGTGAACCGTCAATACGTCTCAAATCATCATTCAAGACGTTTCAAATCATGTTTTAAAGCGTTTGGGGTATTTTTTAGGTGAAACTTTGACCCATCAATTCACCGAAAACATTTTACTAACATGAAAATGCAAATCAAAAATTTCTTATTCGGGTCAATACAAACAGATTCAAAAGTATTCAACTGGTCATATTTATTATTCAGAATATACGCTGGTTTATCCATTGCCGATGGGGCAGGACTTTCAAAAGTATTTCATAAAATCAACGAAAAAGGAGATGATAGTTGGAATAACTTAGCTTTTGGTACGGGTGATTGGTTCATAAAACAGGTATCAGATTTAGGTTTTACGTTTATCAGTCCCACGTTTTGGGCGTATTTGGCTATCTATGGTGAATTTATCGGCGGATTATTAATTGCCTTCGGAATCTTCACTCGTTTAAGTTCAATTCAATTAGCTTTTCAATTTTTTGTAGTAGCATTTATTTGGTATGGTGACCCTGCACCCATGATTGGGATGTATTATCAGCAATTAATCTTCTGGTCGTTTGTAATGACTTTTGGAGCTGGCGATGGCAAATATTCTTTGGCATCACTCATTGTAAGCATTAAGCAAGAAAGAAAAATTGTAAAACTAACCACATTAGCTATTTCATTATGCTTTTTTTCATTCATCAGCCAAGCTCAGACGGGGTCGCCATCGACGGGGTCGCCATCGACGGAAAAAACTCAGACACAACAACCACGAGTAAGTTTTAGTGTTAAGAATCCTACGTTAAAGAACAAAACCCTTGATTTTAAGAGCTATGATAGTCAATCTAAAATAACTGGGGGCTATGGGTATGGCTTGAACGCAATGGCTACACACGCCACTAATATGCCTACACCTACTTATGTATACGAAGAAAAAAATGGAAAAAAAGAATTACTTTTTGTAGTTACCAAAGAAGATGAAGGCAAAACATTTTCGGTAACTCAACAGTATGAAATCACTCGTGAACAGTATCTTGATGCAGCGAACGGGGAAATGAAATTGAAAAATGCAGAGGTAAAAGAGGGTAATTCAATTCAAAGTGTTGCTGAGAGAAAAGGAATTAAATTAGCTAAGGTGAGCATCAAAGGGGCTTCTTGGTTGCCTAAACAGGTTTTTATACGCTATGAATTACCGTGGGGAAATGATAAAGCAATAGGATTTTCTTCTACTTTGAGTAAGTTTGGAAATTACAACGAGACACTTCCGATTGGTACAAAAATTTATCAGTGTAGTGGTAATTATTGGGAGAAAGATTCAAAGCATACTGAAAAGCATATTTGGACCGTGGAAAATAATAAAGATAATTCAGTCTCATTGCAATAATTCTAACGTTTAAAATTTCAAAAATCATGAAAAAGCAAATTTCAATCATCGCAATCTTAGTAATATTCTTCGCTTCGTTTAGTTCAGGTTTTGCCCAAGATAAAGCTGAGAAAATCATAACCTTTAAGTTTAAAAATAACAGTATTTTGCCACGCAAATATACTTTTATTACGTATGCTCCCAATGCAAAAAGTAATGGAACATTTGGTGATTTTATCGTACCAAACGGAACAAAAGAGTTAAAATTAGTAGTAGGAACCAAAATTTATTTAGCCGACAGAAAGCAAGTAAACGTAGTAATGAGTGGAACACCACTCTCGGGTGAACCTTTTTACGTTGCCAAATTTGAAGACGATGGAAAGGTCATTAATTTGAGAAAATAATTTTTAAACGATTTCAAATTTCATGCGTTTAGTCTATAACGTATATCTACTTTGCGTTATAGACTAAATTTTACTCCCATCAAAACCATGAAAAAACTACTAATTGCCATTTTATGCCTTGTCGTAAATATCACATCTGCCCAAACTATTCTGAAAGCGGAAGATTTGCAAAAAGATTTCGCTATTGCCCGTAAGTCTTACGAACAAATGCACCCTGGGTTATACAAATATCAGTCAAAAGAAGTGATTGATAAGGCTTTTGATGATTGCCAAAAGGCACTAAATAAAGACCAGACGCTGGCGGAGGCTTATTTGAATTTCCATAAATTAACTTCAAAATTCAAATGCGGTCATACTTACCCAAATTTTTATAATCAAGAGGAATTTTTGAAAAAAGAACTTTTTGAACAGAAGGTTTGCTTACCATTTCAGTTTCAACTGATTGACGACAGAATGTTGATAACCCGAAGTGCAGATTCTACCTTGAAAACTGGAATTGAAGTGAAAAAAATAAATGGAGTTTCGGTTTCGACTATCATCAAAACGCTATTACCCATCGTGCGGGCAGATGGCTCAAATGATGGAAAGCGTCGAAAATTATTAGAAATTGGTGGACAAACTTTTGAATATTTTGATATATTTTTTCCGATGTATTTCCCTTTAAAATCTGATAGTTTTGCGTTAGAAATCTATGATTTACCATCAAAAAAGGCTTCTAAAATTGCTGTAAAAGCTCAGAACCGAGTTCAACGAAAAGATATTTTGAAAGCTAAATATACTGATAATGAGATGGTTAATGCCAAATTTGATTGGCTTGATGATAAAACCGCTGTCATGCAAATCAACAATTTGGCGGTTTATAACAAAGCCTTTGATTTTGATAAATTCTTTCTTAATTCGGTCAATGAATATAACCAAAAGCAAGGCAAAAATCTGATTATTGATTTGCGGAAATGTGAGGGCGGGAATACCTCCGAAATGGTAAAATTGATTCGTTATCTCACAAAAGATACGATTAAAATAAAAAATGAACAGCACTGTTGGGCTTACGTAAAAATTGATTCGACTTTGAAGCAATATGTTGATAATAAAAGTTGGGCATTTGGTTGGTTTAACATGAATGAAAAGTATTTTACCAAATTACCAAACGGTCAGTATCGTTCAAAAGATGGTGATAAAATGGAAGTGATTATTCCA
Organism: Arcicella sp.; assembly: GCA_025354645.1. Taxonomy (GTDB): domain Bacteria; phylum Bacteroidota; class Bacteroidia; order Cytophagales; family Spirosomataceae; genus Arcicella. Next base: position 690 of record JANXML010000215.1, on the reverse strand, counting down.
GAAAAAACTACGCTGCAAGGTAATACTTATCTCATGACCAGTGCCACCAATAGTTCTGCCGCATACATCATGGCGGATATTTTCAAGACTCATCATTTAGCCACGCTCGTTGGACAAACCACGGGCGGAAATCAACGGGGAATTACGGCGGGGGCTTTGTTTTTTATGCTATTGCCCAATACCAAAATTGAGATAGATGTGCCTTTGATTGGCATGGATTATGACGTAGCCAAAACTCGCCCCGATGCTGGACTTTCGCCCGATGTGTTTGTGAAGGAAAGTATAGAAGATGTAGTAAACGGAATTGATACGGAAATAGAGGTTGTGAAGAAATTAATTATCGAAAAATCGAAAAAATAGCTCAATTAGCTCCAAAAGATGATTTGAGTCGTTTCAAATCATCTTTTGAGACGATGAGTCTTGAAATTTCTCCCAAATTTGTATCATTAATCGTAACGAAGCGATTTAGTCAAAATAGTAGAAATCATGAAAACTTTATTCTCAAAAATCATCACGCCTACTTATACATCAGCTTGGTATTCAGATTTGTTATTGGCTTTGCCACGTATTATTGCTTGTTATTTTTTAGCCGTTAATTTTGGCGGAAGCAAATTCCCTTGTCCAGACTGGTTTATTCAAGATATGGTAAAATTCGGAGGAATCTTTGCCATGTTTCCTGCCTTCTTTGCT
>JANXML010000213.1 GCA_025354645.1 Arcicella sp. | reverse complement strand
GCTCAAAATCCTACTGATGGCGACGTTGTAGGAAATGACAGAGATAAACACGGTTGTATAGGTTCAGCGGGCTACACGTGGTCTGTTCTGAAAAAGGAATGTGTACGCTCTTTTGAATTAACTCAACATGATAAAAACGCTATTGAGTTGGTTTCAACGGATAATACCCAAAAAATTACAGTGCTGTTTTCAAGCCGCAAAACGAAGGCAGAATTTTTTTATTCGGAAGGAAATAAGGTACTTAACAAATCAGCGAAAGGGAATTTTTACATTTTGAAAAATGGAAAGAATGTCGTGGAAAAATTGATTAATGTGAAAGGTAAATGGCAATTTGTGAGGGTAAATAATGGTAAAAGTGAGGTTTTATACCAGTAGAAAAAAAGAAAAGCCAAAACTCTTATTTTTTGAGTTTTAGCTTTTTACTACTACAAAAACCTACGCTTTACCAATCGCTTTGTGGGCTAAAATTCTAATACAATAACCTATTAAATTGCTACCGCAATTCTTGCAGGCTCAATAAAATGACGAATAATAGTTCTGTTTACTCTACGTTCAGCGTGCCAGAGTTCGTAATTTTTTTGAAGATTAATCCAAAACAAAGGCGTATTTCCGAAGGCTTCTGATAATTTAACTGCCAACTCTGGGCTGATTCCTGCTCGTTCATTGACAATTGCAGAAAGATTAGCCCGTGCGATACCCAAACCGTCAGCAACTTCGGTAATTGTTAATCCATTTTCTTTTATAAAATCTTCTCTTAAAATCTCCCCAGGATGTGAAGGAGGAAGTCCTCTTTTTAACATGATCTTATATTTGTTTAATTTTTTAATGATAATCCAAATAATCAACCTCATATACGTCTCCATTATCAAATTTAAAGATTATCCGATAATTCGCACTTACTTTTATAGACCAAAAATCAGACAAATCACCCGATAATTTATGAATTCCAGAACCCAAAGCAGCAATATCTTCTTCCGAAGTTACGGCATCTAATGAGGTTAATATTCTGGCTATCTTTCGTAAATATTCAGATGGCAATTTTGAACTGTTGTCATCTTCGTAATAAAGCCTAAGTCCTTTGTGATTAATAGATAAAATCATAATTGGGTTGTAATATGCAATGTTACCTATTACAACCCAATTATACAAATGTTAATTATTGCAAAGAAACCGTTTCTACAAAAAACTACGCCTCCATCAAATAAGCCTTGATAAACTCATTCAAATCACCATTCAACACAGCATCAGTATTGGAAGTTTGGTAGTCGGTTCGGTGGTCTTTCACACGTCTATCGTCCAAGACATAACTCCTGATTTGTGAACCCCATTCGATTTTCTTTTTACCTGCTTCCACCTCTGCACGGGCGGCGTTACGTTTGTCAATTTCTATCTGATAGAGTTTTGATTTCAAGATTTTCAACGCCACTTCCTTGTTCATTAATTGCGAGCGTTCTTGTTGGCAAGCAATAATAATTCCCGAAGGTTTGTGGGTCAAACGAACTGCCGTTTCCACTTTATTTACGTTCTGTCCACCCGCACCACCCGAACGGAAAGTATCCCAACTGACATCGGCAGGATTGATGTAAATTTCAATCGTATCATCCACCAAGGGTGAAATATAAACCGAAGCAAACGAAGTATGACGGCGAGCGTTGGAATCAAAAGGTGAAATCCGAACCAAACGATGAACACCATTTTCAGATTTTAGATTTCCGTAGGCATATTCGCCCTCTACTTCCATTACAACCGATTTTATACCAGCCGTATCACCATCGTTATGATCAACTTCTCTGACTTTGAAGCCATTTTTTTCCGCCCACATGATGTACATACGCATGAGCATACTCGCCCAATCCTGCGACTCCGTGCCACCCGCACCCGCATTGATTTCGATAACGGCAGCAAAGTTATCACCTTCATCAGACATCATTTTACGGAACTCTAATTCGGCTAATTTTTCTTCTAATTTTGCTCCTTCGGCATCCACTTCTTCTTCGGTGGCTTCGCTCATTTCATAGAATTCCCAAATCGTTTCGAGGTCGCCCGTGTGTTGATTTAATTGGTCGAAGCCAGCTGTCCAGAACTTTAACTCTCGAATCTGCCTCATGGTCGATTCTGCCTTTTTGGAATTGCCCCAAAACTCAGGATCTTGCGTTACTACTTCTAATTCTTCAATCTGAAACTTCTTGTTATCGTAGTCAAAGATACCTCCTCAAAGCCTCTACTTTGGCTTTCAGGTCATTGAACCTGTCTTTTGTCATGCGTGAAAATGTTTTTATGTTTTTTAGGACTGCAAAGGTAATGATAAAAATAAAACCCTCCGAATTTGATGTTGGAGGGCTTTGTTTTTATTCATACAATCATTATTTATGGCAAATGATAATACACTTGAAGTTTAGGACGAATACTTGGATTAGAGTCTTCACTGGTCGTGAGTACCGTTACCTTATATGGATCTTCTGTTTGATGCTTAATCATAAACCCATGACTGGTTAAAGGATTTGCAACCATATCTGCAACCATATTTTTGACATTTATTTTAGGATAATCTTGTCGTTCATTTGTAGCTACGGGAATTAACAATTGGTTTGTATCAGTTGTAGATGGCTGAGTATTCCAAGTAATTCCTAATGCTGTCCATGAAGACGTTATCCTTTTTATGGCAAGGCTATTTGCTCCAACATGCCCTGTTACAAATCCAGGATAAGTATCTAAAAATATTTGGCTAAAATAGAGAGAGAAAAAGGCACTATCTATTACTGCATTTGTTGGAATAGTTGATAAATCAAAACCAACAAAACATCTTTTAACGCTCGGAGAACCTCCCTGTGTCCATGCCCAAGGATCCATAAAATTAACATTCGCACTATTATTATTTGGAGCGTATGAATTTACATCAGAATCCTTCCCATCCGTAGGTCCAGGTTGAAGCGTTAAAGTAATGGTCGTGGGTGCAGCAGGAACATTCCCAAAGGTCAATTTACTGGTTGAATTGGCAAACACTAAGTCACCATTATTGATTAAATTTTTTGCTCTCGCAAGTGCGTCTCTAACTGTTACTGTATGTCCTGTACTAATCGTAACATTGTCATTTCCCGTTGGTACTCTACCACACGACCATGTGCTTGCCAAATCCCATTTACCCGAAATAATTGAGTACATATTTGTGGCAACGGTAACGGTCGTAACGGTACTACTATCGCTCGTGCAGTTATTCAAAGAGCAAGCCACTTTATATGATTTTGTTACGGTTGGAGATACACTTACACTCGAACCCGTCAACCCACCCGTCCATGAATACGTACTTCCAGTTATACATCCAGAAGCAGTTAGTGTGGTACTTCCACCACTACAAATAATAACATTTATAGGAGCAATAGTGGGTATCGTTAATCGGGGATTAACCGTTAAAACAGCACTAATTCTGGCACTTGGACAAATTGAACCCGTGCAATTGGCTTGGGCATAATAAGTATAGGTTCCTGCTGCAAGTGTGCTTGTGGCAGGAAGATATTCTATACCCGTTCCCACTTGATTTCCACCTGTTTGAGCATCCCACCATGTGATAGTGCTTGCATTTGGCGTAGCACTGGTAGTGATTGTTACAGAAAATCCTGAAACACACAAAGGGTCTCCACCACCATTATCGTTTGGAACGAGTGTCCATACACCATTCGGTGATTTTCCATTTAATGCTGATAATAATCCAGACGGTTTGACTGTTCCTGCAAACGGTGTTGAAGATAAAACTACGGCAGAGGCATCGTCAAAAATTGTTGTAATACTTCCTACATAAGCCCCTTGGTAGGTAGCAGAAGGAACTAAAACAACTTGCGTACCATCGGGTGCTTGTAATTTCAAACTCATTTCAATCAACGACGGGTCTCCTCCGTTATGGGCTATTCCGCATGAATTTTGGTCTCCTCCTCCCTTTTTAACCCAAGTAGCTGATGCTGTTATTTTCGTAATCGTTCCAGAAATACCTGATGCTGTGGCTATCGGGTTACTTACACTAATCAAATTGGCATCATATCCAACAACTCCTCCTGCATAACTTACCGTTGTACTATTTCCCGCAGCATTACAGTTTGGTGCGGTTGATTTTAAACCATTGCCAGCAACCAATGAGTTTCCTTCACAAATGGTAGTAGGTGTCGTGACAGGATTCGCTACCGATGAAGTAACAGTTATGGTTGTTGCGGCACTACTATCACTTGAACATCCATTAACAATACAAACCGCTTTATAGTCTCTTGTGGCGGTTGGGGCAACGGTAACGCTACTTCCCGTAAGCCCTCCTGTCCACGCATAAGTTCCTCCTACACAACCAGAAGCCGTTAAAGTTGTATTGACACTACTACAAACCGTAGAATTATTGGCAGAAACACTTGGAAACCCTGGTTTTGGTTTTACAGTGACCGTAAATGCCGTGCTACTATCACCTATACAACCATTGATTCGACAAACAACTTGATACGATTTTGTGACAGTTGGAGATACCGTTATGCTTGCACTAACCAATCCCGTTGACCATGTATAACTGCCACCTACACATCCCGAACCCGTCAAAACGGTACTTCCACCATTACAAACAGAAGCGTTGGGTGTAGATATAGTTGGCATTGCTGGTTTTGGATTTACCGTTATGGTAACAATCGCACTACTATCACTTGAACAACCATTGATTGTACAAACCGATTTATAAGACTTTGTCGTGGTTGGCGAAACTGATACACTCGAACCCGTCAGACCACCTGTCCAAGCGTAAGTACCTCCTATACAGCCCGTTACGTTTAAAATCTGAGCCGTTCCACTACAAATTGTCGTGTTTGGAGTAGTAATAGTTGGAGCAAGCGGTTTTGGGTTTACCGTTATAGTAACCGCCGCACTACTATCTCCCAGACAAGGAGGAGCAGAACAGGCTACTTTGTATGATTTTGTATTTGAAGGAGAAACCGTAATACTCGAACCTGTCAATCCACCCGTCCAAACGTAAGTATTTGTGGAACATCCACTTGCAGCAATAGTAATGCTGTTGGTGTTACAAATTGTTGTGTTGGGCGTTGAAATAACTGGAATCAGCGTAATTTTTGGATTAAGCGTAATTGATAATGAATTAACACTTATTACTTGATTAGGTGATGTTCCATATACAGCCCGAACTTTGTATTTACCCCCTGAAATATTATTAGGAATAGTACAGGCTATGGTTGATGTAATCCCAGAACCTATTTGAGTTGGACTCGTGAAACTACCTGTAATATCTGATAATTGAATAATAATCGGCGTTCCAGCAGTTGGAGTAATACTATTCGTCAAAAGACCTACACTCACACTACCACCCACACAAGCAGGACTTGATGTTAAACTCGTTAAAGCCAATACGCTACCTTCAACCGACGGGCAAGATTGTTCTGCCAAATAAAGTGCTCTTACTTGATTATCGTTCAAAGCACCGTTGTAGATTTTTACATCATCAATTTTACCGTTGAAAGGTTGGACTCCATTGTAACGTGAACCAATAGTTGCCAAAACAGGGGTGCTATAATAAGGTGCAGTAGCTGTTTGTGTTACTGCCAGTTGTCCATTTATGTACATTTTTCTTTCAGACTGTGTTCTAACTATCACAATATTAATCCAAGTATTTGTTACAATTGAGCTGTATGATGCAAGTGGAGGTTGAGCCACCGTATTAAAACTTACAGATGTACCATAATGCCAAGCTAATCCAGATACAGTACCGTTATTTAATTGACCAAAGAATTGATCTCCTCCACTATTACCAATAGATAAAATAGTGGTCGCTACATTAAAAGCAATCAGATTATCCACACTAACCCACGCAGAATAAGTGTATGAACTATTGGCTAAATCAGAAGCATTGTTTAGTTGAATGTTTGTATTTGTTGTTCCATTAAAATTATATGCACTATTAGCATTACCAAAACGGTCTGTCGTTATACTTGCTCCTGAAACCGTACCATCATGTCCTCCTTTGCTATCTTGTGCATTGCCATTGAATGGATAACAAGCCACCAAAACAGGATTTACTGTAACAATTCCACTGCCCGAAACACTACCCGTACCACAAGCATTACTTACAGATGAAAGCGTATAAGAGTTCGGTCCTACGACCGTTGGCGTTACTGAAATAATGGAAGGGGATGTGGAAGTAGTTACGTCCGTGGTTGTACCTGACAATCTATATGTCCACGGAGGAGTGCCATTGAAAGTTAAATTGAGGTTTGCACTTTGTCCAAGATTAATGAACGGATTGCCTGAAATCACCGCAGATGCTGGCGTTGAAGTACAGGCTACAATTTTGATGATAAAATCAGTTTCTGAGGCGGAGCATCCATCAGAAAGTTTTATTTTCATTTGATATAATTGACCACTTACCGCACCCGTTGTGTTCCATGTAATCAATCCCGTCGAACTAACCGAAGCAATATTACTTCCAACAGTAGGAACATAGCTTAGACCAGCAATCGCAGTTGTTGAATACGTAATTGGGCTTCCATCAGGTTCAGTTGTATTAATTTGATACTGATTAGATATTCCTGGACTCATTTCAATAATGACAGGAGAAGTACATACGGGTGAACCTAAATTATTGTTATTTAAACAAACAAGCGTTGAGACCAAAAAATCTTGGTCGGCTCCGTTTTGTAGGGTTGAGATACGGCAACAATTTCCAAAAGAGACCGTGAAAGGTCCATCCGTAGCATAAGTATGCGTAACCTGCTGTTGATAAACTCTATATTCATTAGGAACCGCTAAGATTTCAGTTCCTAAAATAGAACCAGAGTTTGCACCATCACCAAAAGTCAACAAGACTGTCTCATTTTGATCATATCTCCAAGCAGTTGTTACCGTAAAAGTTACATCACGTGTCCCAGGAACACGTGTCCATGTGATATGCCCGTACCTAAAATGGGAGGCTTCGGAAATAAGTGGAGAAAGGAAGAAGAACGAAATTGCAATTAGGGTAAAAAGTTTTTTCATGATAAAAGTGATTTTATTAGTGGAAATTTGAACTATTAACTATAACTAAACTTTAAAATAATTTTTTATAGTTTAGAAACCTATTAATTCTCACAAATTAACTCAATTTTTTCTGTAATATAAAAATATACATTTTCAAAAAAACACTTTCTCTATTTAGTATGTGATTATCTTTGTACCTCAAAATTGTATTATTCCCTTAAAAATATAACAAAATGTCGCAAGTTTATGATTTAATCGTGATTGGCTCTGGTCCTGGTGGCTATGTGGCGGCAATCCGTGCTTCGCAGTTGGGCTTGAAATGTGCGGTTGTAGAACGTGAGTCTTTGGGTGGTATTTGCCTCAATTGGGGCTGCATTCCCACAAAAGCCTTATTGAAATCGGCTCAGGTTTTTGAATATATCAAACACGCTGCCGATTATGGTATTACTGTTTCTGAGTCTCATGCAGACTTTGGGGCAGTTATCAAACGCTCTCGTGGTGTGGCTGATTCGATGTCAAAAGGCGTTCAATTTTTGATGAAAAAGAACAAAATTGACGTGTTGATGGGCAATGGAAAAGCTTTGAAAAATAAGAAAGTAGAAGTAACCGCCAATGATGGAAAAGTAACCGTTTATGATGCCAAAAATATCATGATTGCTACGGGTGCAAGAGCCAGAGCCTTACCAAATATCCCGATTGATGGCGTAAAAGTAGTTGAATATCGCAAAGCAATGTCTTTGGAAACACAACCTAAATCAATGGTAATTATTGGTTCTGGGGCAATTGGCGTTGAGTTCGCTTATGTTTATGCCGCCATGGGAACGAAAGTAACCATCGTGGAATTTATGCCAAACGTAGTTCCTGTTGAAGATGAAGATATATCAAAAGAATTAGCAAAACAATACAAAAAATTAGGCATTGATATTCACGTAAATTCATCGGTGGAATCTGTTGATACCAAAGGCGAAGGTTGTAAAGTATCCGTAAAAACGCCAACGGGTAATATCTCGATTGATTGTGACATTGTACTCTCAGCAGCGGGTGTGATTGCCAATCTTGAAAATATCGGTTTGGAAGAAGTCGGTATCGCAACCGATAAAGGAAAAATTACGGTGGACAAATGGTATCAAACAAATGTGTCAGGATATTACGCCATCGGAGACATTACGCCTGGACCAGCCCTCGCCCACGTAGCATCGGCAGAAGGTATTATTTGTGTTGAGAAAATTGCTGGACATCACGTTGAGGCTTTGGATTATTCCAATATTCCAGGCTGTACCTACTGCACACCAGAAATCTCTTCGGTAGGTTTAACTGAAAAGAAAGCCATTGAAGCGGGGTATGAAATTAAAGTAGGTAAATTTCCCTTCGTAGCCTCTGGAAAAGCCACCGCCGCAGGAGCAAGAGACGGTTTTGTGAAAGTAATTTTTGATGCAAAATACGGTGAATTTTTGGGTGCTCACATGATTGGATATAACGTTACGGAATTAATTGCAGAAGTAGTGGTGGCTCGCAGATTAGAAACCACCGCCCACGAAATCATGACTGCCATTCACCCACATCCAACCATTTCAGAAGCTATTAAAGGAGCAACGGAGGCGGCTTATGGTTGTGCGGTTGATTTGTAATTATTAATTTCTGTACATAAAAAATCCCCTTCAAGTTGTTTGAAGGGGATTTTTTTATGCCATCATCGTTTGATGCTTTACTTCTAACATTCCGAAGAGCCTTTCCATCTTTTCTATATACTTTTCATTCGTATTTTTTAACTCATTTTTTAGTTCTCGTATCTCGCTTTTTAATTCCAAATTTTCATCTTCAATTAATTTATATTTCTCTTCCAAGTTCACATCCGCATTATTCGTTTGCGTGAAGTGGCTTCCCACTATCACTAAATTCCCATCATTTTTCAAGGCTTTTAGAATATTCTCTAATTCCTCAGAACTCAATTCTTTTTCTTCATTTTCCATGCGACTGTAAGTTGATTGTGACATTTTTAATACTGGTGCAACCGCTTTTTGAGATAATTTATAAGTGCTTCTCAATACTCTTAAAGTTACTCCTTTTGCAAATGTAGGCAAATTTTGTAAAGTGTTCATCGTCTGATTTCGAGTTTAGGTTGAATTAATATTTTCATAGATTAATGATTAAAAAGCCTACAAATATATTCACAATAAATTAAGGAGCAAGTTTTTTACATGAATATTTTATTCACGAAAATGAATAACGTATTCGTGAAATATTCATGTTATTCAGAGTTAAACGTGAAATTTTGATGCTGTAAAATTTCACATTTAAACCCAAATACTTAGTAACATGAAAAAGTCAAAAATTCTATTTGTGATTGTCATGGTGGCTTTACAAGGCTTAACTGCCTGTAAATCTAATGAGGTATCGCCCCAATCTTTAAGCCTGCAAGCTCAGAATCTGGTAAAAGAAAACAAGCTCAAAAAGGTAAATACCTTACCCCAATCTGAACCAATTATTTACATGAAAAGCATTGAGAAAGCCTCTCAATTCTTTATTGGATTGAAAAGTAAGTTACAATCTCCTCCAACAAATGCCCAAGCAAAAACGCAATGGACAAGCCCTCATTCAAACAGTGGAATGAACGCAATTGGTGTTTTTACATTTCCTAATAATGCTGCCGCAGAGATATATTTTGATGTAAACGGTAATATTTCATCTATGAATATCAATGGAGATTCAGATGTTTCTATCAATTACGATTCACAAAATGGTTACGTTGAAGCCACTAAATGGGGAATTATTGCTATTCCAGTAAGTGGTGAATATAACAATAGTTTACCGACCTCTTATGAATATTACTATGCCCCTGTAATACGATGGATGGCATATTTAGAAAGTGGATGGTCAAGTATTCGCTATTTTAACACAGAAGCCAATCTTGAAGTGGAAGGTATGGGTAGTTTCTATATTCGGTTGAGTACCGCTGATGCAACTCCAAAACCAAGCCCAGGAAATTATGGAGAATCAGGTGAGATTGTCCCAATTCCCAAACATTAATTTCTTAACATAATATTTTCACCCTTAAATTTTTAAAAAATGCAAAAATTGTATAACATTGTGAAAGTAATGCTGATATTTGTATTACTCTTTACCCAAAGCAGCCTACAAGCCCAAAAGTGCTGTGTAGAATGTCAAGCCGATGTAAAAGTAGTATCGGATAAACAGGTTTTATTGAAAAAAATTGACCTAAAAGCAGGTACTTTAACGACAAACGTAAGCACCAACGTTTATGTAAGTTATCGTTCAGGAAATGCTCAAAAGTTTTGGACAAACTTAGTGATTGCCACCGCAGGCGTAGCAGTAAGTACGCAATTAAACAAAGCTAACTTTGCGGAAGGTAAAAGTACAAATGGTGTTTCGCCATTATTACCTTTGGGCGTAAGTGCTGGGATATTGCCAAGCATTTGGAAAAACCGACCAAGAGGCGTTCCACAGGCGGGGCTATACATACAGCATCGTGATTCACATGGAAAATTATTAGAAACTTGGGAACAGCCTATCAGTAGTGAAGCAAAAAATGATGCAGAATTATTGACAGTTTCTATAGATAAACCCCTCTTAGAAGGTACATTGGAGGTTTATTTACAAAATGGCAGTAAGAATAACGTGTATTATTGGGGGTATGAAACCACTTCAAAAAGTAAAAAGAATACGAATACTATCCTCATGGACGGACCCGTTTCTTTAAGCGTAGCGGGTTGCCCAAGTGGATATTTGCCAAATGGAAATGGAATGTGTTGCAACTTTTTTAATGGTGAATGTGTGAGTGAAGGAGGGGGGAATAGTGGAAGCGGAAACCCACCGACATCAACGCCAACAAGCGGAGGTTGCCCAAGTGGATATTTGCCGAATGGACAAGGAATGTGTTGTAGTCCTTTTACTGGGCAGTGTGTGAGTGAAATGGTTGCAGTTCCAACGGTTGAAGGAGGTGAATTACCAGGAGCTACTGTCACAGGAACGGCACCAGCACCTACTCCTCCAGGAACTTATGCTGGTGGTGGTGTCGGTAGTAGTGGTGGTAGTAATGGTGGTTCGACTTATGGCGGTGGCGGTGGAAATGGCACTCCTGGAGATACTGGTAGTTCTGATTCAGATCCAATTAAAAAAACTAAAAGATGCCAAGAATGTAGAGATAGGCAGTCAAGAAAACTTGATTCTGATTTGGCTTCTGCTGAAAATGATTTTTATCAAAGTTGTGCTGCTTGTTTGGGATTCGCTGTAGGAGGTTATGAAGTTGGGAAAAAAGCTGGAAAATGGATTTCAGGAACAGACGAAGGAGGTGTATCAGGTTCTTTATTAACTTCGATGATAATAGTGTTTCCTTGTCTGTACTACGCAAATACTATTTATCAAAAAGCAAAAGTAAAAGCTTATGACGATTACATTGATAATTTAAACTCTAATTGTGGTCCAATTTGTAACTAAATGAAAAATTTAAACTTAAAAATAGTGGGATTAATATTATTATTATCTCCTATAATTGACAGATTTCTTATATATCTCAAAATTTATGAGAAGCAAAAAGAAATAATGCTTGGGTCGATGCTTTTAGGGTTCATTGGAGCTATAATTATTTGTTATGATGCTTTTTTTGTAAAGAAAAAGGATACCTTCATTTATGCAACTTTGGTTATTTCGTATTGCATAATATTACTATTTTTTATAAAATCTTGGGTATGGTCGTAGCAAATGACATAAACGATTGATTCCCTAATCCCCCCTCTGGTCGTAGGTTTAGCGAAGCGTTCCTACGACCTTTAATCATATAGAGCGTCTCGCTCGTTCTATGAATATCGCAATATTAAATGCCGTTGTTTCCTCGGTCAGTAGAACCCCCCGTCCCCGTGGATGGGTGTCCTCACCCATCCATCGTGCGTCAGCAACTCACTAAGTTGGACTTATTCATAATTATTTGATAATCAGATACTTAAATTGCTGAAGCACGATGTTAGGTGGGGACACCGACCACGGAAACAAATAAAAGTTTAGGGGGTGGGGATTGTAGATAAATAAAATTGTAGAAAATATAACAAACATAAAAAATGAAAAACATAACCTTAGCATTACTCTTTTTAATGAATGTTTGTAATACTTACAGCCAATCAATCATGAAAGATAGCATCAATAAACCAGAAGGAGTTATTGGGAATATAATAGTAAAACAACTCTGGGACCAATTAGATCCTAAAAAAGTGCCAAATTGTTATCACAAAGAATTTTCTGTTAAATTCAAGTTAGATGATAATGGTTTAATTAATGAGATTAAAATCTCAGGAAATATGACTGAGAAAGTAGTTATCGACATTATAAAAGATGCCATTAAGAGTAGCGAAAACTTTTGGGATATTGAGAAATGCAAAAAATATAACCCAACCATGTCTTTTTTACTCCCAATAGACTTGAATATTTTTAAGCCCGTGTGTAATCTTAGTTATAAGGATAAAGACATTTTAGAAGCTCGGTATGACTTTGATGCTATGATAAAATTTGAACCAAATGATGAATTGCGGTGCTTATTTTGTCCAGCTAAGGAGAAATTTGTTGGTATGGTCTTAAATCCAATTTTTGTTAATAATGGTAAGTTTTAAAGCCGTTTTCTGTTTCCTCGGTCGGTAGAACCCTCCGTCCCCGTGGATGGGTGTCCTCACCCATCCATTTTTTCTCTGGTCGTAGGTTTAGCGAAGCGTTCCTACGACCTTTAATCATATAGAGCGTCTCGCTCGTTCTATGAATATCGCAATATTAAATGCCGTTGTTTCCTCGGTCAGTAGAACCCCCCGTCCCCGTGTATGGGTGTCCTCACCATCCATCGTGCGTCAGCAACTCACTAAGTTGGAATTATTCATAATTATTTGATAATCAGATACTTAAATTGCTGACACACGATGCTCGGTGGAGACACCGACCACGGAAACACAACAGTTATGGAAGCACCTTAAGGAAAGTAGTGATGAGTCTCAAAACCAAACAGAGGTCGTTGAAATTTATTTCAGCGACCTCCGTTTGACTAAGAAAGACTACAACTTAATTATCCTCTTCCTCCTTCTTTTTTACCTTTTTAGGAGCTTCATAAATAATTTTTCCTTTATCGTCCCGTTCAACTAAAACCTCAGCGGGCGTGGCATCAAATTTGTCTTTGGCATACATCGTTTCTTTCTTCAAACGCCCTCCTGTGCCAAATTGATGGTATTCTCGCCATCGTCCCACCTTCACACTGTCATCAAATTTACCTTCTTCTTTCAGTTGTCCTGCATTATAAAATGAGCGATAATCACCCGTTACTTTATTGAATTTTACGGGTATAACTTCTTTGATTTTAGTTTCTTCTTTGTCGTAATAAGTAATTCTGGAGTCCGATAAAAAACCTTCACGATATTTCTCTTTTGATAATAAAATATACTCCTGATTATAAGTTTCCCAACGTCCATCTTTTGTTCCTACGTAAAAATAACCTTCCTCCACCAATTCATCATTTATATACTTTTTGTAGGGTCCATGACAAATTTCACCGTAGTCTTTATCTTTTCTCGGAACATTAGTAACACGTCTTAATTTTGGGTCATACCACCAAATTTCTCTGGCGTAAATACTCGGTTCAGCTTCGTCAGGATTACGCAACACATTAATCTCCTCAACTGTTGATCTCGTGCCCGAACCGTACTCGCCAATCCGAAGTTCAAACTTAATATTTTCATATTCATCTTTTGGTTTTTTCTTAACTTTCCCTTTATTTTTTGACTTGCCAATTTTCAATCCCAAATCCGCAGAAAGGTCTCCCGCTTCTCCTTTAAGCCTTTTAAACTCTTCTTTATTGTTTTTAATGTCTTCTTTAACATCCTTAATCGTTTTTTTTGCATTCTTGATATTGTCTAAAATGTCCGTTTGAATTAATCCACCCAAAAGTCCCCCTTTTTTCTTAGCCGAAGTATCGGTTTGTGGTTTGGCTTTGGTTTTAAATTCGTCCGTTACTTGCCCAATAGCATTGAGTGTAAGAAGTGAAAATGTAAGTAAATAAAGAGTTTTCATTAAAAGAATGATTAAAACGAAATGTATTACCTTTGTAAAACGGAAAATTAATGACTTTTATTTAGTTAAAGACAACAATATCCGTTCCATTTCATCAAATCGCACAAATATTCAATTCATACGTGGAAAAAGAGTCTAAAATATATATCGCAGGACATCGAGGCATGGTTGGGTCGGCAATTCATCGAAAATTACAGGAAAAAGGTTTTACTAATTTTGTCGTAAAAACCTCCAAAGAACTTGACCTGCGTAATCAACAAGCTGTTTCTGATTTTTTCCAAAACGAAAAACCCCAATACGTCTTCATGGCAGCCGCCAAAGTAGGTGGAATTATTGCCAATAATACTTACCGTGCCGATTTTTTGTATGAAAATTTAGCGATTCAAAATAATGTCATTCATAGTTCTTACGAAAATAAGGTTACGAAGTTGATGTTTTTAGGTTCTTCGTGTATTTATCCAAAAATGGCTCCACAACCTCTAAAAGAAGATTATTTATTGAGCGGTTTTTTGGAAGAAACAAATGAACCCTACGCCATTGCCAAAATTGCAGGAATTAAATTATGTGAGGCATACAGAACTCAATACGGATGTGATTTTATATCAGTAATGCCGACAAATCTTTATGGACCAAATGACAATTACGATCTCCAAAATTCACACGTTTTACCAGCCATGATTCGCAAGTTTCATGAAGCAAAAACTCATGGAAGTGAATCAGTTACACTTTGGGGAACAGGTTCGCCCATGCGAGAATTCTTATATGCAGACGACCTTGCCGAAGCCTGTGTATATTTAATGGAAAATTATAGCGAACCTGAGTTTATAAACGTCGGCACTGGAAAAGACGTAACCATAAAAGAATTAGCGGAGACAGTCAATAAAATCATTGGATTTGAAGGGAAATTAGTGTGGGATACTTCTAAACCAGACGGCACGCCACGCAAACTTATGGACGTATCAAAACTGCACGCCCAAGGTTGGAAACACAAAATAAACCTAAAAGAAGGGATTTCGTTGGCGTATCAAGACTTTTTGGAGCATCATGAAACACTCAGATTGTGATGTTCGTTTCTCGATGTTAGATGTTCGGTTTTACTCCCAACATCGAAAAACGAACATCCAATATCGAAAAAGTCATCAACCTCCGCTATACAGCGTGAAGTTGATGACTCTTTTCATGATTCCTTGAATACGCAAGTATGTTGTCTATACTCCGTTCGGAAGGTTGGCGATAACTCTTATCAAGACCTGCTTTCACATCAAGCATATCTAAATAAAATTCTAACATTTCAGAATCATGGACGAATCCGTCTTGAATCAAAATATCTTCTGCTTCCGTTGTTTCTTGATAAACGTAACGGATAACGTCATGCTGCGTAAAGGTTTGTATCATAGCTTGGAGAATGTTTGCTCATCATTTTGCGTAGATTTATCAACGCATAACGCATTCTTCCAAGTGCTGTATTGATGCTTACGCCAGTGGCATCAGCAATTTCCTGAAAACTCATGTCCTCATAATGACGCATCACTAAAACCTCTCTCTGCGTGTCGGGAAGCATTTTAATCAGGCTTCTCAGATGAGCGTGTGATTCTTCACGAATTTGAATGTCCTCATACGAGTCTTCTGCAAAATCAAGCGTGTTGAATACACTACTACCATCTTCAAATACAACATTTGGATAGCGTTTATCACGACGGAAATAATCAATTGCCATATTGTGGGCTATTCTAAGCACCCACGGCAAAAACTTACCCTCATCGTTATACCTTCCCGAACGAAGAACATCTACCGCTTTGATGAAAACATCTTGCATTAAATCTTCGGCTACGAAGGTATCCTTAACAATCAAATAAATCGTGGTATAAACTTTGGATTTGTAACGGCGAACAAGCGTTTCGAAGGCTTTTTCGTCACCATTTTTGATATAAAGTGATACAAGTTCACTGTCGTTAACATGGACTTTTTCCATTTTGATAAATCTATTTAGTTAACGTAAAGCTTTTATTCAAATTGTATCTGTTTTATTTTTTTTTAGTGACAATGCTTGTTCTTTCATGGGATATTCCCGAAAGGTTAAATCAAAGATAATAGTTGTTCTACTATTTCCCAACAAAATGCTAAAATATTTAATGACCATTAACAAATATTAACAATACATTATTCGTTTGGACTTATCTTATAAAAGCATTTTACGGAATAATCCAAATTTTAACTCATAATACTTAAAATGTACGGAATATTATTTGGTTGTACGTAAGCAATAACAATGCCTAATTTTTGAAAAACTAATTATGTAATTAATGTAATACAGATAAACTTTTTTGCGTTATTGTATTGTTATTACTTTATAATTAACAGCATATTAAAAACCCATTTTACAAATGCCTATGCAACATACGTACTAATCTGAATTACAGATTGTTTACTAATGTTAAATCACTTATTTTTTGTAAAATGAAAGTAATAATTAATGTCTTCGCTTTGGCTTTGTTGCTCGGGATGAGTAGCTGTAGCCCTTCTTTGATGGTTCGTTCTGATTATGACCGTCAAACAAATTTTTCTCAATACACAACTTATGGTTTTTACAATCCTACGCAAGCACCGCAAGATGCTGTGATGGGCAGTAAGTTAATGATCAAACGCATGACCCAAGCGATGACCCGTGAGATGGAAAACAGAGGTTATAAATTTACGGCAAGCAATGCTGATATTTTGGTTGGTTTCTCAACGGATTCCCAGAATCTACAATCTGTGCAATCTAATAATAACTTTTCGCCTTATTGGGGTTATCGTTATGGCGGGTTCAATCAAACATCTTCTCGCAATTATGAGGAAGATAGAATTGTGATTAATCTGTATGATGGAAAATCAAAAGATATGATTTGGCAAGGTTATGTAAAAGGTGAAATTAATGAGCGTAATCGCAAAGACCGTGAAGCCTTGGTGTATGATGTGGTAAGCAAAATTATGCTTGAATATCCAAATCGTGCGGGTTTTGATAATATGAAGGCTATTTCAAGAAAGTAATTTCCCTTATTTTGATTTAATAGCCTAACCTTATTTTGTAAATCCCGTTTCAGCGATGAGCGGGATTTTTTTATGTCCTTATCTTGTTGGATATTTACTGATAATTCATCAATAACAAATGAAATTAAAACTCATCGAATGCCCACGTGATGCTATGCAAGGTTGGGCGAATTTTATTCCGACTGAAAAGAAGATTGAATATTTGAATCAGCTTCTGAAAGTTGGTTTTGATACGCTTGATTTTGGCAGTTTTGTTTCGCCCAAAGCCATTCCACAAATGGCAGATACCGCACAGGTGTATGAGGCATTACAAGAATCTGACACAAAACTATTAGCCATTATTGCCAATTTTAGAGGGGCAGAAATGGCAATTAATTTCCCCAGAATCAAATATTTAGGTTTTCCGTTTTCAATTTCTGAAACTTTCCAACAACGAAACACCAATAGTTCAATTTCGGAAGCCTTCAAGACGGTTGAGGCGATTCAGAATCTTTGTCAAAAAGCTGATAAAGAGATGGTTATCTATTTTTCGATGGGTTTTGGAAATCCTTATGGCGATGTTTTTAATGCTGAGATTGTAATGGATTGGGCAGAAAAAATGCGTGATCTGGGCATTAAAATTATTGCCCTTTCTGATACGGTGGGCGTAGCTGATAATCAAATAATCACAGAACTTTTCACAAACCTAATTCCTCAATATCCTGACATTGAATTTGGCGGACATTTTCATGCAACATCTGAAAATTGGCAAATGAAAATTGAATCTGCCTACCAAGCGGGTTGCCGTAGATTTGATGGAGCCATTGGTGGTTTTGGTGGTTGCCCGATGGCGGAAGATGAATTGGTGGGAAATATTAATACGCAAAATATGATACAATACTTTGAAAATCAAGGAGTTGAATTAAGGTTAGATAAAGAGGAGTTTGCGAAAGCTGTGGAAATAAGTCGAAATATTTTCATTTGATTATTTGCCCCTTTGTATCAATTTGAGTTATTTTTTTACCAATCTTTACATCTGCTTTTCCTTGATGGAAAAGACCAATTTTGTCATACAAAAATGGAATCACTAATTCCATTTTTGTATTGATATATCCCCAATTTTTGCCTTTCCGCACGGGAGCAAGTCCTTCGCCAAACCATAAAAATTCATCGTATTGTGGGGGAATGATTGCGTTGGCGTTGGCATCCATGTAGGCAAATTTTTTGCGTTTTGGAATGTAAATCAAAATTAATCCTTCTCTGAAATTCAATTTTTTTTCATACTTTTCGTGATTCAATTCGATGTTGAATTTTGGGTACGGCGAAGATTCATCTAAATTAATTTGATGACGAAATTCTTGGGGTAAAATATTGAAAAACAAGTAAATAGATAAAATCATTGATTCATGTTGAGTTTAATTTAATACAAAATGGTACACTAAATTGTTTTATTGACCAAACTGCACTAAAATTAAGTATGTTGCTTTGGAGAAACACAATGATTAATTTTGCGAATAATCATTTGTATTAACTTTTATGGATTTAATAGGCTACTTTTTAGCGATTGTTATTGGCTTGTTACTCAGCTTATTAGGTGGTGGCGGTTCGATTATGACGGTTCCTGTGTTGGTGTATATTTTCAGAATTGACCCACCTTTGGCAACGGCTTATTCGCTTTTGATTGTGGGTTCTTCGTCGGCAATGGCTTCGATTAATTATTTGCGAAAAGGCTTGGCGAGTCCTAAAACAGCCATGTTTTTTTCGTTTCCATCCTTTATAATGGTGTTTGTTACTCGTAAATATTTCATGCCTTTAATACCGCAAGAAATTGCACAATTCGGAGATTTTATCCTGACAAAAAATGCGTTGATTATGATTACGTTTGCCTTATTAATGGTTTTGGCTTCACGGGCAATGATTAAGAAAAGGAAGGAAGTGGACTCGATTTCTGAGGCAATAAAACGAGTAAATTACGGTTTAATTTTCATGGAAGGTTTTGTTGTAGGTATGCTAACGGGCTTTGTGGGCGTGGGCGGGGGTTTTTTGATTATTCCCGTTTTGACCAATTTTGTAAAACTTCCGATGAAATTAGCCGTGGGAACTTCGCTGATGATTATTGCGATTAATTCCCTCATTGGTTTCACGGGCGACATAGGAAAACACCAAATTAATTGGATTTTTCTGGGAACATTTATCGGGCTTGCTCTCGTTGGCGTATTGATTGGCACAAAACTTTCTAAACGTTTGGATAACCAACAATTAAAACCCGCTTTTGGCTGGTTCACGTTGGTGATGGGAGCGTGGATATTGATTAAAGAGTTAGTTTTAAAATAATTTATGGCACACGGATTTTAGGGATTGGACACGGATTGATTATTTTAGGGAAATTTCAAATTTAAACGTACCATGTTTGATTTGGAGGAACTTCCCGAAAGTAGAAATAACTTTCGGGAAGTTAAACGGTACTCTTATTTTTGCAATTTCCCTTAAAAAAACTTTCTATCCGTGTCCAATCCGTGAAATCCGTGTTTAATCCCAAAAAATGTCTGAATTTCTTACAAAAAATTACTGGAACAACCGTTACGCCAACCAAGAAACGAGTTGGGATTTGAAAGCACCTTCCCCTCCTTTGAAGGCATATATCGACTAATTGACGGATAAAAATCTCCGTATTTTGATGCCTGGTTGTGGAAGTGGACATGAGGCTCGTTATTTGGCTGAACAAGGTTTTCAGCACGTAACGGTCATTGATATTGCCCCTTTGGCAGTGGAGAAAATGAGGGAAAATCTATCTGAATATCAACAGGTTACAATAATTGAAGGTGATTTTTTTGCTCATACGGGCGAGTACGACCTGATTTTAGAACAAACGTTTTTCTGTGCCTTAGATTCTGATTTACGCACAAAATACGTTCAGAAAATGAGTGAATTACTGGCGAAAAACGGAAAATTAGCAGGTTTACTTTTCGGTGTACAGTTTCCTAAAAATCCCCCTTTTGGCGGAAGTCGGGAGGAATATTTAGGCTTGTTTTCGGAACAATTTGAAATTAAGGTTTTAGAGCCTTGTTATAATTCTGTGAAGCCGAGAGAGGGGAATGAGTTGTTTTTTGTTTTTGTAGTACGGAAATCTGTTCCGTGTAATTGACGACGCTTCACGGGACGAATTCCCGTGCTACATGATATGAAAATTGAACAAATATATACGGGCTGTTTGGCTCAGGGGGCTTATTATATTGAGTCGGAGGGAGAAGTTGCCATCATTGATCCCTTGCGTGAGGTGAGTTCGTACATCGAAAAAGCCAAGCGGAATAATGCCACGATTAAGTACATTTTCGAAACCCATTTTCACGCTGATTTTGTATCAGGACACGTGGAATTATCTCAGAAAACCAATGCTCCGATTATCTATGGACCAAAGGCAAATCCAACGTTTGAGGCATTGTTAGCGTCTGATAATCAGGTGTTTAAGCTGGGAAATATAACCCTAAAAGTCTTGCACACGCCTGGGCATACGATGGAATCGAGTTGTTATTTGTTGTTTGATGAAGATGGTAAAGAAAAGGCTTTGTTTTCGGGCGATACTTTGTTTATTGGTGATGTAGGTCGTCCAGATTTAGCCCAAAACGGCTCGCTAACGATGGATGATTTGGCGGGGCATTTGTATGATTCTTTGCATCAGAAAATTATGCCTTTGGCGGATGATGTGATTGTTTATCCTGCACACGGGGCGGGGTCGGCTTGTGGCAAAAATATGTCGAAGGAAACGTCTGATACTTTGGGGCATCAAAAGGCGGTAAATTATGCTTTACAGCCCCAAACGAAGGAGCAATTTATCGAAGCCGTAACGGATGGATTGACACCACCGCCGTTTTATTTTCCGAAGAATGTACTATTGAATAAGACTGGTATTCAGGCAGTTACGAAAGTAATGGAGCGTGGTTTGACGGCACACGAACCCGCAGCATTTGAAGAATTGGTGAATGCTACCGATGCCCTGATTATTGATACTCGCAAGCCAGATGCTTTTGGAAAAGGCTTTATTCCGAGGTCGATTTTTATTGGAATTGATGGCGATTTTGCTCCTTGGGTGGGTACGCTCGTGAGGGATATTCAGCAAGAAATCTTGATTGTGGCAGACGAAGGACGTGAAGAAGAAGTAGTAAAACGCTTGGCAAGAGTGGGTTATGATAACGTATTGGGCTATTTGAAAGGCGGTTTAGAGGCATGGAAAATGGCTGGAAAAGAAGTGGATGATATTAATTCAATCACGGCAAATGAGTTTGCGGATATTTATCAGCGAGTGGTCAGTGGGGACATTGACCACGGCAAAAGCGAACATCAAACATCGAAAAACGAAAAACGAATCAAAATTAAAGACGTAAGAAAAACCACTGAATTTGAAGCGGGACACATCAAAGAAGCCGAGAATATTCCCTTAGCTCAGATTTCGGAATTGATGACAGAGTTTGATAAAGAAGAACCAAATTATGTGCATTGTGCAGGCGGTTATCGGTCGATGGTAGCAGCAAGTATCTTAAAATCAAGGGGTTATCATAATGTGGTAAATATTGAAGGAGGGTTTGGGGCGATTGTTGGGACTGGGATTTTATTGTAAGTTTGTACCCGTAAATTAAAACTAAATCATGTTAAAAAGAACAATCATTTATTGTATCCTAATACTTTTCATTCGTACTGTTTCTTATAGCCAAAATGCAGCTAATTTATCTGGAAAATGGGTTTCTGAGAAAGATAAATTAAATATTATTGTATTTAAAGGCGGTACTCTCTATCAGTATTATGACGATGAATTAGAAGAAAAAGGCTCTTTCTTCTTAGGTAATAATTGTAAAGTTAAGAATGTAATTTTAAACCAAAATAAGCCTGTATTTCTCAATGAAGTCAACCCTGATAATTCTATAACTTGTAATGAAATAGTATCTTTAACGAAAAATAGATTAACGTTGATGTATTCAGAAAATGGTAGGATTACAGCATTCATCAAGCAAAAAAGTGTCAAAAGAAAAAGCTAAAAAATCATCTATTGTTCATAAATCAAATATGAAAGCTATTTGGGGAACCATGAAAGATAAAATCGTTGAAACAAATGATTGTTGGGCAAAAGATTTAAAGAAAACCATCAAATTATAAAACCACTAAAAAAATGTTAGAACTCCTTCGCCAGCCTTGGCATTGGTCAATTTCGGGGCTATTGATTGGCTTGACCGTTCCCCTTTTATTAATTTTGGGTAATAAATCCTTCGGGATTTCCTCTTCGCTTCGCCATGTTTGTGCGGCTTGTATTCCTGCCAATATAGAGTTTTTCAAGTACGATTGGAAGAAAGAATCTTGGAATTTATTTTTCGTGGCGGGTATCGTTTTAGGCGGATTTATTGGAAATTACTTCCTTACAAATCCAAACGACATTGTGATAAATCCACAAACGCAACAAGAATTAGCGGCTTTGGGCATCAAAGATTTTTCGGGTTTATTACCAACCGATTTGTTCAATTTCCAAAACCTTTTTACGCTCAAAGGCTTCATTTTCATGATCTTAGGCGGATTTTTAGTAGGTTTTGGCACTCGTTGGGCGGGTGGTTGCACGTCTGGACACGCTATTATGGGCTTATCGAATTTGCAAGTTCCATCACTCATCGCCACGATATGTTTCATGGTCGGTGGCTTCGTGATGACTTGGTTAATTTTACCTTTTTTACTAACTTTTTAAAAATGGCACGCTGATTACGCAGATGCCTTCGGCAACGCAGATTTTCGCAGATAAAATTATTACAATACTTTTTCTGGATATTTAAGAAAATCTGTGAAAATCTGCATTGCGAAGCATCTGCATCATTTGCGTGCCATCAATCGCATAAAAATCATGATTATTAGAAACTTAAAATACATTTTTGCAGGGATGTTTTTTGGCATTATTGCCGTTAAGTCCGAAATTATTTCTTGGTTCAGAATTCAGGAGATGTTCCGCCTCACGAGCTTCCACATGTTTGGCGTAATTGGTACGGCTGTGGTGATTGGCATAATCTCTATCCAGTTAATCAAACGACTGAATATCAAAACGTTATCAGGTGAAAAAATTAGTATTGCTCCCAAAAAATTTCAAAAAGGACAGATTTACGGAGGGCTAATTTTTGGCTTCGGATGGGCAATTACTGGGGCGTGTCCTGGTCCGCTTTTTGCCCAAATTGGCAGTGGTTTTGGTGTGATTACGGTAACGTTATTATCAGCAATTGCGGGGACTTGGACTTATGGATATTTTAGAGATAAATTACCAAATTAACAACAGGATAAAAAACAAATTCAAGCAAACAGAACCAAGCATATTTAACCGCATTGTGTGGTGAAAATCGGCTTGGTTTTCGTTTTTTAATACCTTTAAAAACCATAAATTAAAATAAATCAGCACGGGCGACATGACCAAAAAGTAAACCAAAAAAGCAGGAAAACTATAGATTTGTACGCCTTTAAAATAGAAGAAAAATGCAATTGTTACTAATAAAAAAATACTTGCCGTAAAGATAAAAGTCCCTCTGATTCCTAACAATCTACTCATCGTCATATCACCTCTTCGAGCATCTTCTTCGTGTTGATAAATCTGGGTCATGGGATAGAATCCTAAGAGATTTAAGCTACTCAAGATTGCTGGAATAAGGTATTTACTTTGTAATATTTCACTTAACGAAACCTTATCAACGGCTTGAATAACAGTTAAATACGTGAAAGCCCCTTGAAAAAAACCAACCGTTATCCAACTGATAATTGGGTATTTTTTTAACCGTATTTTGTCATTGGAATATGCCTTTGAGATAGAACTATAAATGATTAAAGCTACGCTTAAAATCCATCCGCCAAGAAAATAAGCCAAAACAAACGCCACAATATCCAAAATCCAAGCAACGTAGAATAGTGCAATACTGACAGGGGGAGGATTTTCAAGCCCACCGATAGAATCTTCATCTTTGTCAAAATAACTATTATACGCATTTGAAGCTGGATAAATCAATAAATGTAAAATTACAAAAAGCCCTGCTGTAATGTTCCAATCAGGATGTTGAGATTGACTAATCGCAAACCAAAAAACTGGCATTAAGAATAGTGAAAAAGGTATGCGGAGATGAAGTAAAATATTTTTCATATTTGTGTTTAAGGACGGCATGCAGATAAAGCAGATGCCTTCATTTTTCATTAGTGGGTTTTTTCCAAAAATTACGACTAAAGATTCTTTCAAATTTCCAACCTTTTGCCCTTAAACCCGCAGGAATGTAAACGAAAGTTTCTTTAGGTGAAAGATGTTGATAATATAAATCATCGTCCGTTAAAATTAATGATTCATAAGAATTTTGATTTTTTACGGTTATGTCTGCAAATGGTAACTCTTTGATATACAGGCGGTTGCCGTGGTCATTGTCCCCACCAACCAAAATTTGCTCTTTCAATAACCATTCAGCTCGATAATTTTCTGAACGATACACTTGTGGTTTATAATTTCCCTCCGAAACTTTTAAGGCATATTCCAAATAACTTTTCAATAATCTTGGTCCTTCGTTTTGGGCATCTTCCACTTTTAATTGATTCGGCAAAATACTACTGATAACATAGATTTTTTCTCTTGCACGGGTAATAGCTACGTTTAAGCGATTTTCGCCTCCTTGTCCATTCAAAGAGCCAAATTGCATTGCCATTTTACCTCTTGCATCGGGAGCATATCCGATGGAAAAAATGATAATATCTCGTTCATCTCCTTGCACATTTTCGATGTTTTTTACGAAAGTTACTTCGCCTGAATTGCTGTAATAGGTGGATACATTGAATACAACTTCCAATAAATCCTGAATAAATGCTTGTTGTTTGAAGTTGAAAGTAACAATTCCGATTGATTTTTCGGGAAAGTTTTGATTAATATTTTTCACTAAATCAACAACTTTTTCTGCTTCTATTTGATTGGTGCTGTTTTCCCAAATTCCATCCACTTTCAAATACTGAATGGCAGGTTTTTGTGAGTTAATCTCCTGAAAATCAGGCAACAATGATAAAGTATTTTTATAAAAATATTGATTAGAAAAATCTATTAGATCCAAAGATTTACTACGATAATGACCTTTTAATTGGGTTTGTGGTAAATACTGACACGCCAAATCCAAGAGCGAATCAACTTCTAATTCGGGGTTGTCGTCTGTATCATTTTCAAATCTAATACGGTATAAATCATTGGGTTGCAATTGTTTAGAGTCGCCCGCAATAACTACTTGCTTACCTCTGTACAAGGCTGGAATTCCTTGTTCGGCAAAGCACTGTGAGGCTTCATCAAAAATGACTAAATCGAAGTTCCGTTCCAACGGAAAAATCCCTGATACTGTTTCAGGAGAAGCCAGCCAACAGGGAACAAGTTTAAATATTTCTTCCGAATATTCAGTAATTAATTTTCGAACTGACCATAATTTTCGTTTTTTGCCAACTTGATGTTTTAAATCACGGTAAGTAATGGTATTTTGAAGTCGATTTTTTTCTAAATTTTGGTAAGTCAATTCTCTTAATTTCAACAATAAAATCTCTTGGCTTAGTGTTTGTTTTTTCTGAACAGAATCTTGCAAATCATTCTCTAACTGATTCATTTTCAAAGAACTAACACTTCTAAGAATGGGATATTTATCTTCAATATGTTCAATCCAAGCTAATTTTAAACTGTTTAGGAAATGGTCGGTGGGGACACCGACCATGGCGAGTTCTTTTTCTGACAAAAATAACTTAATCATCGACCACTCCGAACTATTAAAAGACACTTTCAAAGAATCCGATTCTTGCATCAAATCGAAGTTTTCTTTTAGGTAGGAATTAATGGCTGATAAATCTTTGGAATTACTTATAATTTCTATTTGACTTTTGGATAAATAATTATTCCAAACTATCTGATTATCAATTAATTGCTGTGATTTTTGAATTAAAAAGTTGATTTTTTTTTGGAAATTATGCCATGCTATTGTGAGCGTTGCCCGTGAAGACACAGACAACAACGTTTGCGACACCAAAGGCAATTTTTCCTCCAAAAACTCCCAAATTACATTCGCTTTTTCGGCTTGATATAATTGTTGAAAATGACGTTCAAACCAACGGTAGCCTTTACGAAGCCAAATTGGTTCTTGGTCTGTGGTCGGTGGGGACACCGACCACGGCAGAACGTCCCTGTGGTCGGTGTCTCCACCGACCACCTTCCCGAACAAATAAGCATTTTCACCCCACCATTTTTCTAATCCAATTCGATTTTGAATTCTTTGTTGTAATTTTTGTAAATCTTCTACGGAAAGACTTAATCCGTTTGCCACCGTAACATTCTGAATATCAGCTTTTTGTTTTGAAAAAAAGCTCCAAAACAGTCTTCCAATTAAATTAGATTTTGTGGTAATGGCTTCGTTTAATTTCGCTAAAAAAGGTAATAACTGAGTGCTTTGTAACGTAATTTCAATGCCTTGACCTGCGAAAAAATGAGCAACTTGGGCTTCTAATTCTCCGATTTTTGCAGTGTTGAGTTTATTAGTGCTGGCAGACAGCTCCACTGTGGGTTTAACCCTGACAGCGTTGGTACTTATGATGAATTGAGAAATAAAAACTTTATAAATTTTCTCATTTCCAATAGTTAGTAATAAATTTTGGAAGCGTTCTTTTTCACTTGAAATCTTTTCTAAATCCTTATAATTCAACGCATTTTGCAGAATTTCTAAGGATTCTTTTTCAAGGTTTTGTGCAAAATTATGTATATCTTGAACAACCTTTAATATTTGCTGAATTTCTGAATATTGTCGGTTTTGAAAAGAGAGGCGAGATTGCCAAAATAGGTTAACATCGGCATTATCATTCTCATCAATTTGATTTAACGTATTTTCATAAATAAAATACTTCTCAAATTTCCTCAAAAAATCATCTATATCATTGAATTTGAACTGTTTATAATCTTCATTCAAATTCAAAAAAGGTTGATTTGGCGAACTTGTTAAGTATAATTCTTTAATCGAAACACCACATGCTGAAACATCAAAAAGGGCATCTTTGAATTCTTGTAAAGTCTCCGAAATTTTATCAATCTGACGGCTTTCTTGGGTGAAATTTCTTTCTAAAAATATCGCATCAAGACTCCGATTTTGCTTTTGATAATCTTCAATTTGTTCTATTTGATTCAGAATCTTAGTGTATAAAGTTTTACGATCATTTTTGAAGTCATGGATATTGCCTACAAACGGTTGCATACCTGCCCGTGCGAGGCGTTCTTGTACAACATCCAATGCTGCTCTTTTTTGAGAAACTACTAAAACTTTTTTACCACGAGCCGTAAAATCAGCAATTAGATTACAAATTAATTGGGATTTTCCCGTGCCAGGAGGTCCTTGAACTACCATCGAAGCCCCCGATTTTATTTGTCGCAAACTCAATTCCTGCGAAGCATCAACGGCGAAAGGGGTCAGGAGATTTTCTTCTTTGATTTTGGTTATCCGCTGTTGGCTGTCGACTATTGAAAATTGTTCACTATTGTTTGGAAATAAGGTTTCTAAGCCTTCATTGCCCAAAACTGATTGCTGATTGCTGATTGCCGATAGAAATTCTTTATAATCAGGCACTAAAAATGAACCTGCCTGTGGGAAAATTCCTAAGACTGCTTGGGGATATAATTTTAATTCTCCGTTGTTTTCAGAAAGTTCTAAATCTGTTTTAAGCATCTTCTCAAAATCATGTAACTCATTAGTAAACAACTCTTTATTGAAATCTATTTTCAGAGGAGAGTCTTTGAGATATTCGTATAATTGCGTTCTGAATTCGAGCGAATCCTTTGAAAAATCCTCAAAAGATTGTTCTAAAAACTCATCTGAAATTTGGACTTGGTTGAAGTGGGAATAGGCTAAAAGGAAACTTCGATTAAGCGTTATGGATTCATCTCTGGTTTGTAATTGCCAAATTTGAGCATCTTTTTGAACAATCGTAACAGGAAAAAATAATAATGGACAACGCACCACCGTTCCGTCTGAAAACTTACCCTTCACAATGGGATAACCCAGGTATAAATCCTCCGAACCCCGTTCTTCTTCAATGAATTTTTCGGTTCTCGAAATCTTACGTAAACGCTTACTTACTTCGTTCACACGTTCATAACGGGGGTCGTGAATTTCGCAGAGAGAAATGGTATTTTTTTGAGCAATTAGTAGCTCTACAAGGTTAAATGAAGGTTTATTTTGCAAAAAATCAAGTTCGTGAATGTCCAAAAACTGTTCGGCAGAAAGGTTTAATAACAACAAAGATTTATTCCTCGAAGTAAGATTGGTGAGCCGTTTTTGGTATGATTTAAGTATTTTTTGTAATTTATTTTCTTGCATTTTTTTAATTAACCACCGCAAAGTCGCTATGACGCAAAGATAACTATGGTTCTTCTAATTATTTAATTCGCTTAAATCTCTCAAAATTTTCATTGTTTTTGCGTCATAACGATTTTGCTGTTATTAAACTTTATTTCACAATCCCAAACTCTTATTGACATACCATTGGATTTCATCTTTATCACCATAATATAGCCAATTCCAAGCCACTACGGCACTTTCTACTGAAAAGTAAAGGATTGATAGTACCGCAAAAAGGGTTAGGTTCAAAGCTAAATATTTTAACAAATGAGGTTTTTGTCGCTTTACAAAACTTAATCCCGTTGCCAACAGCAAAATAATTGGATAAAAAACGTGTGCCAGTAATCTTGTGTGCATAAAAGCCCAATCATTGTATTTAATGATGCCCGTAAACATGATGGCAACGCTTCCAAAAAGTAAGATTAAACAAGTGGCACGAAAGATTTTTTCCCAGAAAATAGTAGTCCCATATTGTTGTCTCCAAGTGAAAAACACCAACATAAATCCCTGCCTGATTAATAATGCTAACCCTATGAATATTAGGATAGTAGGTAATATTCCTAAGATAAAGAAAATACTCCCAATGTACCGAAAACCTGAATAGTTTCCGAAGGTTAAGTTATTTTCAAAATACTGATGTTTATACCAAAATGTGCCATACATCAATAAAGGTGCTGAATGAATACTTGGGTTTCGGGAGGATAAGTTTGGGTCTTTTATTAAGGTGAAGATATTGATGTTATAATAACTTTGAGGTCCTTGGTAGAAAATTGCATTACTTGGCAATTCAAAAATATCAAGATTATGCACAAAAAATTGATGTTGCGTTTTATAATTTTCTATGAATTTATATGTGCCTGAAAAACCAATTATTGCTCCACACAAAATCATTGTATAAACCATTTTCAAAAATGGCTTCTGAACGTTCACTAAGAAAATTACTATCAAAACTATGGGTATGAAAGGAATAAATGTCGATTTTGTCAATAACGCTAAACCTGTTGATAATGAAAGGATTACAACGTTTTTTATGGTCTGTTCTCTTAAATATTTAATCAAATTATAGAAAAACCAAGTTCCCATTAAAACCGAAAGGGTATCGTTTGAAACAAATAGAGAATAAATAAGATACGTTCCTAAAAAAGTAGCTAATAAAAAACTTAGGTTACGAATCTCTACATCTTTAATGGTCATTTTTACTAATTTTGACATCAACCACAGATTTAAACAGGAGGTAATCAATCCGTAAAATTCAACAAATTTCAATCCTCCAAGTATATAAAAAGGAAGCGAGGTTAAATAATATAAAGGAGGATGGCAAGCTAAGAAAAGTTCATTAGTAAGGGGTAAACGGTGGTTTTTTACAATATAATCCAAGACTTCACGATGTGCATCAGGATTCTCAGGGTTCATTACAATAAAAACCAAAATACGAAGGGCGATTCCAAGCAATAGAATTTTTTTCAATGAAGATTCTTTACTAAAAAAATCGGTTATTTTATAAAGCATTTTTACTGTTTCAGGGTTAAATACACTCAAATTTACTTAGAAATCACATTCTTTCCGCTAAGAATGTAAGTTGGTATTTAATTTGTTTAGAACTTTGTATAATTTGTTTAAATTACCTTAAAGCAATACCATAGAAATCCATTTCACAAATGTACAATAATAAAAAAGTTATCGTTGTAATGCCTGCGTACAAGGCTGCTCTTACGCTTGAAAAAACTTATCGTGAAATTCCATTTGACCTTGTTGATGATGTTATTTTAGTAGATGATCACAGTCCCGATAATACTTCAGAAGTTGCTAAGTTGCTGGGAATCAAGCACATAATTCGTCATGATAAAAATAAAGGTTACGGTGGAAACCAAAAAACTTGCTATACCAAAGCCCTCGAATTGGGTGCTGATATTGTGATTATGGTTCACCCCGATTATCAATACACTCCCCTCCTACTGCCCGCCATGATTACCATTATCGGAAATGGACTTTATCCTGTGGTTTTTGGTTCACGGATTTTGGGAAAAGGGGCTTTGAAAGGCGGAATGCCCATGTATAAGTATATTGCAAACCGTTTTTTAACGTTATTTCAAAATATAATGTTATCTCAAAAACTCTCTGAATATCACACGGGCTACCGTGCGTTTTCGAGGGAAGTTTTAGAAAAAGTTCCATTCCAAAAATGCGATGATGATTTTGTTTTTGATAACGAAATGATTGCTCAAATCTTTTGGCAAGGCTTTGATATTGCAGAAGTTACCTGCCCAACCAAATATTTTGACGAAGCCTCTTCCATTAATTTTGCCCGTAGTTCCAAATATGGCTTGGGCGTTCTGCGTGTTTCGATGCGTTATCGTTTGGCTAAGTGGGGGATTGGGTGGGGATTGTTGTAGATTCTGTAGCTCGAAGCGACCGACGCTCGGTGGCACTTCGAGAATGGACGAATAATTGGACAACGCTTCTCGAAGTGCCACTTCGAGCTACAATAACATGAAAACAGCCATCATTATCGGTGCTACGGGCTTGGTCGGTAGTACACTTGTCGAGCAGATTTTAGAAAATTCTGCTTATTCAAAAGTAGTTTTATTACTACGTAAACCCTTGAATATCAGCCACTCAAAACTTATTCAAGAAATCATGGATTTCGATAAATTAGATGCCACTAAAATCATGGGAGATGATTTGTTTTGTGCAATGGGTACGACCTTGGCAAAGGCAGGTTCAAAGGAAGCTCAGTATAAAATTGACTGTACTTATCCCTACGAAATTGGAAAAATTGCCAAAGCTAATGGGGTTAAACAATACATTTTAGTTTCGGCAGTTGGGGCAAATTTTGAGTCTTCAAACTTCTATCTTCGCACCAAAGGAGATTTAGAAAAAAAGATAGAATCGCTTGGTTTTCAGAACTTTGTGAGCCTACGACCTTCGATGCTTTTGGGTGATAGAGGAGAATTTCGTTTTGGTGAAAAAATCGGGACAATATTGTCAAACATACTTTCACAGTTGCTGTTTGGAAGCCTTCGGAAATATCACGGAATTCATGCCGCTGATGTTGCCAGAGCGATGCAACGCTTTGCTAATCAGGGGCTTAACGGTGTGAAATATGCGGAGTATGATGAGATTTTACTGTAGCTCGAATTACTGTAGCTCGAAGTGGCACTTCGAGAGCGGACGAATAATTGGACTCGGCTTCTCGAAGTGTCACTTCGAGCTACAGTAATTCGAGTTAAAAACTATAAACATTTTCAAAATGATTTTTCAAGAATATTACTGGCGAAATCTGCCCCATCGTTTACCACTTGGCAATAAGTTTTTCATTACTACTCGTTTGGTAGATAGTGTTCCTGTTGAGGTTATTCAACAATTTGAATTAGAAAATAGAAATGCAGTAAAATTGCTTGAAGAAAATTACCCAAACCTTGACGAAAGGAAAATCGAAATAGGAAAACAGTGGAAACGGAATTTTGCAACTTTTGATAAATATTTGGACAATAATCAAGGGGGAAATCACTGGTTAAAGCAAAATGATATTGCTGAGATTGTAAAAGAATCACTACATTATTGGCATAAAAAACGATATGATTTAATTGCATTCACGATTATGTCAAATCACATTCACATACTGATTGACACGTGGGACGTAGAAAGTTATGATACTTCTGTTACCATAATTATGCAATCAATTAAGCGGCATACAGCCAAGCAATCCAATATATTACTGAGACGGGAAGGTCAATTTTGGCAAAGTGAGAGTTATGATCACCTTGTAAGAAATGAGCGAGAGTTTATAAATATCATCAACTACATCATTCAAAATCCAGTAAAAGTGGGCTTAGTGATTGATTGGCGAGAATATCCACATACCTTTGTGAATGAAGACTACTTGTATTTGCTCTCGTAGCTACTGTAGCTCGAAGTGGCACTTCGAGAACGGACAAATAATAAGACAACGCTTCTCGAAGTGCCACCGAGCGTCGGTCGCTTCGAGCTACAGTAGTATGACACCAGTAAAAACCTTCCAATCCCGAAAAGAATCTTTTCAAAATCTCGCTGAACAATTCCAGAAACAGTATAATCAATGGGCGATTTTTCGGGCTGTTTTATTTTTAGCAATTGCTTTCATTAGCTATTTGACTTATCAATATTTTGTAGGTGATTATGTCGTTTTGATTGTAATTATCGGCATTGCCCTGTTCCTTTTTTCAGTAAATAAACATTTGAAAATCAAATATTTACGGGATAAAAATAAAGCCTTAGTTGGCGTAAACGAAGATGAAATTAAACGTTTAGATAATGTTTTTACCAGAACAGAAACAGGCGAACAATTCATTGAAACGAGTCATTTTTATACGGCTGATTTAGATATTTTTGGTAAACAATCTGTCTTCAAATTACTCAATCGCACGCATACCTACACGGGTGCGAGTACCCTTGCAAATTGGCTAAAATATCCTGCCAGTAAATCTGAAATTGAAAATCGCCAGCAAGCTATTGAAGAATTAACTGTCAAAATTGATTTCAGACAAAATTTAGAAGCCTCCGCTATGTTGATTGAAGAAGTTGCTGAACCTACTCAAAAATTAATTTCTTGGAGCGAAGAACCTGATAATGAGACGATTAAAAAGCCTCTTTTTAAATACGGAAAACTCCTTCCCTATCTTACCGTTCCCTTGATTTTGGCTTGGGCTTTTGGCTATGTTCCCATCGGTTATCAATTGTTGATGTTGATTTTTCATGGATTTATTCTGAAACAAATTTATGATATTGTTAGTAATGCTCTCGACCAAACGTTACGCCTTGCCAACACTTTAAAGGCTTATGCCAATTTATCGGAACTGATTGTTAATGAGGCATTTACGCATATAAAACTTACAACATTACAAACTGAACTTTCAGAAGCAAGCCCTGCCATTCGGGCTTTGGAAGATATTTTGAATAAATTAGGCAATCGAGCCAATCCGTTTTTTGCACTTGTGGTGGGCGTACCACTTTTGTGGGATGTTCAGTATTTTATCAAATTAGAAAATTGGAAGAAAACACATCAACGAAATCTGCCAAAATGGTTAAATGCCATTGCTGAAATGGAAACTTTAAACAGCTTTGCGGGACTACAATTTGCCAATCCAGACTTTGTAAAACCAGAGATTTTAGAAGATTCTATTTATCTGAAAACCAAAGGGTTAGCTCATCCAATGATTCGTAGAAACAGACGTATTGCGAATGATATTAAACTGGTTGGCGAAGGCAAAACCATCATCATTACAGGCTCAAATATGTCGGGAAAAAGTACCTTTCAGCGGACGGTGGCAGTGAATATTGTGCTGGCTTTGGCTGGTTCGGTGGTATGTGCAGAGGCGTTTGCGTGTTCGTGTATGCAGGTGTTTACAAGTATGCGTACACAGGATTCTTTGGAAGAAGATACGTCTTCGTTTTATGCGGAATTGAAGCGGTTGAAGAGTTTACTTTTGGCGGTCGATGGCAGTGAACAGTTATCAGTAAACAGTTACCAGTTAAAAAGGTCACTACCTATTTTTTATTTTTTGGATGAAATTTTGAAGGGGACAAATTCTAAGGACAGACACGAAGGAGCGAAGGCTTTAATGTTGCAATTGCACAAAACAACGGCTTCGGGTTTTATCTCAACGCATGATGTAGAATTGGGCGATGAGTTTGATAATCAGGACTTTGTAGAGAATTATAGCTTTTCTTCCGAAGTCGTGAATGATGATTTAGTGTTTGATTATAAACTCCGTGCGGGCGTTTGCCATAGCTTCAATGCCAGTATGTTGATGCGAGGAATTGGGATTGAGATGGAGTAATTTCTGTCATTGCGAGCGTAGCGAAGCAATCTGCATGATTGATGAGAAAGTCTTTAAGTTTTTTTCATCAATCGTAAGGATTGCTTCGCTACGCTCGCAATGACAAACACTCAATTCTCTACCTACTCCTTCGTCACTTTTTTCGTGACCATTCCTTCGTTCGTCATTATCTGTAAAATATAATTCCCTTGGTTGAGATTATGAATATTCAAGGTCATTATATTCGATTTATCTCCTTGTTTTTCAGACACTTTACTACCCGACATATCGTTTAATTTTATCGATTCTATTCTCAGATTTTGAGGGACTATAACCCGTATTTCATCACTCGTTGGATTAGGCGAAACCGTTATGCTCGCTTCCAAAGTTAGTTCAGAGGCAAGCGGCTTTGTTATTGCAGGGTCTTGACGAACATCTGAGAAAGCACTTGCACAACCATCTGATGTAACTATTTGCACTGTAAATTTCAGACCAGTACCAACTTTAATGGATTGTGAACCTCTCAAATCCTCCAAAATAACTCCTTCACGATACCAAACATTCCCCGTTGCTGAACTTGAAGTATATTCCCAATAATCGCCATTCGAATCAGTCTTTTTAATTACAGATATGGTTGGTTTTAAAGGGTTTACACAAAATGAATCCGCTTTTGCCACATTATAAAAACTACCATTACCATCTTGAAAAGCATTCACTTTCACTCGCCCAGCCGTGCCTGTAAGGGTAATTCTCTTGTTTGAAATATTGGCAGGACCATAAACGATTGATAATCCAATCGCTAAGTTTGAACTTGCCGAAACCGTTACATCAAAAGCAGCGTCGCCCACTAATTTATCCTGAATTTTAGCCAACGAAATCGTTTGGTTTTGCTTCGTTGGCAAAGCACGAGTTCCTGCGGTGTACCAAACTGCATAAGCTGACTGACCAACCAAAAATTTCTCTGTTTTAGGAACACTTTTAATCTTACTGGCATCCATAGAAATCTGATACGTATTTAAAACATCTTTATTCGTTTTGGAATCGGTTGTATAATAATTATACAATACAAAATCATCTTTTCGTGAATATTCTGGATAACCCAACGTATTGTTTTTATAGATGAAGTCTAATCCATCTGTTCGTTCCGTATTCACGCCAATGACATAGTTCAAATCATCTTTTTCAATAAAATAATCAAAAGCAATCACGTTAGTTGAATTTTTTGAAAATGATGGATTTCCAATATTTTCTCCTGCATCTAAACTCGTAAATAATTTATCAATTTGTCCAGTACCATAATCATTTTTAGAACCATTCCAAACGTTAATGAATCCAACATCCCAAAAATTGGATTCGGTTCCTGTGGCACTCTTAATCAAGTTGTAGGCATCATAAACCACGTTTTCGCTTTGATGATCCCATTCAATCGCATCTGCATTTTGTACTTGTCCTGTGCTTACGCCTTTTGTGTAGGTTGGGTTATAAAGCGTATAAACTCTACTTGTTCCTGCCGATAAATTAAAAACTGTGATTTGCTTATCTGTGACCGCCGAAGTTGTTGCTAATTTCCTCAAAGCTGCCAGTTTTTTACCATCTTTTGAAACTGCCACATTTCGCCAAACGCCCGTTGAAGATACATTTTCAACTTTGGGAGTTGCCGATAAATTCACTCTTTTAATGAACCCATCTCCCGCCACAAAATAAGCAAAAGAAGCATCATCAGGTACAGTAGGCTTGTTTTCAATCACTATGTTAGTGGCTAATTCCACAAAACTACTTGGGTCTGCTTCTCCTTTTATACTTGATTTATAAAGAATCTTTCTTACTGGATCATAGCTTAACAATCCTTCCGTCCCTGTATTGACTGGAACATCTGCCTTTGGTGCAGGTGGCACTGGTGTGGTTGCGGGAGGATTTGTGCTTGGATTTGGAGCGTTCGGGTCAGTAATTCCAACGGCATCAAAAGCTAATTTAGCATTATTAATATCAGCATCCGTTACGCCTGCCGAGGCTTTCAAATCCGTTGCCGACTGAATTACGGCACGGCGTAAATCCAAGAATTTTGAAGTACGAGTTAGATAAATAGTCAACGCACGATAATAAATTTTCTCTGCTTTCTCCTTCGTCATTCCACTCGCTGTTGCGAAGCGATAAAAGGCATTATTGGGAACTCCTGAGTTGATATGCACACCATAATTATCTTCTGATCCTGAATAATATTGATTCATGGTACCTGGCTGGTAACCGTTATCATTCAAACTTCTGCCACCATTATTTGGATTCGCCAAATCTCGCAAACAACCTGTTGGGTAGAAATTCCCTTTCATTACATCTTCCCCTAAACGCCAGCCATCTGCACCATTTTTACGCTCAACCATTGCTCCAAAACAGTCTGCCAAAGATTCGTTGATGGCTCCTGATTGACTTTTATATTCCAAATTTGCCGTATTTTCAATCACGCCATGTGTCATTTCGTGACCCGCAACATCTAATCCACCTGCCAAGGGTTTGAAATACGTTCCTCCATTTCCATAACCCATATATTCCCCATTCCAGAAGGCATTATCAAAGCCTTTACCGTTTTCATCCGTAATGTTAATGATAGATACAATCGTACCCCCTTTCCCATTTAATGAAGTTCTTCCGTGTGTGTTTTTATAATAATCATACGCTACTCCTGCATTGAAATGAGCAGAAACTCCCGTTGCATTATTCCAAGAATTATTAGTTGAAGAAATTTGTTTAATAGCCAAGTCTTCGTTCACTTTTGAATTAGTGGCATCAATCGTCCAAATAACACCTTGTGGATCATCTGCTTTCACTGCACCACCTTTAAACATTGATTTAGTGGCATCAATCAGTATATAACTACTTCCTGATTGATAAGTATTTATGCCCTTACTAACGCCATTCAAATCCATTGCAGTGGCTTTTGCTACTCCATCAAGCGTGCAAGTATGATTGTATTTATCTAAGATTTCGCCAGAATTTGCATCCATCACATAAATCCACCTTTCCAAAAAGTTAGGACGAACCGTTACGTGATACGCTAAGCGTTCGCCGTCCGCTTTTTCATTTTGATGATAAATAATCAGTTCTGTCTTGGGTTTTTCATACTTTAACATTGTCATTTCAGTTGCCGTCATAGGCTTCACAATAGATGATTTTCTGACATCTGATATAGCTAATTTTCCAATGTTATCTTCTGATAATGAAGGCTTTACGTTTTCAATTTGAGGCGTTGGATAAAAATGTCCATTCAGTAAAGATACCTCTTCATTGTCTTTTTTATGCAAAATCATCTCAGCACCATATACATTTACGCCCTTGTATGTTTGTTGTATCCGCAAGTGCGTGGTTTCGATTTCGTCTATTTCGCTTTTCAGAATATTCAATTCTGCATCTGGATTGGTGAGTCTCAAATAAGGTTTCACAGCTTCCAAGTAATTATATGCCGAAGCCATTTCTGCGGACATACGAGCATTACGTGTAGACCCTTTTTTAATATTTGAAATATTCGTCGGAATTCCCTCAATCATCGAAGGCATCCCGTTTTCATCCAATGTAACTTTCAGACCATCCTTTTTGGAAATTAAATTTATATATGTCTGATTATCAGTTGGTTTGGTCAAATATTTTGGATGTGTAATACTATTTTGAAATCCAGAAATATCAACGGGTTTATCCAAAGTTTCTTGCGGAACAATCACATCTGAACGCTTAACAGTTTTAAATTTATTTTGTGTGAACGCAATCGCTGAAATACACAAAATGCAAGAGAGAAGGAATAATTTTTTCATTTTAAGCAGTTTTCCTTTTTGGGAGAAACGTTAGGGATTTTTACTTTAAAATATTCTCAATTAAAATTAATGGTTGATTAACTGAAAATCAAAGCGGTATCTTTTTTTGATTGGTTATTTTAGGAGGGTGTGTTGGGGTTTTCCAGTAAACATACTAACATTTTCAGAACAGGATTTATCGGATTTATAAGATACGACAGGATTGAATTTTAAAATACTGACAGCCCTTCCTGTTAATTTTACACAACTCTAATTTGATTTTTGTGTAAGAAAACTCGTTGAAATTAACAAATATTATTTTCTATGCAAACCTTTCTCAATTTGGATTGCGAAAACTTGCACCATGTAAAATTTTGGAATTTTCGAAAAGAATGAACCTTGAAATCCGTTCCCCCTTTACCGTTCACCGAAATCATTTCAATAATTCCATAAATCCATCATAAAACGTCTTTACCGAATCGGCAGGCATTTTATTGTCGCCCCATTGAACCTTGTGAGCAAACTTTTTACGTTCCGAAAATTGAACGGTGTAAGACATATTACCAGGCTCTCCCGCTTGTTTTTCACTTAATTTTAAAGCCTCAATTTGTTTGAAAAAGTTCTTAGTTTTTGATTTTGAAAGGGTTTTTATTACTTCCACCGAATCCACATTACTGGCTTTGTGAAGTAATTGTCCATCGGCTTTGAGGGTGTACTCATGCCAAACGCCCGTAACACCTCCGCCCGAAGCAACCGTAATTTGCTGATTTTCTGGAACGGATTTACAACTAAAAATGAAGGTTGCAAGCAAGCAAGTAATGTATTTTTTCATGGTTTTGTTTAATTATTGCCTTGTAATAGTGTTCGTAATTCTTCTTTACTTGGCAAAATGGTTTGGTAACGACTGGCAAAAATTTGTTCATTGTCTTCGGGCAAGGTCATTTCAACTAACAAATCACTTTTCTTTTGACAAAGGATAATTCCAATAGTTTTATTTTCATCATCTAATTTAACTTGACGGTCGTAATAATTAACATACATCTGCATTTGACCAATGTCTTGATGCTTTAATTCTCCAATTTTAAGATCAATGATGACAAAACATTTCAAGATACGATTGTAAAATACCAAATCAATTTTAAAGTGTTTTTCATCAAAAGATATTCTTTTTTGGCGAGCTACAAAAGTGAAACCTTTACACAATTCCAATAGAAAATACTCTAATTTGTCAATCAAAGCACTTTCAAGGTCAGATTCAGCGTATTGATAATGGTCTTTTAGATTCAAAAACTCTAAGATATAAGGTTCTTTAATAGCATCCATCGGTGATTCTATCAATTGCCCCTTCTCAGCAAGCTGTTTTACACCCAATTTATCTGTACTGAGAGCCAATCGCATATAAAGCCCAGAATTATACTGGCGTTTTAGTTCTCGTAAACTCCAATTATTTTGAATTGACTCTATTTCATAAAATGCTCTTTCGTTTAAATCTTTTACAGCAATGAGCATCAAATAATGAGACCAACTCAGTTGAAAATCATGCGTTTCAGAAATCCGAGACAGTGTCTCGGATTTCGCAGACAGTGTTTGCGAAATTGAAAACTCTAAGTAAAAGAGTCTCATGTTTTCTAAATTATCAACAGAAAAACCTTTCCCAAACTCATTTTTCAATTCTATTGAAAGGTTTTTCAGAAGGGCTTTACCATAGATAGCTCTGGTTTTGCCTTCTTGCTCTTCCTCTACAATTCGTTTCCCAATGAGCCAATATGCTTGAACCATTGCTAAATTGATACTTTGATACGCTTTTTGTCGAGCCTGTTTAAGTATGTTTTGTATGTCCGTGAGAATCTCCATCTAATTTAAAACCTAAACCCCCAACTCACTAACCGCCAACCAAGACATCAGCCCCGCCCCGATTTCCAAGGCACTTTCATCGATGTCAAACGTAGGTGTGTGGACTCCCGAAATAATCCCTTTTGCCTCATTGCGAGTTCCTAAGCGATAAAAACACGAATCTACATGATGCGTATAATAAGCAAAATCTTCGGCAGCGAGCCAAATATCCAAGTCAATCACATTGTCCTGACCCATAAAATCAATGGCAGCCCCTTTCATTCGGCGAGTCAATTCGGGTTCGTTTTTCAAGAACGGATAACCTTTCTGAATAAAAACCTCACAAACGCCACCCATTGATTCGGCGATGCCTTCCGCCATTT
Source organism: Arcicella sp. (assembly GCA_025354645.1). GTDB lineage: Bacteria > Bacteroidota > Bacteroidia > Cytophagales > Spirosomataceae > Arcicella. The sequence goes on along the minus strand of JANXML010000213.1, from coordinate 217 downwards.
TTTTGATACGTCCCAAAGCATCGTTCCGCCATTCTTCGTCCATCGCACGAAAAGTTCCTTCTACATAAACCTCATTTGGAATTACGTTGGTAGCCCCGTTGGCAATCACCTTTCCGAAACTCAGCACCGAAGGATACCGTGGATTACGATTGCGACTGATAACTTGTTGCAACGCCACGATGATATGCGACGTAATCAGTACGGGGTCGATACCCAA
>JANXML010000194.1 GCA_025354645.1 Arcicella sp. | reverse complement strand
GTTCACCATTATCTGGTTGAGAAATAAGCAATTGACTGGTATCAATGCCCAATTTTTCTGCGTAAGACTTGTCAAAAGCATGTTCAGCATCAATAAAGGCTGCCAAACCGCCCGCTTTTTGTGCCTCAGCAATCATGTGCATCGTCAAAGTTGTTTTACCAGACGATTCTGGTCCATAAACTTCAACAACACGTCCACGAGGAACACCACCCACACCTAATGCCAAATCAAGTCCTAATGAGCCAGTAGAAATAACGGGAACGTCCATTACTTTTGTATCAGACAAACGCATCACGGTTCCTTTTCCGTAAGCTTTGTCTAATTTCTCCAGCGTTGTTTGTAATGCTTTAAGTTTTTCATTAGCAGGGTTAGCTGCTTCCGCTTGTTGCTTTGCCATATTTAATTTTAAAGTTTCTAAAAAATTTAAGGGTGAATTTACAAGAATTTCAACAAATAAAAGTATTTTGCCATGAAATGTTAAATCGAAAATTAGAAATACTGCTGTTTAGTTTGTCATTGTTATCCTTCGGAATGAAGGCACAATTGAACAACACTTCCTTGGAAACTTTCCAACATATTGACTCCACAAAGTCAAAACAATTATCCTTTCAATTCGAGAGTTTCTCGTATATTAAGAACAACGAATACTTCCTAAAAGTTGCCGATGGATACACTCTTTTTGGAAATATTTTTGCCCCAAAAATCATCTTTCAACCTGCTCCAAATGTGCAAATTGAAGGGGGTGTTTTTGCTCGAAAAGACTTTGGAAATACTGTATTTACAAGCATTCAGCCTATATTTACAGTGAAAATTCAAAAAGATTCTTCACAGTTTTTATTTGGAAATTTAGAAGGGCATTTGAATCATCATTTAATTGAACCTTTACTTAACTTTGAAAGGGTAATTTTGAACCGTCAAGAGACAGGTTTGCAATACACAAAACACAAAAAGAATACCTTTTTTGATGGTTGGATTGACTGGCAAAAAATGATTTACAGTGGCTCAGATTTTAAAGAAGAAATCTTTGCAGGATTGTCTTGGAATAAAAAAATTATTTCAAAAACCAATTTTTATTTATCAATTCCATATCAGTTAACATTCCAACATCGGGGTGGTCAAACAACAAGAGACACTGGACAAGTCGTCACCAATATAAATACAGCAGTTGGCATTGAAGCCGAATGGAAAACGAAAGGGTTTTTTCAAAAAATAAGGGTTCAAAATTATTTTGTGGGTTACCGTCAAAATTCTAATTATCACCTCTTTTTTCCAGATGGTTCGGGGGTATATTTGAATTTAACCGCTGAAACTAAAGTCATGAATTTAATGCTTAGTTATTGGAATTCAACAGGTTATCAGTCGGATGCTGGCGGAGATTTATATCAATCGGTTGGAAGAACTTATAATTATGGAAAAGTGATCGAAAAATACCGTAATATTCTGATAATCAGGGCTATGAAAGACTGGAAAATAATTGATAATTTGTATTTAACTTTCAGATTTGAGCCTTATTTCGATTTTAATAATAAAGGTTTTGAGCATTCTGAAAGTTTATTTTTAAGTTATCGCCAAAGGTTTGGAGTAGGGAAAGTTCGAAATTAGTTATTGGTTAATAGTTATTCGTTAATCTTATCAAGATTTCTAATAACTATTAACCAATATCTGATTATTACAAAATAAACCTCGTAGAAAGGAAGTTAGACTCCTGATTCTCAACGATTTGATTCACAATTGCCTTATTTTCAGCCGTATCTTTCGTGGCAACAACGGTTCTGATTGAGAATGACCTCAAAGCCGCTGTGACCGAAAGTGTACCTTCCGCCGAGTCTTTACGACCCGTAAATGGAAATGTATCTGGTCCACGCTGACATTGCGAATTTATGTTTACCCGTGAAACTTGATTAACGGCAACATCCATTAAATCTGAAATCTGATGCACATCTTTACTAAAAATTGAAACCTGCTGCCCGTGCGACGATTCAATTAAATATTCAATGGGTTCTTTGATATGAGAAAAGGGTACAACAGGAATAACTGGTCCAAATTGTTCTTCTTCCCAAATCTTCATTTCTTTACTAACTGGATAAATTAAAGCTGGATAAACAAATGAATTAAATGTTTCTCCACCATTTTCATTAATCACACTTGCTCCATGAGCTTTTGCATCGGCAATTAATTCTTTCAAATAAGTAGGTTTATTAGGTTCTGGAAGTGGTGTAATATTCACTCCTTTTTCCCACATCATCCCTAATTTTAGCTTACCAATTTCTTCTGCCATTCGGGCATTAAATTTATCCACTAATGATTTATGAACCCACATTACTTTCAAAGCAGTACATCTTTGTCCGTTGAATGACAACGAACCCAACATACATTCTTTAACCGCTAATTCTAAATCAGCACTTTGCGTTACGATAGCGGCATTCTTGGCATCAAGACCCAAAATAGCACGCAATCGGTTTACTTTTGGATGTAATTTTTTCAATTGGTCTGCCACTTTTGAAGAGCCAATTAGCGTCAGAACGTCAATTTTCCCAGACTCCATTAATTGTGGAATAACTGAACTTCCCCGACCATATACTGTATTGATAACTCCCGCTGGAAAAGAAGTAAGAAATGCCTCCAATAATGGATAGTGCAATAATGTACCGTGCTTTGGTGGCTTGAAAAGGATAACATTTCCCATAATCAAGGCAGGAATCAAGGTAGTAAAAGTTTCATTTAATGGATAATTAAAAGGTCCCATACACAACACTACGCCCAAAGGCGAACGCCGAACTTGTCCGATTATTCCTTCCTCAATCATAAATCTTGAAGAATTGCGATCGATGTCTTTCAAAGCCCCGATGGTGTCATAAATATACTGAACAGTACGGTCAAATTCTTTTTGAGAATCTCCCAAAGATTTTCCGATTTCCCACATCAAAAGTTTTACGACTTCATCACGTTTAGCAATCATTTTTTGCGTAAACTTTTCAACCGCCTCAATCCTTTTTGATACCGACATCATGGGCCATTCTCCACGTCCGTGATTGAAGGCTTTTACCGCCGCATCCAAAACTTCCATCGCATCGGCAGGGTCAGTAATCGGATAAGAACCAATCCGTTTTTGTTCAAAACCATTGGCAGTTTTAACATACACAGGCGACCAAACGTCTTGCGTTTTTCCATTCCATGTTCTCATTTCACCATTGACCAAATACTCACGTTGTTCTATGGGTGCTGTTAAATTATATTCAGCTGGAATTTGTGCTTCCGTTGGAAATAATTTTTCTAATTCGGTTACATTCATTGTCAAGTTTTTTTGAAAAGTGGGGTTTTGATTTCAGGGCAAAGTTCAATGAAAAGGTATTTTAATTGGATATTTTAAAGATAAATATTTAAAATATTTATCTTATTATTTGTAATATTATATTTATAGTTTACTTGCACCTTCAACTAATAAAGCAAAATCAATTCTTAAATGTTCAAAATAAACTTTATTTTAGTAAAAAAATCTAAAAATTTGAAAAGGAATTGACATTTTACTACTAATCACGTAAATTTCGATAAATAAACTATTAATAATTATAAAATGGTTTCATCCATCACCAATGGAGTAAAAATTAGCGTTCAGACCGAATTTCAGCCTGAATACTCAAATCCATTTCAGGCTCATTTTGTCTTTTCTTATCACGTTAGAATTCAAAATGAAAGTGATTTCACGGTAAGACTTTTACGTCGACACTGGTATATTTATGATGCTAATGGACAAATTCGTGAAGTGGAAGGCGAAGGTGTAGTTGGGCAACAACCCACCCTCGAACCTGGACAAAGCTATGAATATTCATCGGGCTGTAATCTGAATGCTTCTATGGGCAAAATGTCTGGAACGTACAGAATGGAACGTATTTTTGATGGCAAAAACTTTAATGTAATAATTCCAGATTTCAATTTGATTGCTCCTTTTCGGTTGAATTAGTCTTTTCGATGTTCGTTCTTGAAGACAATTTTTGCTGAATTCGATGTTCGCAAATCTGAACAAAAAGCATTTTCCCATTAAACCGAACATCAAACATCGAATTACAAACTTCGACTATAAATGATTAAATATTACCTTCAATTCCTCTTTAATTCAAAAAACGAACATTCCCTTCACTCTCCTTTTGTTTTTGAACTTTACACGAAAATTATTCATTCAAAAACTCATTTACCAATTTTTGAAGAAATTGAAAATTTACGCAAAAAATTGCTGAAAAATCGTTCAATTATTGACATTACCGACTTCGGTGCGGGTTCTAAAATCTATAAAACCAATCAAAGAGAAATTCGTCAAATTGCAAAAAGTGCGGAGAAAAAACCAAAATTCGGTAAGTTACTTTTTCATTTAATTCATCATTTTAATCCTGAAACTATTTTTGATTTAGGCACATCCTTAGGCATCACAACTATCTATGAATCAAAGGCTTACGGTAATTCTAAGATTTCAACTTTTGAAGGTTGTCCTGCAACAGCATCAATTGCATACCAAAATTTTAGGGAATTAAATTGCGAAAATATTAAAATAATCATAGGTAATATTGACGAAACTTTACCGAAAGAATTAGCAAAAATCAATCAACTCGACTTCGCTTTTTTCGATGCAAATCATCGTTTTGAACCCACAATAAGATATTTTGAGTTATGCTTGGAAAAAGCCACGGAAAGAAGTGTTTTTATCTTTGACGATATTCATTGGTCTGAAGAAATGCACAGGGCTTGGCAGTATATAAGAAATCATAAAGAGGTAATGATTTCAATTGATTTATTTTACGTAGGTTTAGTATTTTTCAGGAAAAATCAACCTAAACAGGATTTTGTGCTTCGGTTTTAGCAAAAGGAGAAAGCCAAAAGGAGATAGCAGAAAAGAAAAAAATTTACTCAACTTTCCTCGATTTCTTCTGTCTCCTTTCATCCTTTATTTTACAATAACGCCATTAGCCACAAAACCAATCGCTTTTTCTGGTTGAGTAATTTTGGCAATTTCTTCTTTACTTTTCCCCCCGTCTTCTGCATAATGTTTTAGCATGGCAACTGAAGTAGTTTTCACCTTCGCTACTCCTTCAAAAACAACTGTTTTTCCAGTAATATCTTTTGGAACGAAGAAACCGTAATCTTTAAAAGTAACTCGCATCGTTTGTCCGTCGGCTGTTTTAACTTTCATCCAACAACCCGCAGCTTTACAAACGGACTCAACAACGCCCGTAACTTTGGCTGGCATTTCTTCTTTATTCTCTAATTTTGAAGCTAATTCTGTGGCAGGAATTGCCCCAGATTCAGTAATTGTTTCACCATGAATGCTCTGAGCTTTGGTGATGAATGATGCTCCAATGAACATCAATCCAAGTGCTAATTTTCTCATAATCAGTTTGTTATATTTTATAATTAGGCAAATTTAATGAATTTTCAATTAATTACTTCAATCCATCCCTTACATTCTGCTCCTTTTATTGTTTTTAGCAAATAATAATATGTTCCCGATGGAATATCTTTACCCCAATCATTTTTATAGTCAACCGTTCTCAACATTGGTTGTCCCCAACGATTTTGTATTTCGAGACTTTGCAATTTTACGCCTACCACAAAAAAGTCATTTTTCCCGTCACCATTCGGCGTAATTACGTTTGGAGGAGTCGCTGGATTTTCAACTTCTACTTGCTTCGTTTCAATGATTAAACAATCGCCTTTATATGATTTTAGCGTAATTGTATAGGTTCCAGCATCTTTATAGGTGAATGGTTCTGGATTTTGGGTTATTAAACTATCTCCCCTACCCGTTAGCCAGACATATTTTGTGGCGTTTTTGGTGTTATTTTTAAGCGTTACGAAAGTCGGTTTTCCACAATCTTCGGTAAATTGAAAAGCGAAATCAGGTTTAAAACTCTCATCAATCCTAACATTTACCGTTCTTTGAGCTTTGCAACCTGTTTTTTCGTCCAACACCATTATTGTAAAAATGGCAGGTTTAGATATCACTACTGTTGGTTTTGCAATTGTCGAATCACTCAAAGCAACATTTCCTTTCCATAAATATTTCGTACCTCCCGATACAAATAATTGAATAGATTTATTTCGACAAACCGTTGTGTCATTTGAAACTTTTATAGGAGCTTCGTCTAATTTTACTGATACAGTTTTTATTGTTTTACAACCATATTGATTAACAATTTCAACCGAGTAAGACGTTGATTTTGTGATAGTTACAACAGGATTTGGAATATTAGAAGCATTCAATCCAGTGGCTGGCGACCAAGTATATTTATTGCCTCCTTCTGCCAATAATTGAACCGTTTTGCCATCGCATCCACTCACGGTCTCGGGACTTAATTTAAAATCTGCGGGTAAAACTTTAATGATTTTTTTGACAGACTCTTCTCGTTTACAAGATAAGAGATTAATTCCTTTGAGCGTAACAGTATAAATTCCTGCTTTCGTAAAAGTGAATTCTTCCGTTCCAACTGTTGAGTTTTTTTCTCCACCAATATTCCAACTTATCGTTTTTGCCCCTTCACTGGTATCTTGAAAATTGACTTTGAAGGGCAAACAACCAATTAAAGTATCCGACGAACTGCTGGCTGATTTTTTTGTCCCATCCATCGCATCAAATTGTACTTTCAAATTATCAATATCAAATTTGAAAGCGGCATTGTTGCAATTAGGTGAAGGATTGGTTTTCGACCACGCATTTGGTGTCGTCGTAAAACTGGATGGAGCACCAGCACGATTGCAAGAACAAGCAGAATGATAAATGAATCCTTGCTTATCGAATCGACAAGTTCCTCCGTCAACGTGGTCGCCAGCAGCAGCAGGAAGTGCGTTATCACCCCCAAAAAAAGTTGCATAAAGTAATGATTTTGAATCTTTCTCGATGAGGGCAAGGTAAAAATTATTACCATCCGTTGTACTCCGAAAAGCATCAGGAGTAATAGGCATTCCTTTGGTGTTGACGGCTGGTGAATTAGTAACATTTTCATTGACTTTTCCGCCCCAACCCGAGATATAAATATTACCACACTGATTAACCAAAAAAGCTGTCGGCACAATATCAGGCGAACCTTTGCCCGTTCCAATTGTAGTAGAAAAATTTGTTTTCGATAAGTTTTTGTCTATTGAATGGATAAATTGACCACTTTTAGGATTTGAATATACTGCATTTTGAATAGGATAATTTCCAAAAGTAAGTCCATAAATATAAACATTTTCTTCTTGATCAATATCCATCAATTGAGCAAAATCAAAACTCGAAGTTCCTAAATAGGTTCCGTTGTAAAAGGTTGGAATATAACTTTTGGTAATATCTCTCGTAAATTTCATCACAAAACCGTCCGTTCCACCATTAATTTTGGTTTGTAAAGTTTGGGAAAATGGTAAGTCAGTGCTGGAAGTTGCACCACAAATAAATACGTTGCCAGTTTTACTTACTTTCAATGAAAAAGCTGCATCATAACCATTTCCTCCCACAATGGTACTCCAAAGAATTTTGGATAAATCTGGATTAAGATTACAAACAATTGCTTCACTTGAACCGTTTCTTGCAACATTTGAACCTCCAATAATCGGAAAATCTGGGGAGTCAGTAACCGAAGCAATATAAACATTGTCTTGGTCGTCCGTCACAATTTCGCCTCTAAATTCATCGCCATAATTCAAAACTCCACGATTTATTCCATCAGTGCCTGAACCACCCAAATAAGTAGAAGCCAGCAACTTAGACCCATCAGAACTGAGTTTTACCACAAAAATATCACTGCCCTGACTGAACCGTTGTCCAGAAGTTGGATTTAAAGCATTGCCTCCATTAAAAGACTGGTCGTAGGAATTGGCAGTTGTGGGGAAATCTAAGGAAGAAGTAGTACCAAAAATCAATAATTCACCTTTGGAATTAACAATTAAACTATGCGGAATATCAGCATTTAATCCCCCTAAATACGTGGCATAGAGTAATTTAGAGCCGTCTTGATTAAATTTCAGGATTGCTACATCCCAATAACCCCCATTTTTCAATTGAAATGCACCAGTTGTGGCTGGAAAAGATCCAGAACTTCCACTTAACGTTGAACCACCTGCGTATAAATTTCCCTCAGCATCATACGTTGCCGTATGTCCCCAATTGTCTGCGGTTGAGCCAGAATACGTTGAGAAAATTAGTTTAGGGTCAATTATGAGCGTTTTATTATGGTCGTAATTATCTGAAAAAGAGAAGGTTACAACATTTTTATTGATTTTAAAATTACTTTTAACTTCCAAAAAACCTTGTCTTGAATTTGCGTTGCCAACTGATTCAGAGAATGAATAAGGTTTCATTTCAATAATAGTCGCTAAGGAAGTTTTGATGTTGAGATTATTGTTTTCAAGCAAAATTTCATCCGCTCCTTCATACCGCATTTTGATTTGCTCGGTTGATACATTTGGAGCAACGACAAACTCATACTTCAACGCATTTTCGGTGGAATAAAGTCGCAAATCAATGCCTTTGTAAATATTTTTTAACCAAATTTCTCCGTAAGATTTCACACCTGTTGCCCAATTAACTGGATTATTTCCATAAAAATAATTTTGCGTTTCAGCAATTAAATTATTGGTAGAAAATGTGAAATTGGGATTAGAATTATCAAAAATGACATCCAAACCATGGGCTTTTAAGGGCTTAATTTCATCAGTTTGCTTGCTATGTTTCATTTCATAAAGAGCATTATTATCAAAAAAAATGTAGTGCAACCCTTGTTGACGAATTTGTAATACTCCGCCAGGAATTTGTGCCAAAAATTTAACATCCTTATCCCATTGTCCTTTGTTTTCAATAAATCGGACGGGAGGAATATTTGCTAACGCTCTGAAATTAAAGAAAATAGAAAATAATAGTAGTAGTTTTCTCATGCGGATTTTTTAATTTTTTATATATGAATAACTTAAAATTAAGATTTATAGTATAATAATTCCTTTGAAATGGCAACAAAAATGGTGAAACAAATTTAGGCTATCCTAAACTCATATCACCACTTCTATAACAATCAATTTTACAGTTTTTAGCTTTCCATTAAATCCTTCAAAATCTTCTGAGCCGCAATAGAAATCACAGTTCCAGGTCCGAAAACACCAGAAACTCCCGCATCATACAAATATTGATAATCTTGAGCTGGAATAACACCTCCCGCAATCACCATGATATCCTCCCGACCTTGTTTTTTGAGTTCTTTAATCAATTGAGGCACAAGCGTTTTGTGTCCCGCCGCCAAACTGGAAGCTCCCACCACATGAACATCATTTTCAACCGCCTGCTTTGCAACTTCCTCGGGCGTTTGAAATAGTGGCGTAATATCCACATCAAACCCTAAATCGGCAAAACTGGTAGCAATCACTTTTGCCCCTCGGTCATGACCATCTTGTCCCATTTTTGCAACCATAATTCTGGGTCTGCGACCTTCCTGTTTCGCAAAGTCATCTGCCATTTCTCTGGCAAGTTTAAAATTCTCGTCGTCTGTCACTTCTGCTGAATAAACACCTGATATTGAACGAATTACGGCTTTATGTCGTCCATAAATTTTTTCTAAAGCAAAAGAAATTTCTCCCAATGTTGCTCTTAATCTTGCTGCTTCTACCGCCAATTCCAGCAAATTTCCTTCTCCAGTTTTGGCTGAATTTGTGAGTTTTTCTAAACTTAAATTTACTAAAATATTATCTCTTTCAGCTTTTATATTCTTTAATCTTTCGATTTGTGAAGTTCTAACAGCTTGATTATCAACATCTCTGACCTCTAAAATCGTAGCTTCTGTAATTTTGTATTTATTCACACCAACAATTACATCTTTCCCTGAATCAATTCTGGCTTGCTTTCGTGCCGCTGCTTCTTCAATTCTCATTTTGGGCAAACCCGTTTCAATAGCCTTTGCCATGCCGCCTAATTCTTCAACTTCTTCAATCAATGCCCACGCTTTTTTTGCCAGTTCCATCGTTAAATATTCAACGTAATATGAACCACCCCAAGGGTCAATCGCTTTCGTAATTTGGGTTTCATTTTGTAGATATAATTGTGTATTTCGGGCAATTCGAGC
>JANXML010000179.1 GCA_025354645.1 Arcicella sp. | reverse complement strand
CTTTGGCTTAACATATTATGCGAATCAAATTTGGTATTTCTTGTTGATTTTGTTGGTTCAAATGGTCGTATTTATGAAAATTCAGCCTGTTGGTACGCTGGTTTATTTTTTAAAACTCAGAGACATTTGGCAGAAAATTTTTTCTAAAAATAGTCAAGATGATAAGCATGAAGTTGCTACGGGATTGGACGTTGATTTCACGAATATCAACGTAAAAAAGGCAATTCGATTGCCAGAAGTGCAATTTATGATCAATGCTTTTGGGCTTCCATTACTTTTTATGCTAACAAATGCCTACGTTTTTACCAAAATTATTTTTCTTTTTATTTAACCTTTATCCCAAAATCATGAAAAATCAAACGATGCTCTTTTTGTTGCTGTTGTTTTCGTTCTCAATCCACGCCGCAGTGATTGACCCATCAAATTTGGCTCAAAATATTTCGCAGGTAATTCAATCGAAACTCATGAGTAAGATTCAGGGCGATGCCAAGGAAATTGCCAATGCTCAACTCAAAACGGAGAATCAAACCACCGCTGATATTATTGGCATGAACTCCACAGAAAAAACTCGTTTGAATATCGAAATGGCTACGTTTAATTATGAGAATAATCCTTCGGATTTAATCAAGAATTATTATGCGAAGGATATGAACATCAGAGGTAAAAATTACGCAGCTTTAACGCATTTACAAAAAGTAAAAACCTTTTTCCAATCCGAAATATTACCCATCATTAACCCCCTTCAAAAAGAGCGTTACATTATTCGGTTCAATCAAATTTTTGAGGGCATTACTACCATTGACACTCGCTATCAGCCCTTTACCAATACGGTCGATAATAGGTCAGGCTCATCGAGTTCATCCGAAATTGAAACATCATCCTTTGCCAATGGGGGTGAAAACGGTACGGGGTTGGGGAGAAAAGTTGATACCCGAGGGATGGAAAAAAACTTCAATGCCGCTACAAAATTATTGACGGGTAAACTCACGGGATTAGGCAGTTTAAGGGGGAAATTAGAAAATCTGGACGAACCTTATGGTCTAAAATTGGCTATTTTGGAGGGTTATTTAAGAGAATCGGGAGACAGAGAAGCCTTGCTTACATTTTACCAAACCATAAGTGCTGGTGGTAATATTGACAGAGCATTCAATAACATTGAGTCCGTTTTTTCCGATAAAATTGACAACCTTTCCGCTGATTTTCAAGACCAAATGATTTCTACGATGTCCGATGCCTTGGGCGTGGGTTTAGGAGGAATTTTTGGGGGTTCAGCAAACGAGAAAGGTAAAGGGCAAAAGGTTGAAATTGATGCTAAATTGGGGAGATTAACCGATATGGATAGAATTCACCTGATCAATACACAAGCTGATTTATACGCCAAAATAGATACTGAAATTACAAAGCTGCATTTGGAATTAATGAAGTTGAAAGCACAAAAAGAAACGGCTCAGTACAGCGAAGAAACAAAATTCAAGGTCTCCGATTTTTATAAAAATTCGGGAGCAATGGATGCTTCCAAGATGATGAATTTTGATAAATGATATTCGGTTTATTCTAACTTTCAATTCCATTTTCAATCATTGTATTACAAAACCTTTAACTATGAAACACTTCACAAAGTTATTCTTGCTTTTATTGGCTTCCGCCACTATTTCATGCTCATCTACATCGGAAACAGCATCCACGTTGGAGTCCAGGGGTGATGTCATTAAACATTATTCATCCACCAATTACAAACTCATTGCGGTGGAAGCGGGCATACCCTACGGCGATAAAATCTATCGTTGGTACAAAGGTTCAAAGCCTAATTGGATGAGTAATCGTTACGAAAAATACGTCATGATGGATTTGAAGCGGGTTTTCGATACGACCGCTACGTTTCAAGTAATTGACCACGGCTCTAAAACTACCGAAATTCAATGGACTGAAAAAGTTAAAGTAGAAGATACCAACGGTGCTTTTGAAGTGGTAAAAATGGATAGTCAAAATGGCAAAAAAGAGCAAATCTTTCAGGGATTGTACCGTGAAAAGGAAGTGAATAAGAATGCCATTGGTAATTTAACTGCGTATCGGATTCCGCTTGTTTTCCCAGCTCACCACGTCATTCGATTCACGGGCGATACCTTGGATTTGTTTTATAAAAATTCCGAAGCTGCCAACGGTTCACAGTTTATGACGTACAGTTTTATCCGAATTCCGTAAAATAACTTTCTCTAAACCCAAATTTTTACCTTTTGATTAATGGATATTTCAAGTCTTATCACCGAAATTAATGTCATTACTTCCGACATTAAAACGGCTTTCTCTCCCTTTGTTTCGGTGGGTCGAACCATTGCGGGGGTAGGTTCATTATTTTGGATTTGCATAAAAATGTGGCGAATCATGGCAACGGGTGAAGCCGATGGACTCGCTACGCACTTGGAAGCCTTTGTTCGTCCGTTCATGTTGGCTCTTTTGCTGTTGTTTTACAACACTACTTTAACGCTTTGTGATTTCTTGATTTCTCCGCTCGGAGCTTCGACTCAGGGCTGGGCGATTTCGTACATGGAACAAAATGAGAATTTAGAGAAACAGTATAAAATCGATTTGGAGAAAATTGTGAAGGGAAACCAAGAAATTGAGGCAAAGAAAGTAAAGGACAGTGGTGGTAAGGAGGACAAAGATAAAAATGATACTGATTTTATTGATGATGTAAAAAATGCGGTGAGCGATAGTTTCAGTTCCATCAAAGAGACCGTTTCAAGTATTTATTACAACGTTAAACTGTTTACTTCGGTCTCCTGGTGGATTGGCATCATCGTGGGCGTCATTAATTCACTGATTAACGTTGCCCTACAAATCAGTTATCTCGCAGTTTTAACCATGCAAAACATCAATTTAGCCATTTTGATTGCGTTCGGACCCGTGGCAATTGGCTTGTCTATTTTTCATGCTTTTTCGGATAATTGGAAGAATTTTTTTGCCAATTACGTGGGTAAATTACTGTGGTTTCCCGTGGCAAATATGTGTTTAGCCATTGCCTACCGCCTCAAAAATATCTCTGATCAAAACGCTTATGATGTCTTATTAAAATTTGCGGAAAACACGCATATTTTGGGGGGACAAGTGGTTGGGGGCGTAGTCGCTACGGCTAATAGCACCTTGGAAGCCTACAATACAATTCAAACCATTGACTGGACTCCCGTTTTCTTATCCATCGGCGTAACCATTATTGGCTGTTTTGCGGTGTTGAAAACTCCCTCGTTAGTGACTTTAATTGTCAGTGGAGCTTCGGGAGGGCTGACCAGCTCCCCTATTTCAGGCTCGACGTTCGTGGCAGCAACCAGTTTTATGGCGTTGAAAACGGCTCAAATGATTAGTAAACCACTCGCCGCTTCTGCCACCACCATCAAAAATGCGGCTTCAATGGCAACTAAACAGGGACAAAATAACGTCAATGGATATGCAAATAATGGCGAAAGTTCTCCGAATCAACGATTTTATGGATTACCCCAAGCGGGAGCTAATTCGCAGAATAAAAGCCCCAAATCGGGCAATCAAGTCTAATATTTAAAACTAAATAATTCCAAAAATGGCACAATTTAATGAAAAAGAACACTTGCAAAACATCACGCTTTTAGCCGAAGAATTAGCTAAAATATTGAAAAACAGTATGGTAATCGTGGGAAAAGAATACCGAGAAATCGGAGATTTAACAACATTGGCAAAAAACTTGGTGGCGGGTAAACGGTCGCCACTCTTGGATTTGAACCCCAACGAGGACAGCAAAAAGGGTAAATATCTTTTGACTTACACCGACCAAAAACCCCATTTACATTTCATTGAAAGACAAGAGATGTTACAGATTCCTACCGCTCTGAAACAATTTTTGACCACCGAAGACATGGAAAATATGCAAAAATACGGGAATGTCAATCGGGTTATTTACGTGGATGTGAATGGTGTAGCAACGCCCAAATACATCTCCTTAGACAAAGAAACCAATACGATTGCCACGATGAGTACCGCCAAATTATCCATTGGAGACAAAATTTTGGGGGTGGAATTAACGCAAGAACAAAAGGATAATCTCAAACAAGGGAATCCCATTTTAGTAAAGGGCTTGTCAGGTAAAGATGGGGCTGAAAATTGGGATGCCGTGGTCAGCGTGGATGCTCTTAGTAAAGGTTTATCCTTTAAAAAAGTTGATTTAACCATTCCAAAGGAGCTTTTAGGGGTAGCGTTGAATCAAGAGCAACAACAGAAATTAAAAAATGGGGAACAAGTCGTAGTGTACGATTTGGTTTCAAAAAATACGGATAATCAATTTAGTGCTTTGGTATCGTTGAATGAGGGACATTTGGAAATAAAACCCGTCACTGATGCTCCTAAAAAGCTGTTGGGGCTCGAATTGAGTAATGAACAAAGAGACCAACTTCGGGCGGGAGAATCGGTGTTTTTGAGTGGTCTCACCAGTAAAATGGGTAAATTATTTGATGCTTCTATTAGCTTAAATACCGAAAATGGAATTACGTTTGATTTTAACAATGGCAAACCAAAACAAGCTTTGAAAGCCGAGCCGAATTTGAAGGAAACCAATTTTAAAATTCCCCTTTTGGAAGATAGTGCTTACACGGGAAATTTAAAGAGAACGCCAAAAGTAGTTTTCGATAAGCAAAAAGTGGTGGAAAACGCCGTTGATAAGGCGAAAAAAAGTCATTATGTAGAACCCATCAAACCCAAAAGTAAAAAAACGGCTTTGGCGTAAAATGCAAGTTTAAAAACCCATACGAATGACTATTGTTAAACCCCGAAAGGGCGTAATTGATGCCTTGCGAGGCTATTTCATTATTTGGATTGGTCTATATAATACTTTCGCTGTTTTCAATGCCATTCATCCAAATTTGGCACTTTCATCCATCCTACTTTTTATCAATGATAAGGGCTGGTTTTGTATGAGTGCCATTTTTGGCTACGGATTTGGGATGATGATTAAAAATAGGAACCTTCCTGCTGGCTATTTTCAAAAGAGGCTGATTTTACTATTTTGCATTGGCATTTTTAATAATTTATTCTACTACGGAGATATTCTGAAAGAATACGCTATTATTGGTTTAATACTATTTTATACCAAGAATTTCTCTACAAAACATCCGCTATTTTTCTTGGGTATTATCTTGTTTTTCACGGTAATAGCTTTATATTTCATCCCGTTTGACATGAAAAATGCTGGAGAAATCAAATCTTATTTTGGGGGTAAAAATATCTTTTTAGCCAACCTCAATTACTGTTTTAATCTAAATATCCATTCCCTTTATTTTGGGATTTGTTATCATGTAGAAATGTTACTGTTGACTTCTATTGGTTATTTGATCGCTTTTAATCAACTTGAATCAGTAATTGTATTTTATCGAAAATGGTTATCTTGTAGTGCTTTAATAATGATGATTGGCAGTTTGATATTAATCTTCTTTGTACTTGAAAAATCTAATCCGCTTATCAAAATCACATTCTTTGTTTACATCTTTTCGTTTTCGGTTTGGTTTGTGTTAGGTTTTTATGGTATCATCAAAAAAGTACAAAAATTGAAACAGCTATTTGTAGCGTTTGGCAGAAGAAGTTTGACAATTTATTTATTGCAAAATGGGCTTATTTTTAATATTTGGATTTGGGATAATTCTGTGGTTGGGAATCTATTTTGGGTGTATTGTTTTGGACAAATCATGATTCTTTTAGTCAGCGGATTGTTGACTAAAAAAGGGATGGGAATCGTGGAGTATTATTGGCGATTTTGGAGTTCGAGGAAGATAGAAGTTCATCAAAAAGTGTGGGGCAAATGACTCTGATGCTCCAACCCTGAGAGTAAATAAAGTACAATTAAGTAACCTTAAACTATTTTTCTTGAAATAAAACTGTTTGCCCCACTCTTTTTGATGGCACTCCAATATAAACTAACATAGAAAGTAAATCAAGCGAGTAGTCCATATCCTGGCGTGGGATTAAATCCATCAAATCCAAGTGGATTTAATATCAGTAAAACAGGTTTGAGAATGACCACGGGTGAACGCATCCAAGCACAAACGGCTGCCATTCATTTGATGAATGAATCAACCGATTATAAAGAGAAAGGGGATAAACTAATGGAAGATGCCACCAAGAAAACGCCCTTGCAACAAGAAATGGAAGCTCGCTATCAAGCTAAATTAATGCGTAATTCTCTGGCAAAAATTAAATTTTAAAACGATGAAAAGGACTATTAAAATATTCTCGCTATTCTTGATGCTACCTTGCTTATTCCTTTACAGTTTGCTCGGGGGAAAAAAAAATACTTTGCCTCACGAAGAAGGAATTTGAGAAAGTACCATGGAAATTTTCAAAAATGCCAATAAAATTGTTAGAAAAGATACCACTTATGATTTCAGCATTCTTTTGTCCAAAGCCTTTAATCAGCAAATCAAAGCAACACCTTTGTATGTAAACGTAATGCTCAATCAAGCAACCCACAATGGACAAGTGAAAGATATTCAGATACTTAGCGAAAATAAAATCAAAAAATATTCTTCTGTTTTGATGGTTAAAATATGGTTCAATAAAGATTCTCTTCAATTTGAACAACCGATGGTTTATCAGGATGGTTGGAAAATTGGGGTTAATTATTCCAAAGAACGTAATTGGCTATCGTCTAAAAAACGATAGTCTTATGCAAGTTCATGCAGTAAAGCCGAATCACTTTGTGGTTTGGCTTTCTTTATTTTTACCATTTTACAAAAAAGGGGTTGCCCCCCTTTCGATTAGTAATTCTTTGAAAAAATGTGTCCATCTTCTTCGTCCAAATCTGAGATAAATAAATCTCTTGAAAAAGCTGCATAGTCAAAATATTGTTGGATTGTTTCGGGTAATCCATTCAAGTACCCGCAATCTTCGACATACTGTTCGGTGTATTTCATTTTTGCATCTCCTGAGCCAGCACCATAATAACCTTGGTAACTATCTTCAAACTGACTTTTCATTTTGCTTAGTCCTTCCCAATTTCCGTGTACTGACTTTACGAAAATATCAAAAGCGTCCGCCATTATGTCGTCCATCTATTCTATTGCTTCCAGATATTCAAAAATACTTTCATCCAAAGAAGATTCAGTAATCATAAAACTTGGTAGGTCTTCCCAATCTTGAAAATGAAATTCTGGATCTGTTTCATTTTTGTGTAGTTCTCTGCAAGCCTCATAAAATTCTTCTAAACTTGAATAATCAGTTAGGTCGAGATAGTCGCCTTCAATGGAAAGATTGTTGTACTTTTTGTAAGTACCAACATAGATTCGGGGTGTACGTGAAGTAGCCATGATTTTTTTTAATTTTTAATGTTAAGAAGCCCAGCACTCGCAACAGGCAATCGCCCACCACCACACGAACCGACTTTGACGGGGTGCAACCCGTTTATAGCAAGTCATTTTTCGTTTTACGGCGGGGAGATTGTAGAAAGGGCTAAATAGAATAATCCTCGGTTTAGACTTGCTATCGTCAAACAAAGGATTCGTAAATTTCGGTTGCCTGTGTAGAAAACGTGCGGTGGGTAAATTGCTGGAAGAGAAGTGCCAATAAAACCTTTCACTTATTCCAAAAATCCATCACTTGTTTAAGATTGTTGGCTTAATAAATAGAAATCAGTAAATTGTATTTTAAAACCTACTTTGCCCGATGCAAAAATCTAAAATTAAATTCTTTTTTTGTTTATGTTTGTACTTGATTGTATCGAGTATTTCTGCCCAAACGTTCCCGACCAAACATTACACGATTCGTGAAGGCTTGGCTCAAATGCAAGTTATGTCCTTATTGACTGACTCACGGGGAATTTTATGGGTAGGAACGAAAGGCGGATTGGGAAGATTTGATGGGCAAAAATTTAAGAATTATAAAAGGGCAGACGGTGATAGTTTAGCCCATGATGTAATACTTGATTTGAAGGAGGATAAACAAGGAAACATCTGGATTGCAACTGCAGATGGAGTTAATAGGTTTGATGGAGCAAAATTTCAAACTTGGCGAATGCCCAATCCAAAAGAAGGGGCAGACAGGATTTATATCAATCAAAAGAACGAAATTTTTGTGCATAGTGATTTTGGAGTTTACCAATTAATCAACAATAAATTTCAGAAAATTATCTTGCAAAATCTTCCAAAATTATTGACAAATGTTGGTGTATATTATGATTCTGAACTTGATAAAATTATCTATACCTTTTCAGACAATAAACCTAAGCCTACCTTTTCTCGATATGAATTAAATCAAAATCAATTAAAATTTATTGAATCTAACGAGTACCTGCACGATAAATGCTACCAATACGGCAATAAAGGAATCATATACTCCCGTAGAAAAGACATCGAACAAAAAAGAGAATATTGGTTTTTACCCAATGGACAAAAAGAACAAAAATTGATACTGACAGTAGATGCCAATTCCGTAAAAGTTCATCAAACGTTGCCTTTTAATTTTGCTTTTGCTTTTCAAAGTAAATTATGTATTTTAGAAAAAAACACATCTCATTATCAACAATTAGCCGATAATTTCTTGGATAATTATTATGTGCAAGTTGATAAAACTGGTATTTGGGCTGGAACAGAAACTGGGCTTTGGCGAGTGATGGATAATGGCGTGAAATATCTTCCTGCATCCAAAGATGCCGTAGTTTGGAGTATGGTTGAAGATAAATACAACCGTTTGTGGACTTTGCATTTGAATACATCCGTACCAATTAAAATTCATGAAGGCAATAAAACAACAGATTTGACAGGTTATCAAGAACCACTTACAAGACAGTTAAAAGTTCCATTTTCAAATCGCTTTTATTTTCAACCCATCAAAGATAAATACCAAAATCTCTGGCTACCGTCTGAGCAAGGATTAATCCGATATGATTACAAGGAATTTGAATTTATTTTTAAAGATACGTATGCCTTTTTCTTGACCGAAGATAAAAAACGAAATCTTGTGCTTTCGGGTGTGGCGGGCGGCGTAAATATCATTGAAAATAAACCGCCCTACAAAGTTACCGAATTACGTGAAAAAGACGGTTTGCATCAAAATCTACAAATGCTCTGCGTATTTGTAGATTCAAAAGGCAAGCATTGGTATGGCGGTGGTGGTGGATTAACCACCTACGACTATGAACGAAAGAAGGCATTTCGATACAAAATGAAATCAGAAAAAGTGCCGTTTTTCTCCGTATTTTTTATCACAGAAGATGCCTATCATACCCTTTGGTTTGGCACAACCAAAGGACTTTATCGCTATCTTCCAGAAACTGACTCTTTTGTTCAAGTGGCTGAAAAAACCATCAAGGGTTTTATTTATGCGGTAGAAAGTTTAGACAAAAATCATCTGATTTGTATGAATGGCGAGAATGTTTTTGTATTGAATTTGGCAGATTTTTATCAGGGTAATATCTTGAATATCAAGACATTCAACTATAATAATGGATTCATGGGGCTTGAACCTGGTCAAGCGGGAATTTACAAAACCCATGATAATAAAACTTGGGTAACTTCATCTGACGTATTAAGTATTTTTGACCCCAAAGATTTAGACCTTACCGTGAGGGCAACGAAACCCATATTTACAAGTATCGACGGACAAAACATTCCTTTTACTAAAAATACCCAAGATTCTGTTTATCAATTACCCGAAGGCAAAATTGATGGTATCAGAATAGAATTTGGTAGTACAGGATTTGACAATGCACTCAATCCAAAATTCAGCTATCAGTTAGATAATAACGCATGGTCAGATTGGCAAGAAGAAGCCTTTGTGATATTGTTTCAATTAGAGAATGGAAAACATATTTTCAAAGTAAAAACACAAGTATTGGGCGAACAAAAAGGCATAACCCCCTTGGAAACAAGTTTGAGTTTTCGCACGAATATACATTTTTGGCAATCACCCAATTTTAAGTGGTATTTGATGGCTTTTGGACTTTTGATGATGGGCTTGATGTGTTTAGCCTTCTTCAAGTGGCTTTGGGAACGAAGACTCCGAAGAAAGATGGATGACCAACAAAAAGAATTGGATTTTATGAAAGTGGTTGCCCTTCAAGCACAAATGAACCCCCATTTTATATTCAATATTTTGGGCGTATTGAAAAGTGAAATTAATGAAGGCAACACCGTTGTAGCAAAAGATATGGTGGTCAAACTTTCTGCCTTAGTGCGTAAGTATTTAGAATCCACCTCATTAGATGTTAAAAATAAACGTAAATCTATTTTCTCAACTGAAACTACCCTCAAAGAAGAAATAGAATTGTTACGCCTTTTTGTTGAATTTGAGCAAATTAAAGCCAATTCAAACTTCACTTGCGATTTCAAAATTGATGATAACGTCTTGCTAAATAACCTTGCCATTCCGCCCATGATTATTCAGCCTATTGTTGAAAATGCCATTAAACACGGTTTATTAAATTTACCCAAAGGAATAAAAGGTGAGTTGACAATAAGTGTAAGCTACTGGCATAAAGTGCTTTGTTTTGAAATCTCTGATACGGGAGTTGGCAGGGAAAAATCGGCAGAAATCAAGGCTACGGTTGTCAGAAAGTATGAATCGAAGGCAGAGAGTCTCGTGGCAGAACGAATTAGACTTTTGAACAGTGCTGGCTACAAAATACTGCTAAAACCCACAGAAGACCTTTTGCCACACGGCACAAAAGTAACCATTTACTTTGATAATAATTAGCCCATTTTACCTTAAAAAATATGGAAAACACACTTCAAATTCCTAAACCAATCATTGGTCAAAAAGTAATTACGGTCGTAATCGTAGAGGATATTATCAAAGAAGCCAATGAGTTGAGAGACATCCTCGAAAAAGAATTCCCTAACGTAAAAGTATTGGGCGATGCCCAAGATTTTGATTCGGCGGTGGAACTAATCCTTGCTACCCAACCAATGGTGGTATTGATGGATATTGTGTTGGGTGGAACTTATGAAAGTTTTGATGTTATCAGGGCAGTTCAGCAAAAAGGCTGCAAGCCCTTTATTCCGATATTTATTACTGCATTTGGCAAAAATGAATATACTGTTAGAGCAATGGAATATACCAAAATAGACTACATTGACAAACCCGTAGATAACAATAAACTGAATAAGATTAAGTACCAGTTAATAATTAGTTTATGTTAAAATCGGAGAAATTAATTTCCCAAGATTTTCCTAACTGAGCCAAGCAGCGATTAACTGCATAGAAAAGAGAATCTTTACTGAGATAATCTATTGGGTCAATTTGTTCTTTTTTAATTTTACGCCAAAGTGTTTCAGCAATATTTAAGTGAGGCGAATATGGAGGAAGATAGAAAATATACAATCCTCTGTTTTCCCAAAATTTTAGTTGCTGTTGGATAATTTTAGCCTTGTGAATACTTGCATTATCAAGGATGATGACCGTTTGTTTTTGTATTTGGAATGATAGTTTTTCTAATTGCTCAAATATGAAATTTGCGTTAATGTTTTTTTCTGTGGTGACCCAATGATTTTTATTATATCGGTTAATGAGTCCCCACATATTGATTTTATAGCCTTTTTCAACGGGTATATAAATATCTTCATCTGGGAATTGCCAGCCGTAGGGAACATAACCTTGGCTACAAACATGACTCTCGTCACCATAGAATAAATTGATGAGTCCTTGCTCGGAAAGTTGCTCTAACTCAGCGATTAACTCTATTTTGAGGGCGTATAAATCTGGGTCAGGTTCGCCTTTACAACGAAGTCTTATTCGTTTGTATCGTCCGTCAAGGCTTTTAAAAAAACTTTTAACGTACTAAGACTAACAGACCTGCCAGATTCTTTTTCCCATTCAGCTTTGGCTGTTTGAATCCGTTGACGGTTAGCCTTTACACTTTTTAAAATGGATTCCTTATCGGTCTCTTTGTCAAGTATTGGCTTACGTCCTCGACCTGGTTGAGTTTGTAAACCCTCAATGCCAAAGTCTTTGTATCTTTTGACCCAAGCATTGACACTTACGTAAGTCATACCTGTAATTTCACCTACTTCTTGGGATTTACGTCCTGTTGATTTTAGTAAAATTACTTGACATCGCATTCGATAACTATGAATCTGACTTGTTTTGAAGTCATGTTCTAAGGCTAATTTAGCCGATTCGCTTAATATTGGAGTATTGACTCGTCCCATGGAACGAAGTTAATAAAAATAACATAAACTATTTTCAAACGGGTACTTAATACCTAATACCTAATACCTAATACCTGAAAATTATACGTTAAATCTAAAATGCATAATATCACCATCAATCACGGTATATTCTTTCCCTTCAACTGATAATCTTCCTGCTTCTTTACACGCTAATTCAGACTTGTATTGTTGATAATCAGCGAATTTGATAACTTCTGCACGAATAAAACCACGCTCAAAATCTGAGTGAATTACTCCAGCTGCGGCAGGTGCTTTCCAGCCTTTTTGAACCGTCCATGCACGAACTTCTTTGACTCCCGCTGTGAAGTATGTAATCAAATTTAATAGTGAATATGAACTTCGGATTAATTTATCCAAGCCCGATTCAGTTAAATTATATTCTTCCAAAAACATCTGACGGTCGTCTGCATCTTCCATTTCAGCAATTTGAGCTTCCAAAGCTGCACAAATAACAACTACTTCTGCCCCTTCCTCAGCAACGGCTTTTTTCAATTCCTCAACGTATTCGTTTGTACCCAAAGCGATAGATTTTTCATCCACATTCGCTACGTAAACAACTGGCTTATCAGTCAATAATAAAATATCTCCAATTGCTTCAAATTTGGCTTCTGGGTCAATTCCTTGAACGGTTCTGGCAGATTTTCCAGCTTCCAACGTTGATTTGTATTGTTGCAAAACTGCCAACGTAGCTTTTGATTTTGAATCTCCATTTTTGGCAGCCCGTTCAATCTTTTGAATTTTTTTATCAACTGATTCCAAATCTTTTAATTGTAATTCAAAATCAATGATTTCTTTGTCTGAAACGGGGTTTACTCGACCTTCAACATGAACGATATTATCATCCGCAAAACAACGAACCACGTGCAGAATTGCATCAACTTCACGAATATTTGCTAAGAATTTATTACCCAATCCTGCCCCTTGTGAAGCTCCTTTCACCAAACCAGCAATATCCACAAATTCAATTACGGTTGGTAATACTTTCTGAGGATTCACGAGTTCTTCCAAAATATTCAAACGATTGTCTGGCACTGTTACGATACCTACATTTGGTTCAATCGTACAGAAAGGATAATTGGCAACCTCTGCCTTATTTGAAGATATTGCACTAAATAATGTCGATTTTCCCACGTTTGGCAATCCGACGATTCCGACTTGCAAGCCCATTTATTATGATTTTAATTAATTCTTGAAATGAAAAAGAATGCAAAATTACTAAAAATACAGCAAAAAAGCCTCTGAAATTTCAGAGGCTTTCAAAATCTTTACTTTAAAGAATTATTCCCACTTCAAATCACTACCAAAGGAACTTTCATCGTCTTCTTTTGTTTCTTTTTCCACGGCTTCGACAGGTTTGTATTCTGATTTATATTCCATTCTTTCTTCGTCTTCACGGTCAAATTGACTGAAATCTACATCAGGCAATAATTCAGTTTTTACATAGTCAACGGCTTCCTGTAAGCCTTCCATGAATTTGCCGAAATCTTCTTTGTATAAAAACATCTTGTGCTTTTCGTACCCAAATCCATCATCTTTCTGATAACGGCGACTCTCGGTAATTGTGATGTAATAATCGTTTGAGCGAGTTGATTTTACATCAAAAAAATACGTTCGTTTTCCAGCTCTTATACGTTTCGAAAACAATTCTTCTCTGTCTCTTTCTTCCACTGTGTAATGATAATTTAGGGTTTATGAATTCGTAAAAATATAAACTTTATCAGTTTTATCAAAAATAATCTTCAAAAAATAATATTTGTTTTTTTACATGCAAACTTAATGGATTGTTTGAAAATTCTTGTAAGGCGGTAGAATATTTTATTTTTGTGCGAAAAGCATATAAAATAGTAACTGAGTAATGAGTTTTATTGTGTCTTAAATGCAATCCCAAACCTATCTCCCAAATTTTTCAAATCATTTATTACAGGCTCTAAAAGTTTTATTCCATTGGCTTTGCGTTCCACTTCAATTTCACGTTCTGGGTCGCCTGGGACTAATACTTTTTGTCCGTCAATAGCGGGGGCGGCGTGAAAACGGTCAATCCATTTATCCATATCCGCTTTAAAATCATCCGCAGGTCGAAAACCGTCAATTCGCATAGCTCCCAAAAAATGTCCTGTGCCTTTCCCTACTTGTTCGCCCGCATTCATGAATCCTGCCGTGGCAAAAGGCGGAACCCAAGGTCCAAAATTTGCTCCTGATAATACCCCCGAAAAAATATCTACAATTGCCCCAAGTCCATATCCTTTGTGTGAACCATGCTCACGATCACCACCCAGAGGAAGTAATGCACCACCATTTTTTACAGCGTTCGAGTCGTCCGTAGCGTTACCATCTTTATCTTGAACCCATCCCAAAGGGGCAGGAGAACCTTTTCTCTGTAAGATTTCCATTTTTCCGTAAGCCACGGCGGTACTGGCAAAATCTGCAACAAAGGCTGGATTGTTTTTGGCAGGAACCGCTACGGCAATTGGGTTTGTGCCTAATAATTTTTCTTTTGAAAAAGTAGGCGTAACCAGCGGGGCGGCGTTTGTCATTGCCCAACCAATCATATCATTTTCCAACGCCATCATCGCATGAAAACCCGCAATGCCAAAGTGATTTGAATTTTGAACCGAAATCCAACCTGAACCAACGTTATTCGCTTTTTGTATCGCAATATTCATGGCAAAAGGGGCAACCACGAGTCCCAATCCTTTATCTCCATCAATCACAGCGGTTGAAGGCGTTTCGTGAATAATCTTGATTTGTGGATTTGGATTTAATCTTCCATTGTCAAATAACCTTACGTATCCACTTAAACGGGCTGTTCCATGAGAATCAACTCCCCGTAAATCGGCTGATATTAATACCTTAGAAGCCAAGTCTGCATCAGCCTCTGGACATCCAATGGCTAAAAAAACTTTTCGGATAAATTGTTGTAAATACGTATATTCGTAAATCATAATTCTTTATTTGAAATTTTATAGACAAATTTACAAATAAGAACTTCCACATTAAAATTGCTAATGTAGTTTTGTGGTAATATTTGATACTTGAAATCGTAATAAAAGAATTAAATTGCCTAAAAAACGTTTATATACTACACAATAATCTTGAATGTAAATGCTTAATTACGCTAATTTCTCAATCAACCGCTTCTTTCTTATCAGTAGTTTAATTCTACTTTTAGGTCAATTTTCTAATGCCCAAATTCCTCCAAAGAATGCAAAAAAGCCTTCTGGTGTGGGAAAGGATACTCTTTTTGTTGTTATTTCAAATAACGAAAAGATAGACATAAAACGCACCATAGTAGGTAATACTAAGAAAATTATTGGAAAAAAAGTTATTGAATTCAGGTCTTATAAAATCGAATTCAAGAATCCTAAAAAGGTTTCTTTAAAAATGAAAGTTCAAGATTTGATTCCAATTTCCAAAGATGGTCTGGTTGAATTAGAAATCTTAGAAAGTTCAGATGCAGAAATTGATTTTACTCGTGGGCGATTGGCTTGGAGTTTTCGTTTGAAACCCAAAGAAAAGAAAATTTTAGAAATAAAATATAATGTAACGTATCCTAAAAATAGAATTATCCTTGGAATCGAAAATGTCCTCCAACTTCAAGCGAATATCCGCAAAACTGTTTAGTTTTTTTGTTAAAGGCTTACTTTTACTTGCCCCTGTTTACGTCACGGGTTACATTATTTTCAACCTTTTAGATTCCTTAGATAGCCAATTCTTTGTGCAATATAGAGGAACGGGTTTAGTGGTTTTAATTGGTATAATCATGATCGTTGGATTTTTAGGTTCAACCTTTATCTCCGTTCCTGTTGTTCAAATTTTTGAAGAAGCAATCATCAGAATTCCGTTGGTTGGAATTATATATTCATCGCTAAAAGACCTCGTAGGAGCATTTGTAGGGGATAAAAAGAAATTTAACCAGCCAGTCAGGTTTATGCTCAACAAAGAAAATGGCATTCAGAAAATCGGCTTTATTACCCAAGAAGATTTGCAGTTTATAGATATTAAAGATTCTGTAATGGTTTATTGCCCCCATTCGTATGCCTTTTCAGGCGAACTTTTCATTGTGCCATCTGAAAGTATTGTTCCCTTAAATTTGCCCGCTTCGGATGTAATGAAAATGATTGTTTCGGGTGGTGTTTCGTTGAGTCAAGATTCTAAAAATTAACTTACTATAACTTCATGAACTACTGGCTACTAATCCCCATTGCACTCCTTGTCTTAGCAATCAGAGATGTTTTGCAGAACCGTCATACTATCCAACACAATTTTCCCGTAATTGGACATTTACGATATTTACTGGAAAAAATCGGTCCTGAAATTCGTCAATATCTTGTAGCCAATAACCGTGAAGAATTACCTTTCAATCGGGGAGAAAGGGCATGGATTTATGCCTCTGCCAAACAGGAAAATAACCTTCAAGGATTTGGGTCTGATCAAGATTTTAATTCAGTTGGATATATCTTCATTAAACACGCCATGTTGGGGCATCAATTACCTCCCAATCATCCCAATAAAAAAGACCCAAGTGCAGTACCATGTGCCAAAACTATTGGGGAATTTCATAACCGTAAACGTCCTTTCAAACCATACTCAGTGGTAAATATTTCAGGAATGAGCTATGGTTCATTATCTGCAAAAGCCATTGAATCGCTGAATAAAGGAGCTTTAAAGTTTGGATGCTATCACAACACGGGTGAAGGTTCATTGTCGCCTTATCATAAATATGGTTCAGATGTAATTGTAAATATTGGAACGGCTTACTTCGGTGTTCGTGATGATGAAGGGAATTTTTCGATGGGAAAGCTCATCAAAATGACTACCGAAAATCCTTTCGTGAGAGCCTTGGAGTTGAAACTTTCGCAGGGAGCAAAACCAGGAAAAGGTGGAATGTTACCTGCCGCAAAAATTACCCAAGAAATTGCTGATATTCGTCATATTCCAATGGGTAAAGATGCCATGTCTCCCGCCTTTCACTCCAAGTTTTCCACCATTCCTGAAATGGTAGAATTCATTGAAAATATGGCTGAGCAGACAGGTATTCCAGTTGGCATAAAATCTGCGGTTGGAAAAACTGAAATGTGGGAAGAATTGGCTCAATACATGGCTAAAACGAGTAAAGGTCCAGATTTTATTACGATTGATGGGGGTGAAGGAGGTACAGGGGCAGCACCACACGCTTTTGCAGACCATGTGTCTCTACCGTTCAATTTTGGGTTTACGAAAATTTATAAAATATTTCAAAAATACGAATTAACCGACAAAATTGTCTTTATTGGATCTGGCAAATTAGGTTTTCCCGAAAAGGCAATGATGGCTTTTGCAATGGGTTGCGATTTAATCAATGTTGGACGTGAAGCCATGCTTTCTATTGGTTGTATTCAAGCACAAGTTTGTCATACGAATCGGTGTCCTTCTGGCGTGGCAACTTCGGATAAATGGCTTCAGTCGGGCATTGATCCAGCTCTGAAAAGTGAGCGTTTTTATAATTATGTAAAAAATATTAACAAAGAAATCCTCGAAATTTCTCACGCTTGTGGATATGAACACCCATGTCAAATGACGATGCAGGACGTTGATATGGTGATGGGAGATAATAATAAAACGCATTCGTTAGCAACAACATTTGGGTATAATAAAACGGTTGTCGCATTTGAGGGAACGGAAAAATTGTTGAGAAGTCCGTATTTAGGAGGCGGAAAGTTGAAATAAACAAAAAGCTCTTCAGACTTAAATTTGAGGGGCTTTTTGTTTAATTATTCACACCATTTGCTTTCAATCTAATTGCTTCTAATTCTTGACAATTTGTATTACATTCGCCTTGTTGATTTAAAACATATCGGTTATTGTCTTTGTCTAAAACTTCATACTCTTTCGTAGATTCTTTGTATTTTATATCCTTAAAAACAAAAGGAACAATTTTTGCATTAAATTTATTAATTAATCCAACTTGATTTTCACCTTTAGAAGCAATGGCAAATCCGTTTTTGAATGAATCCAAGGTTTCATAATCTGGCGAAACTTGTAACTTCCCTCTTTGATCAAGATACCCGTATTTTCCGTTGTCATGTTGAACTAAGTAATAGCCTTCTGATGCCATTGGGGCAGTTTTAAACTGACATTTTGATAAATATTTTCCCGTGGTATCAAGCGTTCCCCAAAGTCCATTCAAGCGTACAAAGAAAAACTGATGCTTGCTAACTGCCTGTACAAAATCAAAGGGTTCAGGTGTTAAAACCTTGAAATCTTCTCCACGAACAAGCATAAATTTTGCATATTTATTCTTGTCTTCATTCTTGTAGGCACGAACCACAATACAATTATGAATCATTGAATCAGTCACTGAGTAATTAATTTTACCAGCATCTGGATATTTAGTTATTGGTAAAATAACGGTACTTCCATTAACATCAATCACCTTATCAGCTTTGCACGTTCCAATCTTTTTGCCTTTTTCATCAAGATTGCAACTCACAATTTCCTTCACAACCAAAAGTCCTTTTTTATTGATTTTACCTACATTTTCATACTCCAAAGGGATTACTTCAACCCCCTTTAAATTGATAAAACCGTGCTTAATTCCTTTTCCTACAACCTCTTTGCTAACAGGAACTAAATCAAATTCTCCGATGGCTCCGATGGTATTAAATTGTGGTTCGAGAATCGTTTTTAAATCTTTGTCCACCAATCCAAACAAATTATTCTCTCCTTGAATTATACCCAGACCTCGTGGGTCGAAATCACTAATTTGTTTGTAAGCTTTACTTACTCTAAAATCATTAACATTAATTAACTGTTGTTTTGACTCACCAATTCCTTTCACAAATCCATAAACATCAACATCAGTAATTACGTTAAAGTCTGGTTTCCAGAGAATTTCTCCGTTTGAATTGATTAACCCTACTTTTTTGTTCAAGTAAACTTTAAAAAGATTTTCTCTACCAGAAGGTTCAATTAAGTCAAAATTTGCTTCGGCAACCGCACCTTCGCCAAGTTTAAAAACACCCCATTTTTGATTAATTTTAACGGCTAACGTGTTGTCACTTAATACAATAATCTCATCATAAAGTTTTGATACAGGTTTGTTGGTTTTATCATAATTATTATCAATCAAACCCATTTGGTTGTTTCTAAACTTAACCAAACTCAAACCCTTAGTTAAAGCTTTAGCATCAATAATATTTTGAAGTTCTTCGCTTTCAACACCAATATTATCAATAAAAAGCCACCCGACACGTTTAACAAGGGCTTTCTCTTCATTAAAATTTTCGGCTTTTTCAAACTGACAAGCAATTATTTCATCACCACACAAGTTAATAAAACCAAAAACGCCATCTTTTTTTATGCGAGCAAAGCCATGTTTATAATTTTCTACAAAACCATAACGGACATTTTGACGAAGTTTTTCTAAGGGGAATGCTAAAATATCTCGACCGTCTAAATCTTTGCTTTGAGTAAGTCCAACACCAGATTTGTTGTTGAAACAAGTAACTGTATTTGCATTTTTGGTAGGATCGTTTGAAACTGGTTTTGTGGACTCAGTAACAATTTTGATAGGCTCAGATTGAGCAGTTGAAGGAATTTGCTGATTGAATTTTAGAATTTTGACAGGCTCACTTTTATTTTCCAAAGAAGCTAATTGTGCGGATGAAAAAGCGTTGGCATTGCCTAAATATGCCAGCAATCCAATTGCTAAACATAGTTGTTTCATGATTTTTATGGATTTAATTAAAGTAAGGATATCTAACAATAAATTTTGTTCATTTTTCGTGCCAATACAGCAAAAAAAGGATTAAAATTTAGTGTTTTGGATTATAATTGTGCTAAAATTCTAAACGGCGGGAAGAATTTTAGAGTAACTATTAAGCGTTGGCGGTAGCTTAACAAAAGTTAATGGTTTTATAGTTTCAAAAATAATTGAAAGTAGTATATAAACCTAATTCACAAGCAGTTTTTTGATGAGAGCCTAATTTGAGCCACTATACACGAGTCCGAAAGTAGTATTGGTCTGAGAATTTTCTATCCCCACCACATTGAAATTCTCGTATGTATTTTCAAACGAAGCCAATATTGCGATATGTTTTCCAGCTTTGTACGATAGTTGAGAGGAAGAATTCCAACGATAATAGTTGTTTAATAAAGATGGTTGATAGAAAACGACACTTTGAATGAATAATTTGTCAGGAATAATATCATACCGTAACTTTAAACGTGTGGAATTACGATAAATATTTCTGTCTTCTCTGCTTTCAAAATCAGTAACTTCTCGGACAATTGCGTTACTAATACTTAATTTTACCTTTGATTTTGGAGCATTAATTCCGCCCAAAATCTTCCAACCTATTCCTATTCCGACATTATAACGGGAAACAATTTTACGGAGATTGCTTTGTTCATAAATTCCAAAAATTAACATATAAACATTATGTTTTGAATAGAATAATGTAGAATTCAAGTCTAATAAAATCTCTCTTTCTTGTAATACGTTAGAATTTGTACCGTATTGAAATTTTGGGGAAGTAAAAAATCCGAAAATAGAATTGGGATTTTCATAATTCAAGGTAGTTTTTAGGTTCAATAACTGTCGATTAACATTACCAGAACTTGTTGTGCCATCAATGCCAACGCTGTAATACCAAGAAGGCAATTTTTCTCGTTCGTTGGTTGATTGAAACTCAGATTCGTCCTCTGTCGTATCCACTTTTATAACCGCTTCAACACTTTTTGGAAAGACTATCTGCGTACTATCTGGTGTTTGGGCGGATAAATTCACAACAAAAAATATTGAAAATAAGAATAAACGTAAATTTGATTTCATGATTATAATTCTAAAAGTGGAGCGACAAATATACTTGAAAAAAAATCGTTACAAAATAACTTTGCCTTAATAAAATGCTTTTTTTTAGTTTAAGTAACTGATAATCAATAATATGCGTTATTGCTTTTGCCATAATTATTTGTCTTTCGTGAATGAGATGTAAACCACGATTTTGCCGTCTTCTTGTGTTACCGTAAATTTGGATTTTTAAATATTTCCCAACCATCGAAATAACAACTAATCTATGGCATTATTACAAAATAAAATCGTTTTAGTAACGGGTGCTTCTCGAGGAATTGGTCGTGCAATCGCCTTTAAAATGGCTAAGGAGGGGGCAAGTGTGGCTTTTACATATCTTTCATCAATAGAAAAAGGAGAAGCCCTTGAAAAAGAAATAGCTGATTTAGGCGTTAAAGTAAAGGGGTATCGCTCGGATGCTTCTAACTATAAACAAGCGGAAGATTTGATGAACTCTGTTATTGCAGATTTTGGCACAATAGATGTATTAATAAACAATGCGGGCATCACGAAAGATGGTTTGTTAATGAGGATGTCGGAGGAACAATGGGACTCTGTAATTCAAGTAAATTTGAAATCTGTTTTTAATTTGACAAAGGCAGCGACTAAGCCCATGATGAAAGCAAAATCAGGCTCAATCATCAATTTGACCTCGGTTGTGGGGATTCGTGGAAACGCTGGACAAGCTAATTATGCGGCTTCAAAGGCTGGAATTATTGGTTTTACAAAATCTATTGCCTTGGAATTGGGTTCAAGAAATATTCGTTCAAATGCCATTGCACCAGGGTTTATCTTGACTGAAATGACAGGAGAATTGAATGCCGCAGCAACCGAAGAATGGACAAAATCTATTCCTTTGAAACGGGGAGGACAAGCCGAAGAAGTGGCAGAT
>JANXML010000177.1 GCA_025354645.1 Arcicella sp. | reverse complement strand
CTTAACTATCTGATTATCAACACCTAATTGTTCACAAAAGACTTGTGCCGTCATTTGTGTACGTTCAGCATTTGAGGTTAAAATTAGGTCAATTCCTTGCATTTTTGAGGCAAGATGTCTGCCCATTCGAGCGGCATCAATCATTCCATTCGCAACGAGCGGACGGATTAAATCGGGACTAACGGAGTCAGAAGCCTGTGCGTGGCGGACTAAATATAAGGTTTTTGTCATTGTTATTTAATGGTAAAGTATTAAAAAATCTCTTAAAATCAACGAACCACAACCGTCCCCAATTCTTTCGCAATATCTTTCTCAATTTGCTTGGCTTGCATAAACATTTCCAACAGACGAGTTTGTTCGTTCATATCAGAAGTTTGAGAAATTTGTTTCATAATATCCTTCATTTGTTGTTCATTGTAGGCTTTTTTCAGCCTCAAAATATTCTGAAAAGCCAGATCCGCCAATTTGTCTATTTCCGTTGGAACGATTATTTCGTGCTTCACCCATTGGTCAGAAATGGAATAACGTTCTGATGAAAGATTGATTGCTTCTTGTTGAATATTCTCCAAGTGATGTCCAATAAAATGTTGAGCATTCAAGATATTACCTTGCAAGAACTGTTCCCTAAATATGGTCAAAATTTCTTGATAAATGGGCGTTGCAAAGTTCATTCCATCAATTTCTGCTAAAATATAATGCGTCACCGTTACGCCAGGAGCAACACCAGGATCTACTTCTTTTGTGCCGTGATTAATTAACAATCTAATACATTCCAATTCCTGCAAACTCATACCCGAAAGTATAATCCTCGGAGCTTCGGGTGAATCAATCAGCGGTTCAGCATTTTGTGCAAAGCCGTGGTCGGTGTCCCCACCGACTACAACAGGCATTAAAAACCCAGAAAATTCTTCGTCTTCAGAAAAACTTGGCATTTCGCCTAAATTGATATTCGGAGCGGGCTTACTGAGTGTTACGCCTTTCGGCAAATCATTCTGTAAACGCTGACGATTAATATCTCGTTCTCGGTCTTTTTCCTTCTGTCTGCCTCTTTCAATGGTGATTTTATTACTTTCCGAAATCAATAATTGTTCATCAATCTGCATTAAACTTGCCGTCTTCTGAAAGAATATCGACCGTTTTATGGAATCAGGAATTTTGGAAATACTTCCCACCATATCCTTGATTAATTCTGCTTTTTTGAAAGGATCTCCTGCCGCTTCCTTTAAAGAAAGTTCAGCTTTGAAAGTAATAAAATCCTTAGCATTTTCTTGAATATGCTTCACAAAATCATCAGAACCAATCTTTTGTACGTAACTGTCAGGATCTTCTCCTTCTGGGAAAACGACTAATTTAACGTTTAATCCTTCTTCCAAAATCATGTCCATTCCACGCAAAGAGGCTTTTATTCCTGCAGTGTCCCCATCGTAGAGAACCGTAATATTCTGCGTGAATCGTCCAATCAAGCGAATTTGCTCAATCGTCAGAGAAGTTCCCGAAGAAGCCACCACGTTTTCAATGCCCGCTTGATGCAAGGAAATCACGTCGGTATATCCTTCCACTAAATAACAAACATCTTTCGTTCGGATGCTATTTTTAGCCTGAAAAATCCCGTAGAGAACATTGGATTTATGATAAACTTCCGTCTCGGGCGAGTTCAAGTATTTGGCTTGCGATTTATCAGCCTTCAAAATCCTCGCCCCAAAAGCAATCACCTTTCCAGAGACATTATGGATAGGGAAAGTTACTCGATTCCTGAATCTATCGAAAGACTTCGTATTATCAGCCGATTGCCGACCGCCGACTGCCGACTGCTCATTTTCTTTAATAATCGTCAATCCCGCCTTCTCTAAAACCTCCAAATTATACCCATTTTTGAGAGCTTCCTTCGTGAACGCATCCCAAGATTCGAGGCTGTATCCTAATTCAAAAGTATTAATCGTTTTATCAGAAAATCCTCTTTCTTTAAAGTATGGATAACCAATGGCTTGCCCTTCATCGTGTTTGAAAAGATTGTTCTGGTAATAATTTTTAGCGTAATTCAAGACAATCAAAAGGCTCTCTCGTTCATTCTGAGCTAATAATTGCTCATCAGTCATCACGGTTTCTTGAATTTCGATGCCGTATTTTTTCGCTAAATGCCGTAGTGCTTCGCCATATCCTAAGCCTTCAATGTCCATGATAAAACGGATGGAATCTCCCGCTTTCCCACAACCAAAACACTTATAAATTCCCTTAGCGGGTGACACAGAAAAGGATGGTGATTTTTCGCCATGAAAAGGACAACACGCCCAAAGATTTGCCCCTTTTTTCTTCAAAGACACATAGTCTCCGATGACATCGGCAACATCGGCAGTTTGTCTTATTCGTTCTATGGTTGCTGGGTCAATTCGCATGGTTTAATTTTCTTTCATTCAAAATTACAGTTTTTGTTCGATTTTTCAACCATGTACTTTTTCAAAAAATGATTAATGCGGTTAGTAAATAAATTCAAAGTTTATTCATAAAAATTGTGACCAATCTTGAAATGACTGGTCATAAAAGAAAGGAAAATATCTGACCATTGGTTGTGTTGCCTTGCTATTATTTATAAATAGTAGAAACTCTTTGCTCTTGCAGTGGAGAGTTTTTTTTATGTACTTAAAAATCAGTAATTTGAGAGTCAAAATTCCGCCTTTACGTGTATAGAATCGTTCAGAAAATTATGGCAAGAATTTTGTTGTAAATTCTCAGAACGACTAATCAAATATCGCCTAAATAGATATGTTCAACCAAAATTTCTTACTTATGAGAACACAACGACTAATCAATTTATTCAATAGAATCTTTAAAAAACATTCTTCATTACTCGCAATTGCCTGTTTTGCCTTGTTTTTGGATTCATGTAAAGTTAAAGAAACTGACGTAACGCCAGAAGTTCCCAAAGAAGATACTTCGCCAGCCAATAAGTTTTCTGCCGAAATTGCCAGCACCTGGGCTGAAATGCAATTGAAACTCACAAAAACTACTTCGGGCTATACGCCTCCAGTTGCCGCTCGTGCGTATGCTCTCGGTGGATTAACAATGTATGAGTCTGTTTTAGGCGGACTTACTAACAATCAATCTTTGGCAGGTCAATTAGCAGCTTTAACGATTTTACCGAAAACAGAAACAGGGAAAGAGTATAATTGGGCAATCAGTGCCAATGCCGCTGAGGCTAATATTATGCGAGCTTTGTATGCGGAAGTATCTCGACCACAAGCAGTTACGAATAAGCAAATCATTGATTCAGTGGAAGTTGTTTTGAAAAATGCCAATAAAACGGGCGTTGCACAGGACATCATTGATCGTTCTGAAAAATACGGGCAAAGCATTGCTGATGCCATTTTTGAATGGTCGAAAACCGACGGAGGACATGAAGGCTATAAAAGAAATTTTCCCACCACTTACGTATTACCCGTTTTTGATGGTGCATGGCAAGTAACTGAAAATGGTCAAAAAATACCAATGCAACCTACTTGGGGGTCGAATCGTACTTTTGTGCCAGCGAATCAAGAAATGCCTTTGCCAAATCCCATTAATTATTCTTCATCCTTGACTTCACCCTATTTTGGGCAGTATTTTGAAACATATTCTATTAATAAATCTTTAACACCAGACCAGAAAGAAATTGCTGCGTTTTGGGCAGATAATCCAACGGAAACCTTTACTCCTGCGGGGCATTCCTACAACATTACCAATATTGCGATTAAACAATCAAAAGCAGGTTTGGGAAAAGCGGCGGAGGCATTTGCTCGTGCAGGAATCACTTTAAATGATGCTTTTATCAATTGTTGGAAGTGCAAATTTAAGTTCAATAATGAGCGTCCATACACCATGATTCGTAGAACAATCGATGCAAACTGGAAGCCACTTTTTGTTACACCTCCATTTCCAGGTTTTCCATCGGGACATTCAACGCAATCAAGTGCGGTCTCTGATGTTTTGACCAACTTCTTTGGAGAAAATTTTGCTTTTACGGATAATTCCCATGAAGGACGAAAAGATAATACTACTGGAATTGTTTTAAAAACAAGAAGTTATAAAAGTTTTGCTGATTTTTCAAGAGAAGCCGCTATTTCACGTTTATACGGAGGAATTCATACTCGTCAAGACAACGAAACGGGTTTGGCAGAAGGCAGGAAAATTGCGAAAAATGTATTGGCTTTGAAGTTTAAGAAATAAGTAATTAGGGAATAATACACTGTTAACTAATTTTAGTCCGAATCAACTTCTCGAAAGTAGAAAAAACTTTCGAGAAGTTTGCCAGCAAATAATTTTTTATAAAAACTGGAAAAATTTAATTAACAGTGTAATTAGTTATTGTTTATTTAGTTACTGGGTGCAAAGAAATTTATAAAAACTTATGATAATTTTTTTTACTAATAACTGATAACGAATAACTAATCCCTAATCAAAATACACTTCCTTTTTATCATCATCCCGAAACTCAAACATCATTTTTATCTGTGAATAAATATTTCTGGGTTCTGAAAGAGGAGGGAGGTTTTCTAAACTAAAATATTGAATATCAGAGGTTTCTGTTGTATCTGTTAAAATATTTCCACTAATTTTCTCACACAAAATAAAAATTTTATAGACATACCAACCCTCGGGTGGGTGTGAATGATTTCTTTTATCCATTACCGCTAAAAGCCTTACCGTCTTCACTGCCAAACCCGTTTCTTCTCGAACTTCTTTTATGGCAACTTCCGCAGGAGTATATCCTACATCTGCCCAACCACCTGGCAATGACCAATAACCATCTACTTTCTCTTTTACCATCAAAATCTGTCCTAATTCATTAAAAATTACTGCCCTAATATCTACTTTTGGCGTTTGATAACCGTTTCTTTCTTGGGTAAATAAATTGCCGATTTTTTCGATGGGTTCATCCGTTAAATTATTCAAAATTTGAACGCTTAATTGAGAAACTTCTTCATAACGTTCAAGGTCAAAAGGCTTGTCTTCACTATAAAAAATACCCGCTTGGGCAATGGATTGGAGTCGTTTTGCGATGGAGAGGAGGTTTAGATTTTGCATTAATTGGTAAGGTTGAAATATGGGTAAAGTTTTGTAGTTATGTATTTTAAATTACAAAATCAAAATTAGCCACAAAATGAAGAAAAATATTGAATTGTTAGAACCAGACCGCATTTACCATATTTATAATCGTGGAATTAATGGAGAAAATATATTTAAAGAAGAACGAAATTATCGATATTTTTTGGAAAAATATGCAAAATACGTGGAGCCAATTGCGGATACTTTTGCCTATTGTTTATTGAAAAACCATTTTCATATCGCTATTAGAACAAAAAGTGAAAAGGAGATTATTGATTTTTATGTAAAGAAAAAGAGTAGTACCAATAACGTAGGCAAGGTTTTGAACCTTGCCTACGTTGAACCAATCATTGATATAAATGCTAAGATTCCTTCTGCATCATATATAATCAGCAAACAACTTTCATTTTTATTTAATGGATATGCCCAAGCTATCAATAAAGCCAATAACCGCACAGGAGGGCTTTTTGAAGAACCGTTCCGTAGAATTTTAGTAGATACAGATGCCTATTTTACAGAACTTGTTTACTATATTCATCACAATCCTCAAAGACATGGTTTCGTAAAAGATTTCAAGGCATATCCACATTCATCATATCATTCACATTTGAGTAAAGCAATGACAAAATTAAGACGTGATGAAGTTTGGGATTGGTTTGGAAACAGAGACCAGTTTGAGAAATTTCATTTCGATAATCCTGATTTCGATAATTTAGATAAATTTATTATTGAATTTGATTAACATGAAGTCATATTAAAATGTCGTCAAGATTAAAAAGCCTGACAACGTGAAAAAACGGTAATTCAGCTATAAATTTATATGAGGATGAACGTAAGCAGGGTTTTGAACCCTGCCTACGTTATTTAAACTTTTCGTTAAAATCGTCTATAAATAATTAAACCTCTAATTCGCTTTCGCAGCCTTATAATTCAAAGGTTTCCAAGAATTATTTTTAGAATTTATGTCTGGAAAAACATGGTCTGGGTCAATCGTAACTGATTTTAAAGGCATTGTGGTTGAACTTTTAAATGTCCAAGTACCACCTCTTTGCCAAATTTCAATTGGCAAGGTAACACGTTCTTTTGAACCTCCCACCATTTCCATTTCTACAATAGCGGGCATTGCCAATTTTTCTAAATTTTCAATGGTAATAACCGCTCCATTTTTCGGGTCTTGTTCCACGTATTGAACATCTTTCACAGATTGGTCAAGTTTCCAAGTTTCATAAAACCAGCCTCTCCAAAACCATGATAAATCTTCGCCAGCGGCATCTTCCATCGTTTTGAAGAAGTCATAAGGCGTTGGATGTTTGAATGCCCAACGTTTGATATATTCACGAAAAGCATAATCAAAACGCTCTTGCCCAAGGATTTGCTCACGCAACATTTTCAAGCCTAAACCTGGCTTAAAATAGGCTTCAAAACCTAATCCGTTTGGTTGAATTACATCTGGAATATTCATAATGGGTTCGGCAGATTCACGGAATAATTGCTTTGACATTTGGTGCATGTCAATTTTTGCCCCTTTGTATTCCCCTTTATTGAAATCATCAGTTGAATAAAAATTGATAAAAGTATTAAACCCTTCATCCATCCAAGCAAACTTACGTTCGTTTGAACCAACAATCATCGGGAACCAGTTATGACCAAATTCATGGTCAGTCACGCCCCAAAGCCCTTCACCTTGACTCGTATTCCCACAAAAAACAATGCCTGGATATTCCATTCCACCCACAACACCCGCCACATTGGTTGCCACAGGATAAGAATACTCATACAACCATTTTGAGTAATATTCAATGGCTCCTTTCACATATTCTGTCGAGCGTGACCATGATTTATTTCCATCAGATTCCGAAGGATACGCCGACATCGCCAATGATTTTTTTCCACTCGGTAAGTTGATTCTGGCGGCATCAATAATAAATGCCTTTGAGGTGGCAAAAGCAACATCACGAGCCATATTACAACGAAATTTCCAAGTAATTTTACCGTCTTTCTTAGGTCTCGAATTCTCTTTTCCAACCTCATCTTTGTCAAGTACTATAACCGTTTTATCACTATTTGCCGCTTCAGCCAAACGCTTTTGTTGCTCAGAAGTCCAACATTCATTTGGATTCGTTAATTCTCCCGAACCCACCACAATGTGCGATGAAGGCACAGTTACGGCATATTCAAAGTTGCCATATTCCAAATAAAACTCACCTGCACCTAAATATGGAAGCACATTCCAACCCTCGATGTCATCATACACACACATACGAGGATACCACTGTGCCAATTCATAGATTGTCCCGTTTTTGGCTTCTTGCGTACCCATGCGGTCGGAACCATACTTTGGGATATTGAACGAAAAAGTAACTTTGATTTTTGCGGCTCCAGTACGTTCAACCAAAGGTGAAGCCAACTTTATTTGCATACGAGTATCGGTTACATAAAAATCAGCAGGTTTACCATCAATCATGACAGATTTCACTTGATATCCACCGTCAAAACCCACATTCCCGAAACGTCCACCCGAAATTGGGGTTGTCAATCCTCCACGAGATTTAGTGTTGAATTGGTTTTGGTCTAATTGTAACCAAAGGAAATTCAATTTATCGGGAGAAGCATTTTTATAAGTAATTTCAACATCTCCTTCAACCGTATTTTTGACATCGTCTAAGGAAACATTGATTTTATAATCGGCAGAATTTTGCCAATAATTGGCTCCTGGTGTTCCTGAGCCACTTCTGGTTGGCGTTGAGAGCGTATAATTGAACAGCGGATTGAACAAATCATATTGACTATAATTCGATTTTTGGGGTACTTGTTGTGCATCAGCACCGAATGCAAAAAGCAGGGTGGTTGTTGCGAAGATTATTTTTTTCATTCTTGATTTAGGTTGTAATGTTGATTAATTGTTTTATCCACTAAGGTACTGATTATCTAAAAAATGATTCACAAAATTTTTTTGCCAACATACCTTGGTGGTAATTCAGCTTCAGCAATTTAAGTAAATAACATAAAAAAGTAATCAGTTGTTGTTCAGAGGGTTTTATTAAATGATATTTGGCAAAATTGGTCAAATAAAAAAGTCTTCCAAGTTGAATTGAAAGACTTTTCTGTTATTTTTTATAATACATTTCTATTTTTTTACAGGAGGAGCCGTTGCAAATGAAATCGGTAAAACGTGATAAGCACTCACGGCATCGCCTCTGTCTGAGGCAGGAATCCATGGTGGCATCATTTTGATTACCCTGATTGCCTCTGAATTGCAATCGTCATTTGGTCCTTTCACTAAATGAACTTTATCTACTTTCCCATCCTTTCTTACCACAAATCTAACAAAAACTCTTCCTTTTATTTCTTGCCCTTTCACAACTTCAGGAATCTTTAAATTTTGATTAAAAAATGTTTTCATTGCTTCAATTCCACCCGCAAAAGTTGGGGCAATAGTTGGGCTTACGTAAATAGAATCTCGATCTATTTCATCATTTTCATTAACTTTTATTCCTCCATCACTATAGAATTTTTTCTCTTCTTCTGTTAAAATAATTTGTCTAAAATCTGTTTTTGATGCACTCGACTGTCTTCCATTTATTTGTAAAGTGGGTGTCTCGTAAGTTGTTGTTGGAGCTGCCACTAATTTGTGTTCCTCTATTTTATTAGCAACTTCTTTTGTTCTTGACGGCATACTTTTGGAAGAGGTTGTTGAAACATTTTTTATCCCTAATGTTGCTTTGGCTTTTGCGATGCTGGCTTCAAGTTCGTCTAATTCTTTTTCGTCAAAATCTTCTTCTTCATCAGCAATTATTTTTTCTGTTACTGATTTTTCAGGCAACAAAGGTTTTGTAGCTCCCACAATTGGAGTTGTTTGAGTTTCAGAAGATTTTTTTGGAGAAACAGCAACTGTGGTATCAGTTTTGGAAGAACCGACTGTTGGTTTTACTATATATTGTGCAAAGGAGATTAAATCGAAAAAGCATAAAAAAATGCTCAAAAATAATATTTTTTTCATGAGTTGTAAGGAAATAATAAGGGAATAGTTAAACGAAATAACCACAAATCTTATGCCAAGACAAGCTAATTATCCATGATATTTCAGATTTAAACTAAGGAATTTATGCCGCCGCCAATAAAGAAACAGGACAGTAAACAAAGCACGCTCAAAATGAATCAATAAGCGAATGGCGGTAGGCTTTTGAAATGACTAACCAAATTTATTACTTTTTTACAAAATCTAATACTTTTTTCAATGTTTTGTTCAAATAGTTACTTTAAAAACTAAAATTCGAGATAAAGTATAGTTTTATTAACAACAATTAATATTTTAACGTTAACACAGTATCTGCCTTAAAATACCTTTTTATGGTAATATCAAGCGAATTTTCTTTCTTATAAATGGTATTATAAGGCAAGACAAAATCACCAATATTTGATTTTTCGTTTAAGAAACTAATTATTCTTTTTTCCTTTTTGTCATTGATTATTTCAACCACATATTCTACATTATTTTTTGGTGGAATAACATTATACCATTTTCTCAAAATCTTGCCACTAAAAGAGGCTTCTTTTAATTCATTTTCTCCTCTGAAAGAAGTTTTTGGGGCATTACTTTTCATGAAATAATCAATCCCAAAAGCAATTATTGCAATGGCAACAAGAATAGGCGTAATGTTTTTAGTAAAGGGATGAGGTTCATCTTTTGAACGTTTTGGACTGTTTCCTCCGCCCAACATATTGCCAATAAGTGGTATCTTTAATCTGGGTCGTGGGCGACTCACAGGTCTGTATGGCGAAGAAGGTGTTTGTTCCATGTTTTTAAAAGCCTAAATTTGGAATATATTTTTATAATTTGAACGAAATGGTAAACTAAATATTATGAAAGAAAAAGACAAATCTCTGCCGCCATTCATCAAATCTTGGCAACAATTATACTGGCTCGTGGTGGGTAATTTAGTATTAATGATTTTACTGTTTTATTTGTTTGGGGAGTATTTTGGATAGATTTCTAAATGGCAACTTTCACTAATTCTACCAATTTTTCCACTACAAAATCTACTTCTTGTTCCGTATTATATTTTGAAAAAGAGAAACGGACTGACGGTCTTTCAGATGAAACATTAAGAGCTGTCAAAACGTGTGAACCAATATCTGAACCACTCGTACAGGCACTTCCACCCGAGACGGAAATCTTATTTATGTCTAAATTAAAAATAAACATATCACCTTCATCAGACGGCGGAAACCCCACGTTAAGAACAGTATAGAGGCTTTTTTCTAAATTATCTGAATCTCCGTTAAATTGGACATCTTCAATGTTTTGCCTTAATTTCTTAATCATTCTTTCCTTCATTTTTTCGATATGCTGACGATGCTCATCCATACCCGAGTAAGCAATTTCTAATGCCTTTGCCATACCAACAATTCCGTAAACATTCTCGGTTCCGCCTCGCATATTTCGTTCCTGCGAACCTCCATGTATGAGCGGTTGGATTTTGTTTTTTGAATTAATATAGAGAAACCCTACACCTTTTGGTCCGTGAAATTTATGAGCCGCCCCAACCAAAAAATCAATTTTTAATTGTTGCAAATCATGTTGATAATGCCCCATCGTTTGCACTGTATCAGAATGAAAAATAGCACCGTAGTCCTCGCACATTTGTCCTACGATTGTCATATCTAATAAATTTCCTACTTCATTATTTCCGTGCATCAACGAAACTAATGTTTTAGGATTATCCCGTAATAATTCTTCTAAATGATTCAAATCAACGTGTCCTTTTGAGTCTAATTCAACTAAACTCAAATTGATTTTGCCTTTTTTTGCTAAATACTCTAATGTATGTAAAACAGCGTGATGTTCGATTGGAGAGGTAATGGCGTGAGTAATGCCAAAGGCTTCAATCGAACGGACAATTGCCATATTGTCTGCCTCTGTTCCGCCCGAAGTGAAAGTGATTTCAGCGGGCGAAGCATTCAAAAGTCCTGCAATATTTTTTCTGG
The DNA here is from genome assembly GCA_025354645.1 of Arcicella sp. Lineage (GTDB taxonomy): Bacteria > Bacteroidota > Bacteroidia > Cytophagales > Spirosomataceae > Arcicella. The sequence continues at coordinate 26,943 of JANXML010000177.1, read as the reverse complement.
CACGCTCCACTGAACTACGCACCTCACGTCCATGACCGTGAATAGACGAAGGGTTCCCAAAATTCATTTCCATCATCGGTAACATAGCTTCAATAACGGCTTTATCGATGGGCGTAGTGGCAGCATTGTCTAAATATATTCTGTTCATTTGTGTAATATTTCTGTATTTATAAAGTATAAAGTTAGCTGAATTAATTAGTGATAGTTAGTAAACATTTTTTTATATAAAAAGTGCTTAAACGCTTTATCGAAATAATTGTTTTTGAAATTACAGATTTTTTTACAAAGATAATACATATTTTTTAGTGGTATAGATAGGTAATTATATATCGAGTATTTTTTAACATTATTGGCGTTTAAATATTATATAAAGCAATTAAAACAATTTTTTCAAAAATGAGAATTATATAACTTATAGGAAAAATGATGTAATAGTTCACATTTTAATGTATTATAACTTTGTTACATGGAAATTCATCCATCATTCTAAACAATATATTAAGCATGGCAACTACAGCAGCAAAGAGTACTTCGGACTCAAAATCAAAATCAAGTGAATCTGATTCTAAGTCAAAAAATGATTCAACATCAAACATTGATTCAACAATCGAAAGCATTGAGCAACACCTTGAAAAGAAATCTCCGTCGGGTGTCACAACAGCCATTAATAATTGGATTAAAGCATTGGATGGCAATAAAGATTTGAAAGGAATTGCATCTGGATTGGAGGATTTGAAAACTGCTCTTTCTGAAAAAGACGGAAAGAAAATTGTGGAATTGATGACATCTTTGGGTGAACAAACTACTGCCTCTGCGGAAGGTGCAGAGGGCAATGATGCCAAAGGAGTTAAAAAACTTGGTAAGGCTTTAACATCAGCGGCAAAGACTATTGGTAAATTGGTATAGTGATTAGATGAGTGGTATTAGATAATTAAATATTTTATATTTTTGATTATCTAATACCAAATTCAAATCTACACAATAATAATGATGAGAAATTAACAGTATAGTAGAGGCTGATTTATTAGCTTTCGGCATTTCTTCTAAAAGTATTTTAGCTCAAAATGATATGAACCGTGGAACAATGTCTGCGAGTTAATTGAAAAAGAGGTTATGAAATTTTTAGTTTCATAACCTCTTTTTTTAGATTCGATGCAGAAATGTGGAATTACATTTTAAGCAAAATAATACATAATCCAAACCATTGTTCCCGTCAAGATTCCTGCATAAAAAATATCTGATTGATAGAAAGATAAATCATGATTTTCTTTTTTGTAATACCACATAAAAAGCCCTAATGTGAGCAATGAAGCTGGATATGCTCCAAATTGTGGCGTGATTACTGAGAAAATTACCAATAAAAAAATGGGCATTTGTAGTACAATAAATCTTGCCAAAGCTCCAAATATTCCATTCACCGACACGGTCAAATCTTGCTCTCTTGCTTCATATTTTTTAGTATTTAATAGTTTACTCAATATAACAATAAAGATTGAACCAATCATAAAAATTAAGAAAACTCGGTAAAGGAAATTAAATTTTTCTCCAAAGGTTTCTTTTACCCAAATGTAATTTACCAACACGTTTTCGTATAAAAAATCACACCCTAAACCAATGATTGGCGAGCCAATTAAAACGATTACTGCGGCAGTTGGATTGGTTTTTTTCCATAAAATTCCCCAGAAAAAAACAATTACTAAACCTGGTTTTATGTAGGAAGTTTGTTTGGCTAAGGTAATAAAAAAATTGTCTGAAGAAGATGGGTCATAGGTTGTATTTGCGAGAAATGTTGCCAAAATGCACATTAAAATCACAAAACCCTGACCAAACCTAACCGTCTGTTTATCAGTGGCTTGTGGGTTAATATATTTTCTAAAAACATCAAAAGCCATCATCGTAGAAACAGAATTCATCATGGAATAAATGGCGGAGAAAATGGCACAAATTAGTCCCGCCAAAATCAATCCTACGAAGCCATAACCGACTGGAACAACGGTTTTCATCAAGGTCAGAAAGGTATCATCAGGTTTTACGGCATCAACGCCAAAACGGTTTTTGAAAATATAAAAAGCGGCTGTTCCGATGGCAATTGAGAAGAAAGGTATCAATAATTTCAAGAAACCTGCCGCAACAATGCCAAGACGTGCATCACGGTCAGTTTGAGCGGCTAAAACCCGTTGAACTTGGTATTGATTGGTGGTCCAATAAAATAAATTTAGAATGGTTAAACCTGTGAAAATGCCTAACCAAGGCAACGTAGAGTGATTTGTCGGTAAATACAAGTGCATCTTATTGGCTTGTTCATGGTCTATTTTTAAAAGCCCCGAAAGCCCATTAATTTCGGGTTGCCTATACGTAAGTGTCCCCATCAATACGAGCGAAAGAATCATGACAACGGTAAGAATATTATCCGCAATCACGACCGATTCCATGCCCCCAAAAACTGTGAAAAGTGCTGTTACTGAGGCAATTAGGATTATTCCTTGCAAATAAGTAAGTTCAAAACTTGTGCCTTGAAAAAGTAATCCCAACGTTCTGCTACCAATATAAAATCCACCAATTAGTTGAATCATGATGAAGACAATCATCAAAATCATGTATGCCAAACGTGCCTGTGAATTATAGCGACTTTCGAGGAATTGGGAGAGGGTGAAAAACTGTTTTTTTCGATAAATTGGGATGAAAATATAAGCCAAAACCAAAATGGCAGGAATTGCCCAAATTTCGTAGTGACTTTGAGCGAAACCGATGGAATAGCCCACGCCCATCATGCCAATAATTTGTTGAGCGTGAATATTTGTCCCAAAAATTGAACCCGCCACCGAGTACCATTTCAGCGAACGTCCCGCCATAAAATAGTCCTCAGAATTCTTTTTTTTGAAACTCGAATACATACTGGCAACGACCAAAAAAAGGATGAGAAGGACAACAACAATGAGGTCGATTGTGGATAGTGATTGAAGCATAATTTTTTATAATGAATTGATATTCAATGACTTATTTTCCTCCAAAATGATAACCTGCACCTAACCACGCCCGAAATTGCCCAGCTGCCCCGTCATACTGTACATAAGGACTTAACTCAAAATTGATGCTTACTTTTGGGGCTTTTTCAAATGGATAAGCCCGAACGCCAAAACTGCCAAAATAGCCATTAACCAATTTGCGATTATCTACAATTGCTCCAACAATTCCAAGATTTGCACCACCACCCACGTAGAAATTTGCATTACGAGTATAACCTAAATTTACCATTAAAGCGGGTTCGGTATTTAAGGAAGAAATAAAAGAATTCATTTGAAATCGAAAATCCATCCAAACTACTTTTGTTGGATTCGTAGCAATTGAAAGTTGTTGTGCATTACCAAAAGGATAATAACTAATCGCCTGAGCCTTAGACTTTTGTGATAATGAAAGAACAAATAAAATAAGAAGAATAGATTTAAAATACTTCATATTATTTAATGGATATGTGTTTATAATAACGAAAGTAAGTAATAATTTCTAAAAACCCATTTCATTTAAAGCTGCCTTTGCTTTATTGTCGATTGAATTTTTATAATCATGTTTTTTATAGGAAATAGCTTTTTCAAAATAGCTTTTTGCCTTTGCTTTTTCATTTTTTAATTGATAAATATACCCTAATTGCAAGGCAGAACTTGCCCCAAACGACCAATTTTGATTCTCCGACAAAACTATTGCACGGTCAAAGTAAATAATTGCATTTGGAGAATTATTTAATTTTTGAAAGACTCTGCCCTTCCGATAATTGAATTCAGCACGGTCTGACATTTGGTCGAAACTGTTTTCTGAATATGATATTAAGAACTCCAAAGCCTTGTCGTAAAACCCTCCGTCAAAAGCTAATCGAGCTTTCATTAGTACTTTTTGAGCGTTTGATTTGAGCGTTTTTTTATTCAAGTAATTTTCTGAAAACTTACTTGCGACTTTATCAGATTCAACAATATTTGCACCAACTGATTTAATTTTTTCTAAATACTCAATTCCTTTAACTTCCTCATTATTAAGCCAATAACAAAGAAAAAGTTTGTAATAAGTGTCTTTTAAAAAATTAAACCCTTTGTATTTTGTTAGAAAACTTTGGAATAATTTTGATGCCGTTTGATACTGTCCTTTTTGCAAATAAATTTCCGCTTTAAGGTATTCTAAAAATGGAAAAGGTAGCTGATTTTTATCCAATTTCCTATTCTCCATAATCGTTAAAGCTACTTCACTTTTCCCTTCTTTCATAAGCGTTGTAACACCGCAAAAAGTAAAGAGTTGATTGTCTGAATGTTGTTGAATAAATGCTTGAAAATCAGCGAGTTTTTTGGGCGTAAATTTCAAAATAAAAGCATGAATAAGATAGTCCGTCAATTGAGCTTCATCACTATACATTTGGTCTTTTTGGATAACGTTTTGAAGTTCAGAAAGCCCTTGTTTTATATTGCCTTTTAGCCCTAATAATGTTGCGACCCACTGATAATTTTCGGGTGTTGAGCCAATCAGAATATGCAGTAATCCCAAGGATTTTTGATTCGGCAGAAAATCAGGAAATTCTTTGGCATTGGCTTCTAATAATTTATAGGCTTTAATGATTTCCCAAGAACCTTTAATCTCATAACCAAACTTCAATTTCACGAAGGCAGTATGTATATGTATTTCCGCTTGCAGAAAACGATTATAAGGCGATTTTCTATCTAACTTTTCAAGATAAAAAATTCTACTGGTCTGATTATCAATGAATTGACTGTAAAAATCTTTTTCCTCATTAATTAATAGTTGAATCAAATCTGCATAACTTTTCAAGTAAACTTTTACGCCATTATTTGTTTTATCATCCTCCAAAATTGTTCTACCCACATTCAAATTAGTCTTAATTATCTCTGAATAAGCTCTTTGCATCGTCGGATTCATGTCAAAATCTGCGGCTTTGGGGCTTAGGGAAATTAGGATTATGAAGAATATTAGAACGGTTTTTTGCATTATTTTAAATTTTACAAATCAATAATCTCTCCAACTTTCTCCTTTAAAATTTCAATCAATTCCTCATCCATAAATTGATAATCATCTGGAATATTCAAAACGTGAAGAGGTTTATCAAGCACTGAATCATTGAATTTATCTTGAATTCTGGAACGGTGTTTTTTCTCCATAACAAAAATAATATCAGCCCAACCAATCAAACCAGCCGTTATTTTCACTCTCGCACCATTTTCTGTACCAGCTGATTTTACTGAATAATCTTCGTTATTCGCAAAGATTTTTTCAGCCGTTAGACTTCGCCATTTATTTTTGCTACATACGAAAAGAAGTTTCTGCATTTTTGTAGGACAGGTTTCCAACCTGTCTTTTTAATCCAAAGACAGGTTGGAAACCTGTCCTACTTTCAAACCCGCAAATCCCCAAAAGTCAAAGGCGTTTTTGGGGTTTCTTTGGGCGTTCTGTTTTGTTCTACGGATAATTTTATGGTGTTGAGTTTTGGTAAAACTAATTGCCCAAACAACTCACATTCTTCAATTAAAGGATAACCCGAAAGCACGAACGAGCGGATGCCCATGTCCATATAACGGTTCAATTTTTCAATAATTTGTTCGGGCGTACCCACAATGGCAGCTCCACAACCCGACCTCGCCCGACCAATTCCCGTCCAAAGCATCGGTTCCACAAAATCGTCTTCATTGGCAGTTTTTCTAAATTCATCTTGTCGCAACACTCCCGCCGATGTTGAATCTTGGGTTCGATGTTTGAGTTTTTCAGCCAATTCTGCATCAAATCTCGACATCATTGTTTTGGTGTATGCCATTGCTTCCTCCTCAGTTTCACGCACAATTACATGAACCCGCAAGCCAAAATCTATCGTTCTGCCGTGTTTTGAAGCCCTTTCTGACATATCTTGCATGGTGGCATAAATACTTTCTTCGGGTTCGGGCCACATCAAAAATACATCACAATATTTGGCACAAACTTCTTTTGACCCAGGCGAGATTCCTCCAAAATACAACAACGGTCCTCCATTTTGTTGATAAGGTTTCACGGGATCGGCTTTCATTTTGAACTGATAAATTTCTCCTTGAAAATCAATTTCGTCTTGAGTCCAAGCCTGTTTCAGTATCTCAATAACCTCCTCACAACGTCTGTAGCGCATTTCATGGTCTTCTTTGAGTCCTGGTAAATCCGAATTGATGATATTTATGGTTAATCTTCCTTCCAAAATATGGTCGAGCGTTGCCAAATGACGAGCCAACATGGGCGGATGAATTTCGCCCGTGCGAATGGCGGCAAGCATATTAATATTCTTAACCTGTGTTGCCATTGCCGATGCAAAAGGCAAAACTTCCTGCCCGATAACGTATGAAGTAGGCAACAATATATTCTGAAACCCTTGATTGTCAGCGGTTTTGATAATATCGGAACAATGAGCAAAACTGCTTCTGCGACTTGGGTCAATAGTGCCTAAAAATTGCGTATCTCCACCGCATAAATCATCAAACCAAGCAACTTCACAAGCTCTTTTTTCGGTTCTTATGGGTACTGTTTTAAAGGTAGTATTATTCATTATATTGTGAAATCATAAAATATGAAGGCAAATTTTACGAGTATTTTTAATAAAATTTCGTCTTGAAACTCATAGTCTATAAAATTAGGTTATTTTTATAGCATCATTTCAAAATTATTAAAATCTCTATGAAATTATATAAAACAAATCAAGGCATTATCATTGAAGCATCCGAAAAATTCTATCTTTCAAACGACACAAATTGGGACGCTTATATAAATCAAGATAATCTTTTTGACGTATTAACCACTGATATTCAGTCACTTAAAGAAATTTCGTGGAATGGTGAAGGCATTCTCGCTCCCATTGAAAACCAAGAAATTTGGGCTTCGGGCGTAACTTACATGCGGAGTCGTGAGGCACGAATGGAAGAGTCGCAAGATTCGGGTGGGGCGGATTTTTATGCGAAAGTATATGAGGCAGAACGTCCCGAATTATTCTTCAAATCTACTGCCGCTCGTTGTGTAGGTACGGGCGAGAAAGTACGTATCCGTAAAGATTCAAAATGGAACGTTCCAGAGCCAGAATTAACGCTTTTTATAACTTCAAGCGGTAAAATTGTGGGTTATACGATTGGAAATGATATGTCGTCAAGAGATATTGAAGGGGAAAATCCCTTGTATTTACCCCAAGCAAAAAGCTACGACAAAGCAGCGGCAATTGGTCCTTGCATTTATGTTCCAAAAGATGAAATTAGCTTAGATACTCAGATTTCAATTGAGATTTTACGTGGTGGAAATTCAATGTTTTCGGGAAGTATTGCCATTAACCGAATTAAAAGAAAATTAGCGGATTTAGCACATTATTTATTCAGAGAAATGTCCTTCCCAAACGGGGCATTTTTAATGACGGGAACGGGTATTGTGCCTGATAATGACTTTACTTTATTGAGTGGAGATGTTGTGAATATTACCATCGAAGGAATTGGGACGTTAAGCAATGAGGTAGAATAAGTTGATGGGTTATTAAGTCAAATCCTGTTCTAATTTTTGCGAAAGAAAACTTATTAAACACTGTATTAAATCTAATCTGAATATTTTAGAACAGGATTAATAAAATTAACAGGAATTACAGGATTTCATTTTTCCAATCCTATCGTATCTTGTAAATCTTACTAATCCTGTTCTAATTTTAACGTAAAAGAACTTATCAAAGAGCATTTTAAACTGATAAGTTCAGGCTGAATGTTTCAGATACTTATCACTTAACAAATTCCCCAAACATCTCTTTCAAACTTCCCCAAAGTGCTTTTTTCTTTGGAATATCATTTTGAATATCCGTTAACGAATCTGAAAAAATAAACTTAACGCCCTGTTTTTCTGTAATTTGGTAAGGCGTTAATTTCATATCAATATCTACTTTTGATAGATCTATTCCAAACGTAATGAATTGATTTACAGATTTTTGCGTAAATATTTGACTTAAATTTACTGATAGATTTTTATCTAATTCTATAATATCCACCGACTGTAAATCTAATTTCACCGTTCCCAAAATTTTTCCTAATAATTCAATATCGGTTGCATTAAGTTCATTTACCAAAACGATTACTTTCTGTTTTGGTTGATAATATTCGACTACTTTCTGTGCGGTGGTCGGCTGTGGAGACTCAGATAATGGCGTTTTTTGTGCGGTCGTCTGTGGAGACACAGATAATGGCGTTTTTTGTGCGGTCGTCTGTGGAGACACAGATAATGGCGTTTTTTGTGCGGTCGTCTGTGGAGACACAGACAACGGCATTTTTTCAATGAATTCGTCCTTCAACAAGTAAATATTTTCTCCTTTGAATAGTTGTTGAAGGGCGGTTTTATTTTTTTCTATGTACATAAATTTAGTAATGTGGAGTATTAACATTTCAATAAAAACCGCTCCAAAAATGCCAAACAATGTTCAGCTTCCTCCACCATCCCCATGTGAGCAACATTATCCAAAATTGACGACGAAAAGAACTTCGGCATCATGATTTGAGACTTGGAATCGGCAGGTGAAATGCTCTTGTCTTTTTCCCCAATAATAAACATTACGGGAACTCGCAAAGCTTTCAAAATAGCACGTCTATCTGGACGGTCACGGATGGCTTGCATACCCGCAATTAATGCCTCTGGGGGAAATTGAGAGGCATTGTCAATATGTTTTGCAATAATAAAAGCATTCTCTTTCACGAAATCTTCGGCGTATAAAGTTGGCGTTGAAGCACGAATAAAAACCTCCGATCCAGACTTTTTTATCGTCTCAATAATCTTATTTCTCGCTTCCTTTTTCTCTGCCGAATCAGCGAATGAAGTGGAATGAAAAAGTCCAAATCCTGACAACATTTGTGAGTATTTTTCGGCAAAAGCTAAGGCAATATATCCACCCATTGAATGCCCGATTACGGTACATTTTTCAATTGCTTTGTCCACGAGTTGTTCATGGACAAAATCAGCATAATCTTCTATTGTTTTCAGATGGCTCAATCTCGAATATTCGGGAAGAATAACGGTATATTCCTTTCCTAAAACTGCGGCATAGTCATTCCATATAGAAGAATCTTCTCCGAATCCGTGCAGTAAAACAACTGTCTTTTTCATAGTTTTGAAGGTATTTTATTAAATTTAGAGTCCAATATTTGCCCAATTTCTAAGGCTTTATTTTTGACAAATGTAGCATTTTCGCCCATAAAAAGCATATCTACGGTCGAGAACCAATGCGAAAGCCAATGCTCAAATCGTTCGGTTGTGAGTCCGTGCTTTTGATTTGCCTCGGCGTGTGTCCACATCATTCCGCCCGTATATGAACCCGTTTGAAACAGCCAATTCTCCCAGAAATTTACGGCACGAGTCAAATGCTTATTCCACTCTTCTTCTGGCATTTCAAAGATATTTGTTAAAAGTGGGTCTTTGTGTACGTTTTCATAGAACGTTTTGACCAAGTTTTCTATGTCTGTTCTGTTATTGATGTCTTGCATTCTGTTTTATTTTTCAAATTTGACTATTAAGTGGTATAAAAGAATAGTTAAAGCCAAATCTAACTTCTACTTACTTTCAATTTCCAGTAATATCCCCCCAAACAAAGCAACATTCCGCCAAAGAAAATCATTCCTAAATCTTGATTATAGTACACAATTGCCACCATGCAAACCATTGATAAAACAAAGGCAATAAGTGGAAAAAATGGATAAAGGGGAGCTTTGAAAGGGCGTTCTAAGTTGGGTTCTTTTTTACGTAAAACAATCAAACTCAACATACTGATTCCGTACATTATCACTGCCCCTAAAACCGAAAGAATAATAATTTGGGCGGTTGTTCCCGTAAAGATTGCCACGAAGCCAACAAGTCCTCCAATAATCAAAGCCCAATGTGGTGTTTGGAATTTTTCATTTACAAGTGCCAAGAAATCAGGCAGATAGCCCGCACGTGCAAGAGCATAAATTTGTCGGGAGTAACTAATGGTGTTGCAATGAAAAGAAGCAATCAGCCCAAAAAGCCCAATGCTGGCGAAGAGTTTTGCCAAATAACTGTTTCTTCCCAAAGCCATAGAAAGCGTTTCTGGCAGAGGATAATCAATATTGCTCAACGTTCGCCAATCACCTACGCCAGCACTCAAAATCATAACTCCAAGTGCCAAAATTACCAACGTAATAATTCCTGAAATATAGGCTTTGGGTATGGTAGTTTTTGGATTTTTAACTTCCTCCGCAACCATTGCTACGCCCTCAATTGCCACAAAAAACCAAACGGCAAAAGGGATTCCTGCAAAGATTCCGTCCATCGTTAAAGTAGGAGGATTATGAGCTATAAAATTCTCGGCTTTAAAATACGGAAAAATAACAGCCATGAAAACTACCAATTCTAAAACCGATAAAATGGTTACAATTAGCGAAAAACGAGCGGATTCTTTTATTCCTAAAATATTGATGGTGATGAAAATAAAATAAGTACCTATGGCAACTGGAATTTCGGGAATATTATTGTTTAAGAAATGAATATAACTCCCTAAGGCATAGGCAATTGCGGGTGGTGCAAGCAAGAAATCTACCAACGTTGCAAAGCCTGCAATGAATCCTCCCAAGGACCCAAAAGCTCGATTTGCGTATTCAAAAGCACCTCCCGCATCAGGAATAGCTGTCGTTAATTCAGTATATGAAAAGATAAAAGTCACATACATGACGGTCACGAGCAAGGTCGAAATCAAAAAACCAATCGTTCCCGAAGTTTGCCAACCATAATTCCAACCAAAATATTCACCCGAAATCACTAAGCCCACGGCAATCGACCAGAGTTGATAGGTGTTGATTACTTTTTTGAGTTTGGTCACGATTAATTATTGTTTTATAAATGCTTTCAACAAAAGTAGTCCTTCAAGATATTTTTGCCAAGAATTTGCAGATTAATATTATCCGCAATAGCTTTGATACTTTGGGCGTTTTAACAAACTAACCATTACCACTTACAAAAATGACAAATATTGACTGGTTAGTTTTAATACTTACTTTGGGAGGAATCGTGGGTTTTGGGTTCTGGAAAGGGCGAGTTTCAACCCAAAACATTGAGGGATATTTATTGGCAGACCGACAAATGCCTTGGTATCACGTTACGCTTTCGGTGATGGCAACTCAGGCAAGTGCCATCACGTTTTTGTCCGCTCCTGGGCAAGCCTACACCGACGGAATGCGGTTTGTTCAGTTCTATTTTGGGCTTCCTTTGGCGATGATTGTGTTGTCAATTACGTTCGTTCCGATGTTCAATAAAATGAAAATCTATACGGCGTATGAGTTCTTGGAAGGACGTTTTGACCTGAAAACCAGAACGTTAACTTCATTTCTTTTCCTGATTCCTCGGGCATTATCTACTGGCGTAACCATTGCCGCACCATCCATTATTCTCTCCACAATCTTAGGTTGGAATCTTTACTGGACCAATATTCTCACGGGAACTGTCGTAACGATTTACTGTATGTTCGGCGGCTCAAAAACCATTTCCTACACCCAATTACAACAAATGTTTGTGGTGTTAATAGGAATGTTTTTGGCGGGATATATGGTCGTGCATCTGTTGCCAACTGAAATGGGTTTTGTCGATACCTTGAAAGTGGCAGGCAAGATGGGCAAAATGAATATAATTGATTGGAAATTTGACCTAAATAATCGGTATAATGTGTGGTCGGGATTGATTGGTGGCTTCTTTTTACAACTCTCTTATTTTGGCACTGATCAATCGCAAGTGGGACGTTATCTTTCGGGGGAATCCGTGGGAGAAAGTCGCTTGGGATTGTTGATGAATGGCATCTTCAAAATCCCAATGCAGTTCTTGATTTTGTTGGTGGGCGTATTGGTTTTTGTGTTTTATCAATTCCACGAAGCACCGCTTTTTTTTAATAAAACGGAGTTAGTAAAAGTAGAGCAAACAGCTGAATATCAAGAAATTACAAAGAAAAATACTATCGTTTTTATTCAGAAAAAACAAGCCGTTGAAGAACTTTCAGTTGCCTTGAAATCGGGAAATGAAGTTGTAATAAATATCCAAAAAAACAAAGTTCAAACGGCTGATAAACAAGCGAATGATTTACGAAAGGAAGTAAAAGATTTAATCAAAAAAACCGATAAAAATGCTGATGTGAACGATACGAATTATATTTTTTTGTCGTTCGTAACCAGATATTTACCGCAGGGTTTGGTAGGGTTGTTGATTGCTGTAATTCTCTTGGCTTCAATGGGTTCGATGGCTTCGGCTTTCAGTTCTTTGACTTCCTCGACGATTGTGGATATTTACCAACGAATTATTCATCCAGTTGATACCGAAAAACATTATTTGAATGCCTCAAAAATCTCGACTTTGTGTTGGGGAATTTTCTGTATAATCGTGGCTCAATTTACGGCAAATATTGGCAGTTTGATTGAAGCCGTAAACATCTTAGGATCATGGTTTTACGGAACAATTTTGGGCGTTTTCTTAGTCGCTTTTTATTTCAAATCCATCAAAAGTAATGCAGTATTTTATGCAGCTATATTGGCAGAAATAGTGGTGATTTATACGTGGTGGATTGATTTAACGGCTTTTTTATGGTTAAATTTAATTGGCTGTGTTTTGGTAATCATATTTGCAGGAATATTGAATTTGATATTTAGAAAAGATTTGCGGTAATTGTTGAAGAGTCTCTGAAATGCAGTATTTTTGTATTAAACAAGAAATAAAATGATAATTGCAAATCCAATATACGATACTGTTTTTAAGTTTTTGATGGAAGACATTTCTGTGGCAAAACGAGTAATTTCTGCCATTATTGGAGAAGAAATTATTGATTTAGCCATTAAACCACAAGAACAAACCACCTTCTCAGATAAATATATGTTGACTGTTTTTAGATTGGATTTTAAAGCAATTATAAGGACTGCCGATGGGAATGAAAAGAAAGTATTGATTGAACTCCAAAAAAGCAAGAATTCTTTCGATGTTATGAGGTTCAGGAATTATATTGGAACGAATTACAGTAATACAGACGAGATAGACGGATTTAGAACAATTTTACCGATTGTTCCAATTTATTTTTTAGGTTTTAATTTAACCATTAAACGCCCTGTCTTGAAAATTGGAAGACAATATCAGGACTTAACAACGGGTGAAATCATTGACGAAAAAGATGAATTTATTGAAAATCTTAGTCATGATTGCTTTGTAGTTCAGATTCCAAATTTGCACACCGAAACAGTTACTAAATTAGAAAAAATATTATCAATATTTAACCAGAAATGGATTTTTGATAATGATCAAAAGTGGCTATTAAAATTTGATAGTGAAAATGTGGATGAAGATATTAAGGAAATCGTGAAAAGGTTATCGTTAGCCGCAGAAAGTAACGCAGTCAGAGAACAAATAAAAATTGAAGAAACCTTTGATGATTCAATGGATAGAGCTTTAAGAGAAAAAGAAAAAGTAATTGAACAGAAAGAAGCCATAATTGAACAAAAAGAAGCCATAATCGAACAGAAAGATGCTACAATCGAACAGAAAGATGCTGCAATCGAACAGAAAGAAGCCATAATCGAACAGAAAGATGCTGCAATCGAACAGAAAGATGCTGCAATCGAACAGAAAGATGTTGCAATCGAACAGAAAGATGCTGCAATCGAACAGAAAGACGCAACAATTGAACAAATGGATATAGAAATTGAAGAACTTAAAAAATTGCTTCAAGCATTTCAGAACAAATAAACTCTACTTCTCCGTCAAATCCTTACTTACAGGCAAAACAGGTGGTGTAACTTTTTGTTCGGGCGTAAATAAATAATTAAAACTCTTAGTGTAAAGCAAACTCGCACCACCAGCTGTATAGGTCTGACTACTGTTTAAAGAACCATTCCCTATTGAAGTTTGTAAATTTCTATTATAGGTTTTGAAACGAAGGCTTCCATCACGAGTGACGAACCATTCCAATGCCCAGTCGCCAATGAGTGATTGGGCATTGGTTTGATTGGTGGCAGTAGTAAATCCGCCGCTTCGTGTAAGCCTAAAACGATCATTGAAATTATAAGATAGTCTTACTTGAAGATTATTAATTAAATCCTGGTTTAAAGCCGTTCCCGTTGTTGATAAATCTATGTTTAAATTAGGATCAATTTGTGAGAAGACGTTACTAATTTGATTTGAAAACAGCTCCGTAATCGTGCTTAGGACATTATAATTGGCAAAAGCTCCTGCTCCTTGTGGCGACAAAGAATTTAATAAAAGCACACTACTAACTTGACGATTCAATTCTTGTTCGTCCGTTTTAATACGATTTTCAAAAGAAGTAACACCCGAATTGAAGTCAGGAAGTTGCGGGTAATCTCTCATTTTCATATCAAATGTAATCGTAGGTTGCATGAGTCTATCCCTCAAATTTATAGTCACATCAACTGGATAACGACGTATATATTCAGGCTGAGTTCTCCGACTTGAATCAACAATAACAATTGAACCCAAATAACTCAAATTTTGACTATAAACTGCCTTAATATCCACAACCGCTTCATAAGGGTCACCTGTCCATGAAATTTTACTTCCCTTTGTAATGTTAAATTTTTTATTGACAATATTTTTAAAGGTAAAAGTATAATCTCCACGCTCAATATTATAATCGCCCGTCATGTCAAAACCGCCCCTTGTATCGACCTTAAAATTGAGTTTTCCAGAACCATTGGCTCGCATAATATCACCCGATTGTTTATCGAATTGTACTTCTCCGTAGGCTTCTGGGGTTAACTCAAAATTCAAATCCATCTTAATTCCACTCGTATTTACGTTGGAAACGATTTGCTTTTTACTGGCAGAATCTCTCTTGATAATGGCACTCATAAATTCTATATCTTCTTGACTTCCAGCATCTTGTGCTTTATCAAGTGGGATGTATAAACGAGTTCCTCTATCGGTTTTTAAGTCTGTATAAATCGTTAAATTATCAAAACTTCCCCCTAATTTCAAACTTCCTGTGGCGTATCCTGTTCCATAGTATAAATCATTATCTCTTCGGGTAGTGTTTAATATTTTAAAACGATTCATGTCAGCCGCTAATTGAACATTGAACGATTTGTAACCGTCATAAAACACACTCCCTTTTAAGGTTCCTTTGTTGCCTTCATCATCCGTTAAACGCAAAGATTTTGCTCTGATTTCATCGGGTTCAAAGGTAATTTTATCTTCAAAATTCAGGACAGATTTGAGATAATCGAAGAATAAAGTTCCTCTTTTGATGTCAATCTCCCCTTGAAAAATAGGATGAGAGGGTTTGCCTGAAATATTCAAATTTCCATTTGCCGTTCCGCCCATTTTTGAGAAAATTCCTTTCACAAAAGGCTCTAAAATCTGCAAATCAGTTTGGCTCAATGTTGCTAATAAATCCAATGAATTTTCGGTATTTTTTGGGTCATAAACACCTCTCACTTCCAAGACTTTGCTATTTAATCTTTCCAAAGAATAATCTAAATTCAACCGTTGTTTTTCATTATCAAAAACGCCATTTCCAGTAATATTTCCAATTAAAAAATTATCAATTTCCAGTCCTTCAATGCGTAAATTACTCTCCGCATTTACGTTCTTGTAGATATTTTTCAAATCAACTTCACCATTAACAACTCCTTTTAAATTCAAAGAAATAAGTGGAGCCAGCGTTTCTAACTTAAAGTTTTTCGCCGTAAATTTCAAAGGTTGTAATGAGTCTTGTGAAATCAGCCCATTTAAAGAAATAAATTGTTCTAAATTATTGATAATCAGATTTTTAGATTTTAATTCATTGCCAATAATCGTTAATAAATTATCAGGATTTATGTTCCAGTTTTGTTCCAACAAATGAAATTTTGACTTCTTAAATTGTAATTCTAAACCATCTTCGATAAAGCGTAATGTACCATTCAAATTAGCTTTATTTGTAGTTCCAATTTGCTTCAAACCACTCGTGAAAGCAATTCTATCCTTTTCCCAGGATGCTTCAATTTCTAAATTTTCAGTAGGACTTAACACGTTAATTTTTTGATTACCAGAATTCATAATTAAGGATGCTAAGACCTCTGGATTGTTATAAAATTTGGACGTATTTAAGTCAATTTCAGATTTGAAAAAACGGTATTTCTCATTCAACAAAAGCGTATCAATTTTGGAATTTAATGAGAAAGTTGACGTGTTGCCAATCCCAAAATTACCTTCAATTAAAGTCTTTTTTGAGATGTGTCCTTCGGGATAAACAAAAGCCAAAATTGGGTCAATATTTTTTAGATAAAACTGATAATCAATTTTATAAACCTGTGGAATAATGGCAGGTTTTGTGGCATAATACGCCTGACGAGTAGCTTCGTCGCCCGTGAAATAAATCTTGTATTCTTCCACCAAAACTTTCAAATCTTTGATGGCTTGTGAGGGATTAAATTGTCCCGTAAAATTCAGATTTACCAAGTCAGAAAGTACCGCCAAGCGACGATTACCTTCGTTCAATTGCGAGATAATTTGCAGAGAATCAAGCACTAAATTCTTTTTATCAAGCGTCAAATAGAAATTTAGAAAATTAGCTCTTCCTACCAAATCATCTAATTTACTTCCTCTCGATTGCACATCCAGAATGGTGGAAATTCTAATGTCTTCTTTGGTAAAATTTAGATTTTTAAGATTTGCTTTTACCAATTTACCCAATAAATCCACCTGGTTTTTCCCTTCCCGCAAATCCACTTTCCCAAACAAATCAAAGGTTAAATTGGTATCTTTCACCGCCACCCTTCCATCAAAAAGTTCCTTAGAAAGTTTGCCATCAATGCGGATACTTTTATAATTGTATTTGTTGTATGTAAACTGATTAATCGTGCCGTCGAAGTCTAAAACGGCATTTTTGATGGACAAGCCTTGCCCTTTTACTTTGCCCGAGAGCGTCAAATCGCCAAAAGATTCGGCATCTTCTAAGAGTTTACTTAACTTGAATTTATCTAATTTCAGAGAACCATCGTAAGAAGAATTGGCAGAATTTGGCTTTAAAATCATCGCTAAATCCACGTCAACTTTCCCTAATTCTGATTCCATTAAACCCGTTGTTTTGAAGTTAGAAGTTGTGCCTTTAAACGTTCCATCGAACATCACATGACCAAATTTTTCTAAGGTTTTAGCTACGTCTTTTCCGATATATTTTTCCAAATCAGACACTTGAACGTAGGATTTACGCATTTTTAAATCCATCAAAGTCTTCGGAATTTTAGGCAGTCCTTTAAAAGAAAAATCACCTTTTAATTTCGATTTTTTACCAAAATATAAGTCAAAATTTTGGAGTTTAAAGTCGTTTACCGTACCATCAAATTTTCCGTTTAAGTAATACGTATCCTGATATTGATACATATCGTTCACAATTCGAGCAATATCATTCGTGAAAACCACCGACGAATCAAAGTCCGCTTGCATCCGTACTTTTGAATTCCAGTACTTAAAATCCTTTTGAGAATTGAACGACATTCTGATTTTATTACGGATTACGGTATTATTTACCCGCAAAAGCAAATCATCAAAACGCATTTGTGTATCAGAAATCAAGAAGTTGGTTTTCAACGTTTTAATCCTAAAATCAGAGGCTTTATCATACGCTCGAAGCGTGGTTTTGAAGGAAACGGTATCACGAATCAACGTAAAATCGTTGAGATGAGCGTTGAGGTCATCGAGCTTGAAATGATAATGATCGAACGATTTTGGGTCGTTCATGGGCTTTTCTGCTTCATCGTCCATAACCAAAATCCCTTCTACAATATCGGCTTCGGTAATGATGAAAGGCGTTGGTTTTGAATTTTTGGGTTTGGGCGTTGGCGAGGCTAATAATTTATTAATTCTACGGATAAATTCATCAATATTTACATCCCCTTTTTTGTCGGTAACAATTCTAACAATGGGATGGTAAAGGCGTACATAATCCAATCGAGTTTTGGTGGAATCACCTTCAAATCCCAACAATGGAACCGTCAAATTCAATAATCTTCCAGCATCCAAATCAACGTCAATTTTCTCAATATTGAGCATTTGATGCCCTTGATAATCCCTTACACGTACTCCTTCAAGGGTTGCTTCGTCCATAAATCGAAGCGTAACTTTATCAATTTCAATAGGGTAGCCCAACTTCGCAGAAATTTTGGGAGCATAATATTGAGCCAATCGAGTTTGAACGTAAGAATTACGCCCAAAAAATACCACCAAAACCGCAAGCAAAAGCATCGCTATGACAACATAGAGAATGGTTTTGATCAGTATTTTAGATATTTTTAGTAACATGAATGTTGGAACGCAGATGACGCAGATGCTTCGCAACGCAGATTTAAAAGGATTTTTTCTTACTTTTAAATATTATGAATTTTTATTAAGATTAATCAACATTTCATTTAATAAATTTTAATAGTAAGATCATTAACCTATGTAACACAAAACTCTCATTGCTAATAAAAAAATCCTCTAAAATCTGCGTTGCGAAGCATCTGCGTTCTATTTTACAGGTTTCACCAAAGATTTTTTTCTATCGTTTGAAAATGCTTTTCTTTTCACTTCTGGTTTCACTCCAAAGTTCAATAATAAACCTACTTCAATATTTGTTGCTTTTAAATAATTTATCAATTGAAACTCATTTTCCTGTAATAATCTTTCAGTCGCTTTCAGTTCAAGAATTACCAAATCATTTACAATTATATCAGCATAATATTCTCCAACTTGCCGCCCATTATAATAAACTTTAATTTGCTTTTGGGGTTCAACTTCAAACCCATTAGCGGTCAATTCCATGAATAGAGCATTTTGATATACTTTTTCTAAAAATCCAAAACCTAATTCGTTATAAACTTTGTAGAATAATTTAATGACAACATCAGTTATTTCCTTATGCTTAAAATCAGAATCTTCCATTTGTAATTTTTTAATTATAGTAGTTAGCTAAACATTTAAAATCTATTCTTAGAAATCTGCGTAAATCTGCGTTGCGAAGCATCTGCGTGATCTGCGTTCCATCAATTATCTTTGCACCATGACAATTTTAGCGATTGAATCTTCTTGCGATGACAGTTCGGCGGCTGTTATTATCAACGGCAAACTCTGTTCCAACATTGTTGCTTCTCAGGCTATTCACACAAAATGGGGAGGAGTCGTTCCCGAGTTGGCGAGTCGGGCTCATCAACAATACATCGTTCCTGTGGTGGCAGAAGCCCTCCAAAAAGCAAATATAACCAAAAACGACCTAAACGCCATTGCTTTCACTCGTGGACCTGGACTTTTAGGGTCACTTTTGGTGGGTGCATCCTTCGCCAAAGCCCTCGCCATGGGTTTAGACATTCCTCTGATTGATGTAAACCACATACAAGCCCACGTATTGGCACATTTTATTGATGAACCGAACCCAAATTTTCCTTTCCTGTGCCTGACCGTAAGCGGTGGACATACGCAAATCGTGATGGTACGCTCACCTTTGAACATGGAAATCATCGGTGAAACGCAAGACGATGCCGTGGGAGAGGCGTTTGATAAAGCCGCAAAACTTTTAGGGTTACCTTATCCTGGCGGACCTTTGATTGATAAATACGCCAAAGAAGGCAATCCAAACCGCTTTGAATTCCCAATGGTGGAGATGCAAGGATTAAATTATTCGTTTTCAGGAATTAAGACGGCTTTTTTATATTTCTTACAAAAAGAAACGAAGAAAAATATAAATTTTGTGGAAGAAAACTTGACGGATATTTGTGCATCCATGCAAAATATTTTGATAAAAATTCTTCTACAAAAACTCAGAAAAGCATCCAGAGAATATAAAATCAAAGAAATTGCGATTGCAGGTGGAGTTTCAGCCAATTCAGGTTTACGAACAGAAATTCAAAAATTGGGCGAAACCGAAAATTGGAATGTTTATATTCCCGCTTTTGAATATTGTACAGACAATGCAGGAATGATTGCGATGGCTGCACACTTTAAAGCTGAAATAGGAGAATTTTGTTCGCAAGAAGTTAGTCCTTTGCCAAGAATGGAATGGTGAAATTATGTTTGAAAAACCTCAATTTCATTGAATCTAATCTTCAAGTTTGACGTTTTTTCTATAACTTTATCAGTTTACGAATATATTTCCTTGTTTTTACGTTGTTGATATACCACTTTAAAATTTATAAACTGGATATTTAACACAAATTTAACATATCATACATTGACACTAATTAAATCTATTTCTGGCATCAGAGGCACAATTGGAGGAAAAGTTGGCGAAGGACTTACCCCTCTTGATGTAGTGAAATTTACCGCCGCTTATGGCACTTGGCTCAAACGCAAAAAGCCATCCAATCAATTAATTATTTTGGGTAGAGACGCTCGTTTATCGGGTGATATGGTCTCCAAATTAGTGGCTGGAACGTTGCAAAGTTTAGGTCTGAACGTTATCGATTTAGGGCTTTCAACCACTCCAACCGTTGAAGTTGCCGTTCCCGTTGAAAATGCCGCTGGTGGTATTATTTTAACGGCAAGCCATAATCCAATTCAATGGAATGCACTTAAATTATTGAACGAAAAAGGTGAGTTTATTTCTGGACAGGATGGCGAAGATATGCTCGAAATCGCTGAAAATGAGGACTTTGACTTTGTTGATGTGAAAAAATTGGGTTCATACACCACCGACGACACTTGGCTCCAGAAACACATCGACATGATTTTGAAATTGCCTTTGGTGGACGTTGAAGCCATCAAAAATCGTAATTTCAAAGTAATCGTGGATGCTGTAAACTCAACGGGAGGCATTGCCGTTCCGATGATATTGGAGGCTTTGGGCGTTACACAAATCACCAAATTACACTGCGAACCGACGGGACACTTTGCTCACAATCCAGAACCATTACCCGAAAATCTTACTGACATTACCAAAGCAATTCAGAAGGAAAAATTTGACTTGGGAATCGTAGTAGATCCAGACGTGGACAGACTCTGTTTTATGTGCGATGATGGTTCTCCTTTTGGTGAAGAATATACGCTTGTGGCGGTGGCAGATTATGTTTTACAAAATCAAAAAGGCAATTCAGTTTCTAACCTGTCTTCAACTCGTGCCTTGCGTGATGTGACGGAAAAAGCGGGTGGAAAATATTATGCTTCTGCCGTTGGCGAAGTCAATGTGGTTTCGTTAATGAAGTCTTCAAAAGCCGTGATTGGTGGTGAAGGAAACGGCGGAATTATTTACCCAGAATTGCACTACGGACGTGACGCTTTGGTGGGTATTGCCCTGTTTCTTACGCACTTAGCCAATTTTGGCAAGAAAATATCCGCTCTCAGAAAAAGTTATCCAGAATATTATATTTCAAAAAACAAGATTGAATTAACCCCCGAAATTGACGTAGATGGAGTGTTGGAAGCCATGAAAAAGAAATACGCTAAAAATCCAATTAATGCCATCGACGGCGTGAAAATTGAGTTTGATAAAGAGTGGGTGCATCTCCGAAAATCAAATACTGAACCTATTATCAGGATATATTCAGAGGCAGATTCAATCAATAAAGCCGATGCTTTGGCGAAGAAATTGATGAATGATATGAAGGAATTTGTGGCTGGAAAATAGTTGCCTGTTTGTTGTTACAAAAAAGTAGTCACACCCGAAATCAACACCGCCGCACCCGAACTTCGGTTCTGCCCGAAAGCCACCACTTTGGGTTTGAGTCGTCCATCGTAAGTAAGTCCACGGGAACTTCGGGTTTCAATTTTTCCGACAGAATCCATTGCTCAAATCGTAATAATATTCTTTGCTTGTTTGAAACTTCCCGTAAGATTTGAGTAATTGGCGATTCCCTTAAAATTACCGTCGGTGGACGTTATATTCCCAGAATTTCCTGATGAAAAAACGTGCAGAACATCATTCAAACGATTGATTGAAGCATCATAAGCAAGAGCGATATGAGAGTAAACATTCTGAATATCAGTACCATAGGAATGGTTTTCGAGATAAATTTGATTTTTTCAATAGAAATAATCCAATTCGAGCAGGAGAGTAGTAAATAGATTGACATATTTTTGCCTTCCACGCAATGCCTTTGCGTGGAAGGCAAAATATTATCTTCACCCGCTAAAATTGTTGCCATATCAGCGGCATGATTTGAGAATAGAGATGATGTTAAATTACTGCGAATAAACCGCCCTCGAAAGTCAATACCCAAAGAATCTATCTTATTTTCTTTCACCGCAATGGTAAAACCTTCGCCATTTATCAAGGGCAAAAGCGGTGGATGAGGTTGATTTTATTCAAACTCAATTCTATCTCAGCAACATTACTTTCGGGTTGAATTATTTGGGCGAAAGTGGCGGAATAGATAAATAATAATGGGAGAAATTTCTTCAATTTATCAATGATGATTTTCTAAACAAAAAGTATTCATTTTCAACGTTTTAAAAAGCAAATTTTAAACACATTTTGAATAAACCTATTCCGTTCCGAACTTTGCAAAATGAAACAATTAATCAAAAATAATCTCCCTTTTTTTATTCTTTACGCTATGATTTGGCTTTTCGGATTAGCAATCGTGCTGACAACCACAAAGTTAGAGCAAATGATATACGTAAATCAACACACAAATTGGTTTGGCGATTGGTTTTTCTATGATGCTACGCAGCTGGGTGAAGGTTGGTTTTTCTTAGCCATGATTATTCTTTTTTTATTTATCGGTTACGGCAAATCATTGATTTTGGCAGCATCTTTGGCATTTAGTGGTTTACTGTCAAGTTCCTTAAAACTATATTTTGACACCCTCCGCCCAATGGCATTTTTCAAAGATTTGAACTTAAAATGGCATTATGTAGATGGCGTGATTATTAATATTCATCAAAGCTTTCCTTCGGGACATACAACCACTGCCTTTGCCCTTTTTACGCTATTTGCTCTTTTTGTTAAAAACAAAAATTGGGGAAATTTATTTATTATTTTGGCATGGTTGACAGGTTATTCTCGATGTTATTTATTCCAACATTTTCCAGTTGATGTGTTGGCGGGCTCAATGCTTGGAACGTCGAGTAGTTTGTTGGTATATTATTGGTTATCAGGCGTTTACTTAAAAACTCCGAGAGAATGGTATGAGCGAAATCTTCGGAAGTGGTAAAAAAGAAGCCTTCACTTTGAGCAATGGCTTCCTTAAAATGAACTGAAATATTCATACCAACTCTCCCTTCCGCTCCAATTTCTTAAAGAAATCATACATCGGATTTACATCAAAACGGATGAATTTTTGCCAAAGTTTTATCGCTTTCGTTATCAATTGACTTTCAATCAAAAAACCATCGTGTCCATACAAAGAATCTAAGGATTGAAACGTAGAATCTGGAATGTGTTTTGCCAAAAATGCTTGCTCATTTATCGGAAACAAAGCATCTGACTTGATTCCCATCACCAGAGTTCTGGATTTTATTTGAGATAAAGCCTTAATTGCACCGCCTCGCCCACGTCCCACATCCTGCGAATCCATCACTTGTGAGAGTACATAATACGAAAAAGCATTGAAGCGTTGTGCGAGTTTTTCACCCTGATAACGCTGATACGTTACAGCCCTGTGCGACTTTCCCAAAGGTTCATCTCGACGGGCTTGCGTAACGCCATACGTTTCATAATTTCGATACGAAATCAATGCCGTTGCCCTTGCCGCCATCATGCCTTTGAGTCCCGCTTGTGCATTACTTTCTATCCAAGTTGGATCAACTTCAATTGACATTCTTTGGGATTCATTAAAGGCAATTCCCCAAGGAGAATGTTGGGCATTAGTGGCGATAAGTATCAAATTTTCAATGAGTTCGGGTTGAGAAATTGCCCATTCAACGCATTGTTGCCCACCCAATGATCCACCAATACAAGTAAAAATCTTGTCAATTTTTAAATATTCACGCAAAACATCAAAAGAATTAACAATATCTCGAATCGTGATTAAAGGAAAGTCGTGATAATATGGGTTGGAAGTTTCGGGATTAATTGAAAGAGGTCCCGTACTACCATAATGCGAACCTAAAACGTTTGCGCAAACAATAAAATGTTTATCGGGGTCGAACAATTTTCCACGACCAATTAAGCCCTGCCACCAATCCTCCGCATCCTGCGAACCCGTGAAGGCATGACACACCCACACGACATTTGAGCGGTCGGAATTGAGTTCGCCTAATGCTTGATAACTCAGTTCAATTTCGGGTAAAATGCCACCTGCTTCTAAATTGAAGGGTTTATTGTATTTAAAAGTAGTTGTTTTCAATGTTGGAAATAATCAAAGGAAATAATAAAAAATGTTCTCTTAACTGTCATTGCAACCAAAGGGAATTGGAGTTTCGTTAAACTAATCTGTCAGCTTATGACAAATGATATTCAAATGGTTGTCATTGCGAGGTACAAAGCAATCTGTAGGATTACGAGAAATGATATTCAAACTTACTCGCATCAACCATGCAGATTGCTTCGTGCCTCGCAATGACATCAAACACCCATTTTGCCTCCCCAATAACTCCCAAACACCCCCACCAAATAACAAACCAAATCACTCCAAAGAAAGCCAAAGCCCAGCACCAAACCACCCAAGCGAGTATGACGGATTGCATCAATCCACGGTGCGTGATATAATTGGCTGAATTCTATCAAAAAGCAAAACGTTAGGGCATAAAAAGCCGTTCTTTTAGGCTCGTGGGCAAACAAAAACTTGAAACCCCAATAAATCATAGCCGCCCACAAGACATCGCCTAAATAGAGTTTAATCCATTCATTACCATACTGTCTGCTCGCTAAACCGATGGGGATTAGGAGTATGGCTATGGTGATGGAGATTAGTCTGGTTTTTAGCATTTTATGTTTCACTATTCTTCAAAACTTTGACAAATTTGCAGTCCAATTGTAAATTTGTCAAGGTTTTATGCTTTTCTCAAACCCCCAAAGCCTCAAAAATATCCGCTTTAATATCTTCAATATGCTCAATTCCCAAAGAAATTCTCAACATATTTGGCTCAACGCCTGCCGATAATTGTTCGCTTTCTGATAATTGCGAGTGCGTAGTTGAGGCTGGGTGAATAATCAACGTTTTAGAATCACCTACGTTTGCCAAATGCGAAATCAGCGTTAGGCTATTCACGAATTTCTCCGCCAAGGCTCTGTCTCCCTTCAATTTGAACGAAAGCACTCCCCCAAACCCACGAGTCAGATATTTACTGGCAGTTTCGTGATACGCATGATTTTCTAATCCTGGGTAATTTACTGACTCAACCGCCTCATGATTTTGTAACCATTTTGCCAAGGCAAGGGCATTTTCACACGTGCGTTCTACTCGCAAAGAAAGCGTTTCCAAGCCCTGAATCAACAAAAACGAATTGAACGGACTTTGTGCAGGACCCCAATCACGCAAGCCTTCCACACGACAACGAATGATAAACTGAATATTACCAAATGGTCCACCGATGCCAAAAACATCATTCATTACTAAACCATGATAACTTGGTGATGGCTCCGTAAACTGTGGATATTTGCCATTGCCCCAGTTGAACGTACCCGCATCCACAATCACGCCACCCATTGACGTACCGTGTCCGCCAATCCATTTGGTGGCAGATTCTACCAAAATATGAGCACCCCATTTCAAAGGCTGGCAAATAGCACCGCCCGCCCCGAAGGTATTATCCACAATAATGGGCAAATCGTATTTCTTCGCCAAAGCCGCAAATGCCTCAAAATCAGGCACTGACAAACCTGGATTTCCGATGGTTTCCAAATAAATCGCTTTGGTTTTGTCGTCAATCAAAGGCTCAAAACTTGCCACATTTACGCCATCAGCAAAACGAGCCTCAACGCCAATGTTCTTGAATGAATTTTTAAATTGATTGTACGAACCACCATACAAATGCGAAGTCGTAACAAAATTATCACCTACCGAAGTGATGTTATTTATCGCCAAAAATTGAGCTGAATGTCCCGAAGACGTAGCCAAAGCCGCCACACCACCTTCCAGAGCCGCCACACGTTTCTCGAAAACATCGTTAGTTGGGTTCATCAAACGAGTATAAATATTGCCAAATTCTTGTAACGCAAAAAGTCTTGCACCATGAGCAGAATCTTTAAACTGATACGCTGTTGTTTGATAAATAGGCACAGCCCGAGACTGCGTTACAGGGTCGATTTCTTGACCTGCGTGTAATTGGAGGGTTTCAAAGTTCATATTTTGAGTTTATGTTTTGTGTTTATTCGTAATTATTAAAAGTCAATTTCGTTTAAAAATGAATGTCATTGCGACCGCAGGGAAGCAATCTGTTCGCTTACGGAAAATGATTTCTAAACTTATTTTCATCAATCTAACAGATTGCTTCGTGCCTCGCAATGACAACCGCTTGAACATCATTTACGTCCTCAACGCAATCTCAATATGCCCCAAATGATGCTTTAAATGCCAAATTACCATGTCCAATGCCTGCGGAACGGTTACATTTATTTGACGAAATGGATGAAAATACGTTCTGCCATAATCACTTGCAGGAATATTCGCAAACACATACGCATAACGTTTATGCGTACTTTCAATCATTTGCAAAGAGTCCGCTATGGGAGCTTTTTGAGTATCGGGCAGAACTGCCCAAGCGTTTACATTCCCAATCACACCCACAGCATTTTCTTCCGTTAAGGCGTGTTTAAGTCTGATAAAGTGAAACAAATGCGTATCCGCCACATGATGCACCACTTGGCGAATCGTCCACGAACCTTCACGGTAGGTTTTCTCTAAATCCTCTTCCGAAAGATGTTGGGTTAATTCCTTATATTTCAAGGTAAGTACCAGTTAATAATTAGTTTATGTTAAAATCGGAGAAATTAATTTCCCAAGATTTTCCTAACTGAGCCAAGCAGCGATTAACTGCATAGAAAAGAGAATCTTTACTGAGATAATCTATTGGGTCAATTTGTTCTTT